>CAMEHU010000008.1 GCA_945917765.1 uncultured Lachnospiraceae bacterium | reverse complement strand
ATAAATTATGCACGTAAAAATAACACGTGCATTTTTTATTGTGTATTCAATAACGTGTGTTATCATAACGGGAGTTACATAATGCGTGTTATTTTAAAAATGGACCACTTAAGTCCTAGAAATCCTAGTTTCATATATATATAAGGCCCTCCGCTTTTGAATAGGATGCAGATGCCTTTGAGGATGCGCCAGATGCCTCTTAAATCGCTTGTAATCAAAAGGATGATGAAATACTCATGTTGAAACGTAACCGCTTAAATGAGGCAAATACAACGTCTCTAAAGTGGCATATTTTTTTCTCCAAAATAACTTTTTTGTTGTGTATTTGAAAAAGTCTTAACCAAATTTTTTACTTCCAGAAATTTGAAAGACTATTAGCCGGGAATGAAAGGAGGAAATGACATTGGGAAAAGAAAGAGATAGCAAAGTTGACTATTGGTTAACAGACGATGGTTTGATATTAATTGAGGCATGGGCAAGAGATGGATATCTGTTAAATGAAATAGCAGATAGAATGGGAATTGAACGTTATACTTTATCAAAATGGAGGAAACGCTATCCCGAAATTGCACAGGCATTAAATACTGGTAAAGAACTGGTAGATTACAAAGTTGAAAATGCATTATTGAAAGCAGCATTAGGTTATACCACAAAGGAAATAAAAGTAACATTAGGAAAGAAGATTATTAATGGGGAAACATTTGAAGTGTTGAAAGAAACAACAACGAGAGAAGTTGCACCAAATGTTACTGCTTGTATGGCATGGTTGAATAATAGAAAGCATGACCAGTGGAAACGGAATCGTGACAAGGTTCTGGAATTGGATGAAGAAGATAGTAATATCAATATTACCATTGTTCGTGGTCCGAAAGAAGATAGCCTTGGTGATAATGTAAATCAGGAAGTTAATTTCCAACCGAAAAAACAGGAACAAACAAAGGAAGAAGAATCTGATGAAAAAGATTTAGATTATTGGCCTGAAGATTGGGAGGATGAAGACGAAGATGAGTAAATTTATCACTGTTCTTGGTACTACTTATGAAATTGTTTTTGTAGATGAGAAAGAAGAACCAAGAATAAAAGGGAAAGATGGTTTTGTTGACAAAACACAATGTAAGATTTATATTACAAAGTATAATGAAGAATCTGGTTTTAAAAATTGGAAACAATATGAAGCAGAAATTATGCGTCATGAAATTATCCATGCATTTATGATTGAAAGTGGATTGGATAATAACTGGCAACATCCAAATGAATTTGGCCAGGATGAAACTACAATTGACTGGTTTGCAATACAATGGCACAAGATTAATAAAATATTTTTAAATTTAGGAATTTAAAATATAGTTTACTATTTACAAATTGCATAACATATGTTATAATAAAAGAAAAAGGTAAAAGGAAGTAAAAATATGCCAAAAGCAACTATGAACATTAGTCCTGCTTTTGATGATTTTATTTTTGACTGGAACTATGAAACTTATTTATCCATAGGATCTTATGGTAGTGGAAAATCCCATGCAATTGTACAAAAGATTATTTTGAAGTTATTTTCCGAAAAAAGAAAAGCCTGTGTATTTCGTGATGTTTATGATACCCATAAAGAATCTACATTTGACTTGATAAAACAAGTATTAGAGGATATGCATTTATTAGCAGATAATGGAGTCAGAAAACATCCTACAAAGGTTTGTTTTAAAAATAGTCCATTGGAGTTTAAGTTTCCGAATGGTTCCAGAATAATTTTCAAAGGTATGGACAGTACTGAAAAATTAAAATCATTAAATGGTGTTTCCATTGTATGGATAGAGGAATGTAGTGAAGTTACTTATGATGCATACCTTGAAATATTAGGCCGTATCAGAACGTTTAAAACTTCTATGCACTTTATTTTGAGTTGCAACCCTGTTGGTAAATTCAATTGGGTATATCAGCAATTTTTTGAAAAAATAAAGGATGATGGAACAGTAAAAAGAATTGTAAGTGATGAACTTCTTTATCAGAAAAAAACATTAATAAAAGGAAAAGTTTATTATCACCATTCTACTTGTGATGATAACCCATTTCTGCCTCGTGATTATATCCAACGTTTGGATGATTTAAAAGAATATGACCGAGCATTATGGATTGTTGCTAGATTAGGTAGATTTGGTGCAACTGGTTTACGTGTTCTTCCACAATTTGAGGTTATGAATTCTAAGTTAGTAAATCACTATGTTGCAGAATTAGGTGAGGAATGGAAGAGAATTGGTATGGACTTTGGTTTTGAAACTTCATACAATGCAGTAATAAAGGTTGCAATTGATGATAAAAATAAATGGTTGTATATTTACAAGGAATATTACAAAAATAAAATGACGGATGATAAAACTGCAATTGCTCTTGTAGAATGGGATGAAAATATAAAGGAAGAAGAAATTAAAGCTGATAATGCAGAACCAAAAACAATTCGTTATTTTAGACAACAAGGATTTAAAATGTTTCCTTGTAAAAAACAAGCTGATAAAAAATCTGAGGGAAGTAGAATTGCAAATACAAAAAAATGTAAAAGATTTAAAAGAATTATTTGTAGCAGTGATTGTGTAAATACAATTAAGGAGTTAAAAGATTTAACTTACAAGAAAAATAGGAATGGAACAATTGACTATTCCCGTTTTAATATAGACCCCCATACATTTTCAGCAATATGGTATGCAATAGATGACTATACTGTTGCTGATTTGAAAAAACGTAAAAATAATAGTTATAGAGGTGTTTAAAATGTGTGTTGATAAGGAATATAGGAATAGACTATTTAATATGTCCCAAACAGATTTGAATCAAGAATGGGATGATGTTATGTCTATGATTAGGAAGAAATTGAATAAAAAAGAAAAAGTTGAAAAAGTAAAATTTGTAAGAAAAACAAGTTCAGGAATAACTTATAGGTAAGGAGGTGTGATTATGGATTCATTGAAATTTGTTTTAGGAAAAGACAAAATGCCTGTTTGGTTTAATGATGAAACAGCAAGGGGTAGAGCAAAGGTTAATTTGGATGATGATAGAAAAGTTGTTAGTGTTACTATTTATGCACCAACAAGAACGTTAACTGCTTTACCTGGTGATGTTATTATGAAATTAAAATCTGGTATGTCTGTTGTACCTAAAGAAAAAGCTGTAAAGTATGGTGTTATAAATGAAAGTAAAAAAGAATCTAACTAAAAAAGAATATAGTAAGAATTGGTTGGATAGATGGCAATATTTTGTTATGCTTTGGTTAAGTGTATTTTATGTTACTGATATAATAAAAAATGATGCAATTCATTTAGAGACATTAAGTATTACATTAGTAACAAGTATTATTGCTGTTATTGTTCCCTATTTTGTAAAAAGTTATTTTGGAAAGAAACAAGAAGAAATTATAAGATTACAGGAAAAAAATGATGTTATAGAAGACTCAAATGAGTCTATGGAGGGATAAATGAATAGTGAATTGTTTGTAAAGATTATTTTAGCAATTGTTTCAATTTGTGGTGCATTAGTAACAGCATATGTTGTTCCATTTATCAAATCAAAGATAAGTTCAGAGGAATTAAGTAAATTATTTGAATATGTAAAAATTGCTGTTAGGTGTGCAGAACAAATTTATACAGTTGAACAATGGCAGGAAAAGAAGGAATATGTAATGAACTATGTTATGAATATTATGAATGAAAAGTTACATATTAATCTTTCTTATGACCAAATTGATACTATTGTGGAGGGAATTGTGAATGAAGTAAAACATAATAAAGCTGTTATAAATACACTTGTATCAAATGAAAGCGTGAAAGAGGACTAGTTCCTCTTTTCCACGTTTATAAAATGGAGGTGAGTAAATGAAGGGAATTGATGTAAGTTCTTATCAGGGAGTAATTGATTGGAAAAAAGTTAAAAGTAATGGTGTTTCATTTGCTATTTTAAAAATTATAAGAAAAGATTTAACAATTGATAAACAATTCTTAAGTAATTCAACTGGTTGTATTGTTAATAATATACCATTTAGTGTATATAATTATACTTATGCGTTAACAAGGGAAAAGGCAAGAGTTGATGCAAATGCAGTTGTTGATATAATTAAGAAAAATAATATTGATAAAATGAAAAGTTTTAAAAAAGAAATTTGGATGGATGTAGAGGATGAAACCCAACATGGACTTGGTCATACATTGATAGATATTGTAAAAGAATATCAAAATGTGATAGAAAGTAATGGGTATAAATTTGGAGTATATACAGGACTTAGTTTTTATAATACAGAATTTAGTAAGTATTATAATGAACTTGATTGTCCGTTTTGGATTGCAAGATATCCAAGTAAAGCAAATATGTTGTTTACACAAAATCCAAATGATTTAAAGAAACCTGTGATAAAAAATAATTTATGGGGTTGGCAGTATACATCCTATGGAATTATTGATGGAATTGAAGGAAATGTTGATTTTAATATTTGTTATGAGGATGAAAATTCTGTAGATAATAAAAATGGAATTTCAACTTTTTCATTAGTAAAAGAAGGAAGTCAAAGTATATCTAAAAACTTTAAAGTAAAAGAATTTAGATGCAAGGATGGATCTGATAAAATATTAATTGATGTTGATTTTGTAAAAGATAAATTGCAAAAAATAAGGGACCATTTTGGAGTTCCTGTTACAATAAATTCTGCTTATAGAACAGTTAGTTGGAATACAAAATGTGGTGGTGCTAAAAATTCATACCATTTAAAAGGTATGGCATTTGATATTGTTGTAAAAGGGAAAACGCCACAAGAGGTTGCTAAGTATGCACAATCATTAGGAATAAATGGAATTATAAGGTACAATACGTTTGTTCATATTGATAGTAGGGAAACAAAATACTGGGCAATCAATAATAATGGTAAGGTGAGCTCTGTAAGTCAATTTTAAGGAGGTGGTTATTTTGTATAGAGGAACTACCCCAACATTAATTTATAATGTAAATTCTAACTTAGATTTGAATGGTATGTTACAAATTTGGGTTACATTAAAAACTTTGATGTATGAAAAGACTTTTGGTAAAGATGATATTATTGTTAATAATGAAAACAAAACTTTGACAATAGAATTATCCCAGGAAGATACATTAAATTTCTATGGTAGTAATGTTGAAACACAGGTAAGATTTCTTGATTCAAATAAGAAAGCATATGCAAGTAATATAAAAAAGATAAATTTGGATAATATATTGAAAGAAGGTGTTATCCATGAGTAATATTATTGATATGAGTTCTGATTTTTTTATGTCTGAAATTATTGATATTGATGTTTCAGAGGGTGGTACATCAGAAAGATTACCATATTATACAGGGGAATATAATGTAACTCCGTCAATTAGTCAAAAAGTGTTAGAAACAAGGAATAAATCAATGTCTAAGGATGTTGTTGTTTTAGAAATACCAAAATATCAGTTTGATAATTTATCTAATGGACAAACAGTTGTAATAGGAGGAAATTGAAATGGCAGTAAATAAAGTTATATTTGGTAGTGAAACTTTAATTGATTTAACAAATGATACAGTGCAAGCAGATAAACTTGCAAAAGGACTTACAGCACATGATAAATCTGGTGCAATTATAACAGGTACTAATACAAATGATGCAGATACACAGGATGCAACTGCTTCGGCAGCTGAACTATTGTTAAATAAAACTGCATATGTCAGGGGCTCAAAGGTGACTGGTACAATGCCTAACAATGGTGCTGTTGCAGGTAAAATTAGTAATTTAGAGACACCTTATACCGTACCGTTAGGTTTCCATGATGGGTCTGGAACTGTAGATATTGATTCAGTAGAAAAGGCAAAAATTATTCCTGGTAATATTAAGGCAGGAATTGAAGTTCTTGGGGTAACAGGTACTTATGGTGGTGAAGAAATTTCTGCACAATCTAAAACAGTTACTCCTAGTTTATCACCACAGACAATTTTACCTGATGAAGGTTATGATTATTTGTCACAGGTTACTGTAAATGCAATACCAAGAGTTGATTCTGAAAATTCAGCAGGTGGTATTACAACTACGATAGGGTAGGTGAATTAAATGGCTGTAAGTAAAGTTGTTTTAGGAGATGAGACATTAATTGATTTAACAGGGGATTCTGTTTCATCAGAAAACCTTTTGCAAGGGGCAACAGCTCATGCAGCAAACGGGGAACAAATTACAGGGGGTGTTGTTGTAACACCAATGTATACTGGAACGAAAGCTGCTATTGAGGAAGCTATTGCATTAGGGCAAATTCCAGAAGATGCAGTTGTTAATATAACTGATGATGAAGAAACAAGTAGTTTTCAAACACAGATTAATGAAATAAACAGCAGTTTAAGTGAAAATACTGCCTTTCCAGATTATACAAATATCGTTAAAAGTGGTGCTATTACAGATTGGGTGGCAACAGAAGATATCTATTTTGAGTCGTTATACTGCGAGTATTATGGGTCGACTATTAGCACAGACTACCGAGTAAAGGTAAATAACACTTATGTCGGAGCAAAAAATTCAGCATCAATATCTCCGTCAACATTATATATTTCGACATCACATGGATACGCCAAAAAAGGAGATGTAATAAGTTGTAAAACATCTACTTTTGTTGCTTATGGATTAAAGAAGTAAGTTTGATATGCTGATTCGTGGGAAACAATTCTGCTGTTAAATAATTATTTTTCACATTAATCAGTAGTCTTAGTATATTCAACTACAATATAATTTTTTTCTCTTAACACAAAACTAGATATGCCTGTTATAATTTGCAATACGTTATTAGCGTATTTAAAACCGAAAGTATTTGGATATTCTTTGCAATCGGCATATACCAAAGTATCAAGGTTATCGATTATAATGCCTGAAGATTTCCAAGAACCAATTGGCATTATTATATCAGTAGATATATTTACCATCTTACGATATATTGGTTTTCCGTCTATCCAAGTACCGATTATATTTTCTTCTGTTGAGTAATTTAAACTGCTGTTTATTAGTAATGTGTTTGTAGTAACAAATTTTATGTATTTTATATTTAGTAATTTAATAAAATGTAAAATTTAATATTAACATATTTTTTATTGAAAGGAGATTTTTTATGGATACTTTAATTTTAAAAAATTTGAAAGAGATAAGTATAAAGGAAGGTTCTTCCTTATCAAGTATTGGTGTTGTATTTGGAAATTATAATGAATTAATTGAATGTATTTCTGAATTAACAAATGATAATTTAAAAACAGTAACAATTAAAAACTCAAGTGGTTTAGTGATTGCGAATTATGAAAATCTTGTTTTTGTAAATGAAACATCAAGTTTTAATAATGATGGAACTGTTAATACAATAATTAATCTTAGAGTGAAAACTGAGGTTGAATTATTAGAGGAAAAAACAAAAGAGTTGATGAATGAAATTGCTACATTAAAAGAAACAACAGAAGTACATGATGCAGCAATTTCTGATTTAGGAACAGCAGTTAGTGATATTGCAGGAGGTATATAATATGGCAGCATTTTATGGAAGAAAAGTAAAAGCAGGTATTATTACAATTGATGAAGTTCCAACATTTTGGAGAGCAAGGGTTGAATTATGGTTAGAAGAAAACAAGGAGTAAAATTATGAGTGTTAATATTTTTAAAAATGGAATATTATCAAAGATAGCTGGGGCAGTTGGGGATGCTGTCCCTCTTATCAATAATTTTCTTACAAATCAGGCAGGTAAAGGTGCCGCTGATGCGAATACAGTTTATGTGTTAAACAATAAAATTGAGGAGTTAAACAACAGTTTAACGAGTGTACAAAATATTCTTAAAAATATAATGGGTAATAATCCGTTAATACCAACTATGACAAGCAATACAACTCCTAGTGGTAATGCTAGTGCAAGTTCTGCTCACAGTAATTATCCTGCATATTATGCTTTTGACAATAATGATTCTACTGTATGGTTGCATACCGGTGCAGGAAGTATTACAAATCAGTGGGTAATGTATAAATTCACAAAAGCGGTACAAGCTATAAAGTTTGATGTGAAGTGGGTTAAATCATATATTTCTTCTATTAGCTATAAAATTCAAGGTTCAAATGATGGGGCGAAATGGACTGATTTAACGGCAAACATAACAAGTTCTAATGATATTGAAAAACAAGCATTGAACAATGATGCTTCATATATCTATTATCGTTTGTATATAAATAGTCAAACCATTACACCTTCTTCTGCAAATTGCGGTGAACTTGCAATGTTCCAGTTATATGGATATTAAACTGTTGTTTAAAATGCAATAATGAAATCTTTTTAAAATATACCATTTACAAAATAGAAATTATGTGTTATAATCAATTTATAAAAATAAATAAATTTCTATTTGGAGGTAAATGCTATGGATGCAAAAGATAGGTTGTTCAAAAATATTATTTTAAAAATGTCTAACAAATTGGAAGAGGATGAAATTAGATATTTAAAAAATGTTTTGATTTGTGAAATGGAAAATTATAACGTTGAATTTATTGAAGAACAAAAACAATTACCTTCTGTTTATTCGGAAAGAAATATAAAATTAATAAATATGTTTTTATCATGTAAGAAAATAGAAGGAAAATCACAAAAAACAATAGATAGTTATTTACAAACGTTAAAAAATTTTATTACAATGTTTGACGTTGATTTGTTAAATGTTAATGTTAATACAATAAGAATGTATTTTATTAAAATGGAAGAAAGAGGTAATTGTAGTGTTTCACTTAACAATAAAAGAAAAAAATTATCAGTATTTTTTGAATGGCTTGTCGAAGAGGAATATATACAAAAGAATCCTGTTAAAAAAATAAAAAGAGTAAAAGAAGAAATAAAAGTAAAAAAACCATATAATGATGTTGAAGTAGCAAAACTTTATGATTCCTGTAAATCAACAAAGCAGAGAGCACTATTAGATTTGTTACTTACCACGGGTTGTAGAAATGAAGAAGTTTGTGAAATAAAATTGGATGATGTTGATTTTACTCAAAAACAAATTTTAATACATGGTAAAGGTGCAAAACAAAGGGAAGTATTTTTAAATGATACTTGTATTTATTATTTAGAACAATATTTAATAGATAGAGAAATGAAAGGAATACATTCAAAATATTTGTTCTGTAATGAAAGAAGAAGATTAGAATGTGGAAGATTTGTTGCTGATAAAATGAAAACAGAATCGTTAAGAAGGATAATGAAAAATTTAGCAAAGAATGCAGGTGTTGATAGTTCAACTGTTCATAGGTATAGAAATACATTTTGTTGTAATATGTTAAATCATTCAGATTTATTGACAGTACAGTATTTAATGGGACATTCTAACCCTAAAACAACTGTTGGATATTCAACTTTAAATAAACAGAAAGCAAGATTTGAACATTCAAAATTATAGGAGGTTAAAATGACTGAGGAAGAAAAAATGCAAAATCAGGAATTTGAAGAAGATTATGTTGTTGCTTTTAGAAATATTCCTTATTTTTTGTTTGATGATATGGGGAATGAAAGGAAAAGTGATTATTCAAATGAAATAGAAGAAATAAAAGCATTGTATAGAGCATATGAAGTTGGTAATAAATTTGTGCCGGAAGGTTCAAATGGTGATTATGTACCATCAAATTTAAGATTTAAAAAATCTGCTATGATTATGAATAAAGAGGCAAGATTTTTATTTTCAAATCCACCAACATTTAATGTAAATCCTGATAATGTAACGGATGAAAATAAGGAAGAAAATGCAATTATACAAGATTTTCTTGATAAGGTGTTAGAAAAAAATAATTTCAATGGAAATATATTAAAAGCAGCAAAGGATTGTTTTATTGGTAAGAGAGTTGCAATTGTTTTAAACTTTAATGAGAAAACTGGAATATCAATTAACTTTTTAACATCATTAGAGTTTACTTATGAAAAATTAAATGGTAGGGATAATGAATTATCAAAGTTTACTTCTTTTTATGAAATGACTGGAGTTGATTCATTAAAAGAGCAAAGATGGTTTAAAAAAATTTATGAAAAAAAAGATGATGTTGTAACTGTGGAAGAAGTAATATACTCTGGAACTGGTGATATTGAAGAGATTGTGACACCTAAGAAGAAAATAAAATTTAATTATATTCCTGCAGTTGTAGTTTTAAATGATGGCTTGACTGGTGATTTAAAAGGAAAATCAGAAATAACATCATTAATAAGGTATGAAAAAACATATAGTAAGTTAGCAAATGGGGATATTGATTCTGAAAGAAAAAATATGAACCCAATAAAATATACTATTGATGCTTCCCAAGAAAGTACAAGTAATTTATCAACAAGTCCTGGTTCTTATTGGGATTTACAATCTGATGATACAAAGAGTGTTGATAGACCTGCAAAAATTGGTGTATTAGAAGCAAATATGCATTATTCAAATCCGTTAAAAGTAACTCTTGATAGAATTGAAAATGAAATGTTTGCAGAACTGGATGTACCAAATATAAATAGTGAACAATTGGCTGGTGTTATTACATCAGGTAAAACAATTGAAGCTTTGTATTGGGGTCTTACTGTTCGTTGTGATGAAAAAATGCTATCATGGGAACCTGCTTTGAAATTTATTGCTTATGCAATTATTGAAGGTGCAATTTTATATCCGAACTGTATTTCAAAATATACAGATAAAAATATTATACCAAATATACCAATTGATATTATTGTAGAAAATAATTATCCACTTCCTGAGGATGTTCAAGAAGAGAAAACAATGGATATAACAGAAGTAGAGGCAAATGTTATGTCTAGAAAGTCATATTTGAAAAAATGGAGAAAGTTAAATGATGAGGAAGCAGATAAGGAATTGCTGCAAATTCAAAAAGAAAAACAAATGTTAGAAGAAAGTTATATAGATTATAATGAAAATGATTTGGTTGATATTAATGAGGATGTAAATCAGGAGGAATAATGAATGCCAAACCCATTTACATATTCTGAAAATGAAAGAGAAAAAATTGTAAAAGAACAAAAAAAACAAATAAAAAGTGTTTATAAAGAAGCTTCTGATGAAATAAAAAAAGAAGTTAAAAAATTAAAAGGGAAAAATAATGTATCAGCAAATGAAAGAAGAAATTATTTAAAATCTTTGCAAAAGGAAATAAATAGTTATATGAAAAATGTTGATACAAAAACAGAAAAAATTATTAATGGTAATGTTGATAAAATGATTTCTATTGTTTTTGAAAATAACAATCAATTTGTTAATAGTTTAGGTTTTAATTTTGATATAACAAATACTGTTATTAAAAAAGAAATGGTTAATAGAATAATGAGTGGTTCATTATACCAAGGAAAATGGAATTTAAACAAAGCTATTTGGGGTGATAATAAAGCAAAACAAATAGAAATAAGTAAAATCATTTCAAAAGGAATTTTAAAAAATAAAGGATTGTATGATATTTCAAAAGACTTGGAAAGATATGTAAATCCAAATGCAAGAAAATCATATAGTTGGAGTAATATGTTTCCTGGTTCAAGAAAGAAAGTTGATTATAATGCACAAAGACTTGCTAGGACAACAATAAGCCATGCATATCAGGAAAGTTTTGTTAGAGCAACAATTAACAATCCATTTATTGATGCATACAGATGGATAACAAGTGGTGGACATAATGTTTGTACATTATGTTTAGATAGGGAGACAGTTGACCATTATGGTTTAGGACCAGGAATATATCCAAAAGATAAATTACCATTAGACCACCCTAATGGTATGTGTACCTTTGAATCAATAATATCAATGAGTGATGAAGAAATAATTGATGCTGTTGCTGATTGGTATTTAGGGGAAGGGGATGAGGATATGAATGAAAGAATTGAAAAATTTGTAAATGATTTGAAAAATTTTTAAATTTTCTATTGACATTTCAATAACATATGTTATAATAAAATTATGATGAATGGAACAAAACAAATGTTCTTTAATAACCTTTTAAAGGAAGGTAACCATAACCTTAATATGGAGTAAAGAAAAGGAGAAAATTAAAAATGAAAAAAAAGGAAGTAAAAAATTTATTACCATTTAATCTTCAGTTTTTTGCTGACGGGGGAGATGACCCGGGAAATGAACCTGACAACAATGATAATGATGATAATGGTGGAAGTGATGATGATAGCAAGGATTCATCCAAAGAGAAAAAGTTTACACAGGAAGAAGTAACAAGGTTAATGACAAGAGAAAAAAAAGAAGGTAGAAAAGCTGCAATTAAATCATTAGGATTTGAAAGTGAAGAGGAAGCAAAAAAGGGAGCTGCCCTTTTAAAAGCTTTACTTGATTCACAAAAGAATGAAGATGAAAAAGAGAAAGAGAAGAATAAAAATTTGCAGAACGATAAAAGTGATGCAGAAAAAAGAGCAAATATTGCAGAATCAAAATTATCTTGTTTGTTAGCTGGTGTAAACAAAGATTCAATTGATGATGTTTTGTCAATTGCTTTAAATAAGGTTTCTGATGATAAGGACCTTGATTCTGTATTAAAAGATATGAAGAAGGAAAAGAGATATTCTTCATTCTTTGAAACCACTGGTGATGATGGAAAAGATGGAACAGGAAGTGAACCTGGACATTCAGGTGGTAAGGGAGGCAATGATAAGGGAAGTTATGGAAAGAATCTTGCCTCAAGAAGTAAAAACAATAGTGAAAAGAAGAGTAATTATTTTGCTTAGGAAGGAGAAGTGAATAATGTTAAATCAAACAAGTGTAAAAAAATATTCTGGTACTACCAGAAAAACAATTTTGGTTGATGAGTTAAATAGCACAGCATTTTCAATTATTGTTGGTAATACAGGTGTTGAAGCTGGAGCTGATGGAAGAAAAATTATTAAGGCAGGTACCCCTGTAACTGGTTCATTAACGGCAAGAAATACTGCATTTACTGTTGCTAAAGATTCTAGTGGTAGTAACAATGCAGTTGGTGTTATTCTTCATGATGTTGATGTAACAGAAGGGGAAGCAAATAGCCAGGTTGTTGTTTTTGGGTTCATTGATATTAGTAAGCTTGAAAGTGATGTGGTTGCATTAATTACAGAAGCTGCTAAGAAAAGTATGAGAATGATTCAGTTTGTAAAATAATGAAGGAGGAAAGATAAATGGCTTCTATTTTTGAATTAGTTAACTCCGAGGATATTGTTGCTTATTGGAGGGAAAGATCTAATGAAACAGAAAATCTTCTGGGGGAAGAATTATTTGATGAAAGACAAAAATTAGGCTTAGATCTTAAATGGATAAAGGGTTCAAAGGGATTGCCTGTTGTATTGAAACCATCTGCATATGATGTAGTTGCACTTAAGAGAGATAGAATTGGATTTGAAAAGATTGCAACTGAAATGCCGTTCTTCAAAGAATCTATGATGGTTGATGAAGAGTTAAGACAACAGCTTAATATGGTTCTTGAAACTGGAAATCAGGCATATATTGATTCTATTATGACAAGAGTGTTTGATGATGAAATTTCACTGTTAAGAGGTGCAAGAGCACAGAGAGAAAGAATGAGAATGATGCTCATTACTACTGGAGGAATTTCAATTTCAGCAAATGGTCAGAATTATGATTATGATTATGGTTTGCAGGATTGGCAGAATGTTACTGTAACAAAGTCATGGAGTGACCCTTCTGCAACAATTATTGAGGATATTAGAAAATGGCAGGATAAGGTTGAAGAGGAATCAGGTGTAAGACCTACAAGAGCTGTATGTTCTCCTGCAACGTTTGAGTATTTCATGATTAATACCCTGATTAAAAATGCTATTTGGGGTAATGATTCTGTTGCTCCTGTTACAAGGGAAAAAGTTATTCAGTATGTAAGTACAGAACTTAAGTTATCAATTGCTGTTTATTCAAAGAAGTATATTGATGAAGTTGGTGTAACTAAGTCTTATATTCCTGATGATTTGTTTACATTGCTTCCTCCTGGCGTTCTTGGAACAGGTTGGTTTGGTACAACTCCTGAGCAATCTGATTTAATGTCTGGTTCTGCTGCTAATGTATCAATTACAGATACAGGTGTTGCTGTTACAACTGTTAAGAAGACAGACCCTGTAAATGTTGATACAAAGGTTTCTATGATTTATTTACCTTCATTTGAAGCAATGGACCAAATTTTAATTGCTGATTTATCTGCTTAATAATTATGGAGGGTGATAATATGTTAGTAATTAAAAAAGGTAAAAGTAAAATGAAAGTTGCAAAATCAGCATATAATAATTTTTATAAAGGTGCTGGTTGGGAAATTGATGATGAAGTTTCTTCTGTTGTTTATTCTTCTGAATCTGATGAAAAATTAGGTAATGATTCTAATGAGGATGATGAATGGGCAGGATATGAAGATGAAGAACCTATTGAGAAAGATTTATCTGAAATGTCCCATGCTGAATTGAAGGAAAAAGCAGAATCCTTAGGGATTGATACAACCGGTATGAATACGAAGCAGTTAAGAGCAAAGCTGAAAAGTTTATCATAGGAGGTTTGTATGGACTTAAGTACTTCTAAAACTTTAGAAAGATTGAAAGTTGTACTTAGGGAAAAAGATTGCCCGTTCTTTGATGATGAAGATTTACTTTTTTATTTATCAGAGAACGGGAATGATTTTAATAAAACTGCTTATCAATGTTTAATTTTAAAATCTGAAAATACAACCCTAAGTATGAGTGGTTTGGAATTAGGAGATACATCAAAATATTTTAGAAGATTAGCCCAACAATATCGTAAAAATAATTCTAGGGTATTGGGGGAATAAAAATGAATGTTGAAGTTTTTTTAAGAAATAAATTGGAACGCCAAATTAAATGGAATGGGCAACCGTTTAAATTTATTAGACATAAAAGAAATGATTTTAATGAAATAACTGATGAAGTTGAAAAAGAATTTAATTTTAATGGTGTATTTCATGAAGGTGGCGGATATGGCGGAATGTTAAATATTGAGATGTATGGAAGAGATGGCGGTAAGACAGTTACAAAAATGAAACCAATGGTTCTTGCATTATATGAAGATTCTGTTGAAGTAGATACTGATGATTATGTAAATATTGGTGATTATACCTATAAAGTTGTTGAAAAAAATGATATAAAAAATTTACATATAGCATTTGAAATTTCTTTGGAGGTTGATAATGGGCGTATCTAGAAGAAGTATTAGAATTGATATAACTGATGTTGTTAATGGATTAGATATGTTAGAGATTAACTCTGATATTAAGATACAAAAATATTTATCTAAATCATGTGAAGAACTTGAGTATTATATGAAGGAAAATGCTCCTTGGCATGATAGAACTGGAAATGCAAGAAGAGGTTTAAATGCAAAGGTTGAACATCCAAAAGATAATTATTATAGAATTGCTTTAAAGCATGGTGTTATCTATGGTAAATATCTTGAAAACGCAATGGAAAAAAGATTTGCAATTTTGGAACCTACTGTACGCTTAAAAGGTCCTGATGTAATAAACGGTATGAAAGGGTTATTAAATAGGTAAAAGAAATGGCAGATTCTGTTTGGGAAATGACTGCAAAAGCATTACAAAAAAATGGTATTGATGTTTTTCCACCTGGTACAAAAATTGGTGAGTGTAAAAAAAGATATGTTGTTTTAAAAGAGGATGGTTCATCACAAATTGGAAGTTTTTCTTCTGAAAGACAATATTATATGTTTATGCTTTACATTCCATATAATGAATATTCAAAATTGAGTAAATTTGAGTATGATGTGAAAGAAGTACTTGCAAGAGAAATGTATCCAATTCTTATGCCAACAGGACAAAAAATGTCAGACTATTATGATGATAATTATAAAGCTCATATGAGATCTTTACTTTATCGTAACAATGTAAGAAATAAACATTTATAGGAAGGAGAAAGTTATGGCTGGTAAGGTAGTAAAAGGAAATGAGATTGCTACAATTGATGTTGTTCTTGTAACAGTTCAAGGTTATGGGGAGAATGATGATGAAATTATTCTTGATACCGCCAATAAAATTGATGTTACAGTTGCAACGGAAACGCAGGATAAAATAGCATTAATTGTAAAAGGAAGGTTAATTGCACAGAAACCACCTGTTACAACAGTTACGGGAAATACAATTGTTTTAACAGACAATGTATTTAATGATAAACTTGTTGTTATGTTACAAGGTGGAGAAGTTCAATATGATGTAGATGGTACAACATTTAAGAAGTATTTACCTCCGGTAGCAGGAAGTACAGAAAAAGGTAAGGTGTTTAAATTAAATGCATATTCTGCAATTTATAATGCAGCTGGTATTTTAACAGGTTATGAAAAGATTAGTTACCCTAACTGTCAAGGGGTTCCTGTTGCATTTAATTCTGAGGATGGTGTATTTAGAACTTCTGAATATACAATTAACTCTGCACCTGCACAAGGGGAAAGACCTTACGAAATAGAGATTGTTCAGGATTTACCTGTATTAACATCATAATTGTGTAAATGAAAATATAAAATAAAAAAGGAGAAAAAAATAAAATGGGTGAATTTCAAAATGTATCAAATGAAAATAAGGTAACAAGCATTGAGGAATTAAAAAAGGTTGCTTTTGGGGAAGTTGTTGAATTACCTAGTTTTGTCCAGGGTGTTCCATTTTATGCAAGATTAAAAAGACCATCAATGTTAGCAATGACAAAATCTGGTAGAATCCCAAATGAACTTTTAGTAGAAGCAAATAAATTATTTGTAAATGGAACAGCAAGTGTTGCAACACAAAATCAAATGGATTCTGAAATGATGAAGGGTTTATTTGATGTATTGGATATTATTTGTGAAGATTCATTTGTAGAACCAAAATATAAGGAATTAAAAGAAAATGGTATTCAATTAACAGATGAGCAACAATTGTTTGTATTTTCATATGCACAAAGAGGGGTAGATGCTTTAAAATCCTTTCGTAAGTAGTGGGGAAGTATTAAGAATAATAGGAGTTTACAAAATGCTGGATATGCACATTAGGCCATCAGAACTCATGGATATTAGTGATGCGTATACAGCATTTTGTTTTGATGAAGCTTGTGCTTATATTATAAGTGAAATGCGTGATGGTAAGGAACCTATTATGAATAACGAAGGGAATGAAAAAGAATGCAGAAAACCCTCTGATTTGTATGGTAAATATAACAATTAGGAGGTGAGTAGAAAATGGCTATTAATGTCGGGGAAGCTATTGCTTATTTATCGTTGGAAACAACTGCTTTTAATACAGGTTTACAAAATGCACAAACAGCATTACAGTCATTTTCTAACAGCACGTATAAATTAGATACTGGGTTAACTGCTATAGGAAGTGTTGCTTCAAATGTCGGTAGTAGTTTAACAAAGAATTTGACAGTACCTATTTTATCACTTGGTGAATCTTCTATACAAGCATATCGTGATTATGAAAGTGCTTTTGCTGGTGTTAAGAAAACTACTGATGATTTAGAGGTAGAATTAATTGGTGGATATGATGTTTTATCAGATGCAATACAGGATATGGCAACAAGAACTGCTAGTTCTGCAGAAGAAATAGCTGGTGTGATGGAAGTTGCTGGACAATTAGGTGTTCCACTTGGTGATGCTGGTAAAGATATTACTAAGTTTACAGAAACAATGGTTATGCTGGGTGATTCAACTAACTTATCAGCACAGGATGCAGCAACTGCAATAGCAAGATTTGCAAATATTACTGGAACTGCTTGGAGTGATGTTGATAGACTTGGTTCAACAATTGTAGACTTAGGAAATAATTTTGCAGCACAGGAAGATGAGATTGCATTAATGGCAACACGTTTAGCATCTGCTGGTACCGTTGCTGGTTTAACAGAAACTGAAATATTGGCATTAGCAACTGCAATGACTTCTGTTGGAATTAGGGCTGAGGCAGGTGGTACTGCTATGTCTACAACAATGGCTCAAATTGAAAAGGCAGTTTCAAAATATTTTGCTGGGGAAGAAGGTGCAATAGAAACTGTTAATAAAATGGGTGAAGTTGCAGGAATGTCAGCAGAAGAATTTGCAAATGCATGGAAGAATGACCCGATAAATGCACTTGAAAACTTTTTAGTTGGAATTGGAAAATTAGATGAAAAAGGGGAAAGTGCAATTCTTGTTTTGGATGAATTAGGAATGTCTGGGGTAAGACAAAGTAATATGTTGAAGGCTTTAGGTTTAGCAGGGGATAAGCTTACTGAATCTATAGATACAGCAAATAATGCATGGGAATTAAATACTGCATTAACAACTGAGGCAAATAAAAGATATGAGACTTTGGATGCACAAATAAGTCAGTTAAATGAAGAATGGAAAGCAATGAAAAGAGATTTAGCTGAAATATTAATTCCTATTTTAAAACAATTAATGGAAATGGCAAAACAATTAATACAATGGTGGAAGAGTTTGTCAGAAGAACAACAACAATCTATTGTAAAATTTGCTGCAATTGCTGCTGCTGTTGGTCCTGTACTTATGGTACTTGGTAATTTATTATCAACAATAGGAACTATTATAACAGCATTTAAAACAATAGGTAGTGTAATAAATGGGCTTGGTGGTTCATTTACAAAATTAACCCAAATATTTTCAGGAATAGGTGGGGTTATATCAAAAATAGGGGGAGTTATAAAAACAGTTGTTTCTGCCATAAGTGGTGTTGCAAAATTTATAGGTGGAATAGGTTCAATAATAGCTGGGGCTATAATGTATATAACTAACTTTTTTGATATGTTAAAAAATGGATTTAGTTGGTTAAAAGAAATATTAATGGTTATTGGTATTGCATTAGCAGCAGTAGGTGCAGTTATACTTGGTGCTCCTGCATTAGTTGCTGGTGTTATTGCTGCAATCGTTGCTGCTGTTTCAACAGCTATAGTTGTTATAAAAGAGCATTGGTCAGAAATAGTTGAATGGTTCCAAAATGCTTGGAGTTCAACAAAAGAGTTTTTCTCAAATTTATGGGAAGGAATAAAAGAAGTTTTTTCAACTGCTGGGGAAGCAATAAAGGAAACAGTATCTAATATAGTAACAACTATTGGGGAAAAGATTTCAGGAGTATGGAATACAATAAAAGAAGTTTGTGGTGGTATTTGGAATACTGTAAAAGAAGTTTTATCTGGAATTTGGGGTACAGTATCTGAAGTTTTGTTAAATATATGGAACTCAGTTAGTGAAGTTTTACAAGGAATTTGGAATACTGTTTCAGAAGTGTTTGGTAATATATGGAATTCAATAAAAGATTCTTTACAAAATATTTGGAATTCAATAAGTGAAGCTTGTCAAAATATTTGGAATTCAATAGTACAAGCGGGACAAAACATATGGAATTCTATAAAAGAAGTTGGACAAAATATTTGGAGTTCTATTTCTGGTATAATTAATGATATATGGTCAAGTTTAACAAGTTTTGCATCAAAGTTATTATCATGGTTTTCTGAAATAATATCAAATATAATGGGTTCATTATCCAGTTTATTTAGTAATATTATAAGTTGGTTTAGTAATTTAATTTCAAATACAATAAGATTTTTAGGGGATGTTTTATCAAATATAATTAGCTTCTTTGGAAAACTTATTCCTTATTGTATTCAAAGCTTAGGAAATTTATTATCAGATATAATTTCTTGGTTTGGAAATTTGATTGTAACAATTATTAGTAAGCTTGGCAATATATTAAGTGAATTATCTTCATGGTTTTCTAATTTAGGTAAAAATTTCTTTTCATGGGGTAAAAACTTATTATCAAATTTATGGGATGGTTTAAAAGTTGTTTGGGGACCAATATGGGATTGGATTCAAGGAATTTGGAATAAGATATCTGGTGTATTTAGTAGTATTTCTTCTGGATTCCAAAATGCATTTTCTGGATTTGGTTGGGCAGGTTCTCATGCAAATGGTTTAGACTATGTTCCATATAATGGTTATGTTGCACAATTACATGAAGGGGAAAGGGTATTGACAAAGCAGGAGGCAAAGGAATATAATGAAAATAAAGGAAGTGGAAGTTCACAAGGTGGCGATACTTATAACTTCTATAATGTTAAACCAGACCCTTATGAATATGCAAGACAAATGAAACGTGCAAAGAAAGAATTAGCATTTGAAGGTTAGAAAGGAGGATAGATATGATTACAAGTTTTACATTAGAAAATTTAACAACACATGAAAAGGTTACATTTGGAATGGATATAGACTGTGATTATTTATATCCTCCTGGTGGTATTGATTGGGGAAGTGTTCCTGCTGAACATAATACTTATAATTATCCAAATCAAGTTGGTGTTTCTGTATTCTCTACAAAAATAAAGGAAAGAGATATTACAGTTAATGGTCATGTTTATTATATGTTATCAGAACAGGAAAGGGATAACATTGATAGAAATGAATGGAATGAATATGGATATTCAAAAATAAAATCAAAAAAGGAAAAATTAAATGGATTGGTAAATCCATCAGATTATGTTAGAATATCTACTGGTGGATATTATATAGAAGGAAAACCAAATTCTTCTGTAAAGTATGGAATTGAAGAAAGTGAAAATAATGAATATTTTTGTAACTTTTTCATTTCAATTTATTGTAACAATCCTATGTTTAAAAAGGACACTATAACAAAAACAGTTATTTCAGGTGATACTTCTGCTTTTCATTTTCCACTTATTTTACCAAGTTATGGAATTGTAATGGGAACAAGAATTGATTATTTATTGTTAGCTGTTGAGAATGAGGGAAATGTTCAAATTGGTGGTAAGATAATATTTACAGCAAGAGGTGAAGTTAAAAATCCATCTATTGAAAATGTAAATACAGGGGAAAAAATTACTATCAAGAAAACAATGCAAAGTGGGGAGATAATAACAGTAAATACAAATGAAGGAAAAGATAGAGGAATAATTGGTTATTATAATGGTGTTGAAAGAAGTTATTTACAATATTGGAGTTTTGAAAATAAATGGCTTAAATTTCAGAAGGGTACAACATTAATTGGATATTCAACTGAAAATCAATCTGAAAACTTATTGGATATTACAATTGAATTAAATCCTGAGAAGTTTGCTTTGGAGGAAATGTAATGAACCTTGAAATTTTTGAAAAGTCAAATAGAACAAGAATAGGAATGATAAAAACTTATGATTTTGTTCAATATGAAGATGAGTTTAATGGGGAAGGTAGTTTTGAAATTCAAATGCCAACAACAGAAGAATCATTAATGTATTTGACATTTGGTAATTTTATACTTTTTGATGATGGTGTTGTTGGTATTATAAAATATAAAAATGATACGGAAGATGATGGAACAAGAATTACAATAAAAGGGAAGCTTACAAACAACATTTTATCATTTCGTTCTTTTTTATTAACTGCATCATACTATGGAACGTTGTCTGAAAATTCAAGACAAATGGTTTCTGATTTGATGATTAACAATGGAAATGAAGAGAGAAATATACATTTTGTTAAATTATCAACGGATGAAAAATATATTCCTTCTTCGGATAAAGTTAGAGTGCAAAATACAGGAGATAAATTGAGTAAGGTTATTTCAGAAATGTTTCTTCCATATGGGTTTGGTTATGAAATGTATCCTGTTATAAAAGATTATGATGAAGAAACTGGACAATATTCAAATTTATCAGAAATAGAATTTAGAGTATTAAAACCAACCGATAGAACAATAAATAACTTGGATGGGAATATTCCTGTTGTATTTTCGTTTGAATTAAATAATCTAAAAAATATGCAATATGAAGAAGATGGTATGGAATATAATACAGTTGCCATTGTTGCTTCTGAGGGTATTGGAAAAGAAAGAAAAATAATTGAAATTGGGGAAACAGAAAAAACAGGTTATGATAGAATTGAATTATATGTAGATGCAAGGGATATTCAATCAGAGGATTCAGGGGGAAATGCTATACTTACAAATGAAGAGTTAGAAGAGTTAATGAAACAAAGAGGTATTGAAAAATTAGAGGAACATAAAAAATTTATTTCATTTGATGGAAGTATTGTAGAAGGAAATATGAAATATACTTATAAGGAAGATTTTTATAAAGGTGATTATGTTTCTGTAATTGATAAAAACAATGGGAATATATTTAATTTACAAATTGTTTCCGTTACAAAATCTGTTTCTAATGGGGTTGAATATTTTGATATAACTTTTGGTTATGATAGATTAAAGATAAAAAAGATAAATAAATAATGGAGGTAAAACGATGGCTGAAACAAGTGGTTTTTTTCAAGCAATGTGGGATGATAGTTTAAAAAATCCAACAACAGAAGAATATACAGGTTGGTGGGATAGAGATTATACAGCAAATCAATTTATGAAATATTTTTCATTATTTGTTGGAAATGGGGTTTTTGTTTCACCAACTAATCAATTAAAGGTAATACCTGGAACAGGTCTATCTGTTATAATAACAGAAGGTTGGGGATTCATAAATGGAGCATGGTATCATAATGATTCTAATTTAGAAGTACCATTAGTAACAAATGGAACATCAAATAATAGGGTTGATTCTATTCGGTTAAGATATTCTGAAAGTAGTAGGAGTATTTCTTCGGCAGTATTTACAGGGGATACAAATCTTGTGCGTGGGGAAACAATATATGATTTAGAGTTAGCAGAAGTAATTGTTATTCCTGGTTCTGTTACAATATCTGCATCTAATATAACAGATACAAGAACAAATGAAAATAAATGTGGCTTTGTAAAAGGATTGGTTGAGGTAATTTCAACAGAGGATTTATTTTCACAATTTGAAAGTTTATTTAATGATTGGTTTTCAACTGTAAAGGGCCAGGTTACTGGGGATTTAGCAATTCGTTTACAAGCTGAATTTGAAGAATTAAATCAAAATGTTGTTTTATATCAACAAAATGTAGAAACACAAATTGAAGGATATAATACAAATTACCAACAAACTTTGAATGAATCAAAAAGCTTAATTGAAAATTATGTTTATAATGATTATGTTATTCCAGAACAACAATTAACTTTTGTTGAAAATGTATGTACAGTTGAAGATAGTAAAGTTACTGCAAATAGTTTAATTGATGTATATTTTACTGCAGATACAATACAAGAGGCAGAGGATTGTAAAATATATGTTGATAGTAGTGATGGATTGATAACATTAACTGCTGAAACACAACCTTCTAAAACGATAAAAGCTTTAATGAGAGTGAGGGTATTATAATGAGAGGAAGAACAAATATAACACAAAGATCCGGAACAGTTCCTGTAAATGGGGATATTATAGAAGCAGAGGTAATGAGTGGAAAAATTGATATTGGTGACTTTGTTAGATATGGTACTATTAGTTCTGAAAAGGTTTTACATGATAGTTCATCTAAAATTTATAAAAATGATAAAATTTCGGATAATAATTATTTAATTTTACAAAATAATAGTTTATATTTAATAGAGTTGATAGATTATAATGTAAATGTACTTAGTGTTTATAATGATTATGTTATAAAAAATTATACTATATTGGGGGATAATTCAATAGTATGTTGTATAGAAAGCTCTCCATATGTAATAAGAATTAAAGTAGAAAATGGAAATTTTGTATTTTTAAATTCTGCAGTTAATTCCCCTGCAATTGGAACTTCATTATGTTGTTTTTATTGGGAAGGTTATTTTTTTAATGTTATAAGTTATTCATCATCATCTACTAAAATTAGATTACATTATTATAAGGTAACAGAGGGATATGGAATAGAATATGTATCATATTATGAATATTCTTCTGCTTCATGGGGAGTTCCTCCATACAGTATGAGTTTTGATAATGGAAAGTTATTATTTTTTGGAACAGGAGGCTCTTCATCAAGTTCGTCAAGTTGGTCTAGAAATTTTTATTATTTATCATTATCAATTGTAAGTGGTTCATTAGTTGTTGAGGAAAAAGTATCTTTAAATTTGGGTGTGTCTTCTATTTCGATAATTTCAGGGGGATGTGTATTTTTTGATAAATATTATGTTTGTTTAGCTTATTTAAATGGTAAATCAACAAACTGGTTGATAATAAATTTATTATCAGGAACAAAACAAACTAAAACTTTAAGTTCGTTTGGAATTTCAGGTGGTGGTGGGTATAATGGAATGTTATCAAATGTGTTTGAGGGGAAATATATTGTTTTGTACATGAGTGATAGTATTTCAATTTTTGAATTTTTACAATCTGATGGAACTATTTATTTAAGTAGTAATATTTTAACAGGTTTACCTGTTGATTTATCAAGTTTATCTAGTATGGGAAACTATGGTTGTATAATTTGTTATGATAATATAGCAAATGTATTAATATGTAAAAGTAATTCTGGAACATTATCATATATATATGATATTAGTTTAAATAGGGATTTAATATCTAGAAGAATAGATAAAAATATTGTTGAAAGTTATACAACAGGGGATATAGCAATTGGATTTGCAAAAACAAGTGGTATATCAGGGGAAACAATACAAGTATATGTACCAAAATCAAATTAAAGAAAGGAGGATATAATATGAATACAATTTCTTTAATAGGATGTATTGTTGGTATAGTAAGTTGTGTTGTTGGTGTTTCAACTTTTGTATCAGCACAAGTAACAAAAGCAAAACAAGATGGTATGCAAATTGCAAAGTTAGACCAGTGTGTAAATGGAATTGAAGAAATTAAAAAGGAAATGAAAGAAAAGAATCATGAGTTAGATGCAGTAATTGATGAACATACAAGGGAAATTACACAATTACAAACAGAAATGAAATCTGTATTTAAACAGTTAAATATGCAAAAATAATTGTTGACAAAATAATTTTTTTGTTTTATAATGTGTTTATAAAAATCAAAAGAGGTGAAGTAAATGACTATAGAGGAAGAAAAAAATAAACAGGTAGAGGCTACAAATAAATTACTGTTACAAATGGTTAAAAATCAAAAAGAAAATAATAAGAATATGATTAGGGTTTTTATTATTACAATGTGTTGTATGACTATATTGTTAGTTTCAATGGTTGTTGGATTTTTTGTTTATGAAGGTCAATTTGAAACAGAGTTGGAAACAACAACTGAAACAACAATAACACAAGAAGTATCTGGGGAAGATTCTACAATAAATAATGTAGAGGGAAATCAATATAATGATAATGCAACACATAACCAATAAGGAGGTGTTGTAAATGCCAGCAAAACAAACTATAGTTAAAGTAACTTCTACAAAAAAGAAAAAAACTAAGAAAAGTAAAAGTTCAAACAAAAGAGGAAATCCCAATAGATGTCCTACTTGTGGGAGGTTTATGTAATGGGAAAACATATTGAAATAAAACATAAAATACAAAACATAAATAGAAAATCTACATTCAATGAAATGTTAGAAGATTCTATGTTAAATGAAAAAGAAAAGGAAATGTTGAGGTTATATTATTTAGATAATAAACCAATAAATTTTATTGCTGATGAATTAGGTTATTCAGAAGCAGGAATTAAGAAAATGCATAAAAGAGCACTAAAGAAGATAGAATCATTATTGTAAGAAAATCTTATAATAGTGGTTCTATTTTTTTTAGTTAATAAAAGTATACTTTCTATATATTTATAATATTCTATTTTTATCTTTATCTCTTTTAATTTCCAATATAATAATATTATAAATGAAAAGGAGGAAAATAAAAATGTTACAAAATTATGGATATCAAAATCCGCAAATGTTTGGACAACAAATACCTGTTCAAGGAAATATGCAATATGACCCTAATATGTATTACCAAAATAGAATGAATTTTTTACAGAATCAATTGCCACAAAATAATCAACAGAATTTTAATATGTTAGGTGGTAAAGTTGTTGATTCCGTAGAAGTTGTAAAGGCAACTGATATTCCAATGGATGGTAATTCATATTATTTTCCTAATGCAGATGGTTCAGAAGTTTATTCAAAAAGATGGTTACCAAATGGAAAGACGGAAATAGTTATTTATACAAAACAAAACCCTATTAAAGAAAATGAAGAAGAAAAAGAGGTAAATGAGGTTTTGCAAAAGTTAAATGGTTTTGATGAAAGATTTGATAAGTTAGAAAAATTATTTATATCAAAACCAATTAGTAAAAGTAGAAAGGAGGAAACATTGAATGATTAACCCAATGCAATTTATGCAGTTAATGCAATGTAGGAATCCACAACAAGCTGTAATGAATTTATTACAACAACAATCTGTTAATAACCCTATATTAAGAAATGTATTTGAAATGGCAAAATCTGGAAATACAAATGGTATAGAGGAAATGGCTAGAAATTTAGCAAAAGAAAAAGGGATAAATGCTGATGAAGCAGTTAAACAAATAAGAAAGCAATTTGGAATCATGTAGACTAAAAATGTGGCCACATTTTAGTATATAAAAATTTATAAGGAGGTAAAAAGTATGTTTCAAAACGAAGGTTATAGTTTGTCAGACATTGCAGCTGCAACTGGAAACAGGAATGATAATTGTGGCTGGGGAGCTGATGGTGGATGGTTCATTTGGATTATCTTAATCTTTGCAATATTTGGAGGTTGGGGTAATGGATTTGGATTTGGTGGAAATGGATCTAGATCAGGTTGTGCTACTCAGGCTGATGTAAGGGAAGCAGTTGACCAACAGACATTAATTAGTAAACTGGACCAACAGACTTATGGTTTAGCAACAAGTACTTATGATTTAAACAACACTTTGATGAATGGATTTCATGGGGTAGATAATGCTGTTTGTACACTTGGATATCAGACACAGCAGGGATTTAATAATCTCAGCCATCAACTTTCTGATTGCTGCTGTACAACACAAAGAGCAATTGATGGAGTAAATTATAATATTGCTACACAAACAAATGCTATCCAGAACTCTATGTGCAACAATACAAGGGATATTATTGATAACCAAAATGCAAATACAAGAAGTATTCTTGACTTCCTGGTACAGGATAAGATTTCCACTTTACAGTCTGAAAATCAGAATCTTAAACTTGCAGCATCACAGGCAAAACAAAATCAATTCCTTGTAAATGAGCTTAGACCTTGTCCTGTTCCTGCATACATTACTTGCAACCCTTATACTTCTTCCTATGGAATTGGATTGAATAATGGTTGTGGTTGTTGCTAATGGGAAATGATTTTGAAGAGTTTGGTTTTTTAGATATATTAACTATATTTTCTGTTATGTTACAAATTAAAGGGTATCAATCTGATATTAGACAAGTTTCTAATGATGATTTGATGAAAGAGTTAGTAAAACAAGATAGAGAATATTTAGGAAAGATTTTAGAAAACCAAAAATTAATAATAAGTAAACTCGCCGAATTAGGCTGATATATTCTATGGGGTGGGCATTATTTTTGTCTGCCCCATATTTGATTAAGGAGGAAATATTATGTCTTGTAAAAATGTTTGTAAGTTATGTGATAAATTAATTATTTCAACTGCTGTTACATTTACAGCTGGAACTGGGTTAATTATAACAATTCCTGCAGGTTCCTATAGCGATAATTGCAAATATTGTATTGTTGTAGCACAAAATATTCCTGTAACAACAACAATAAATGCACCTGTGTTTATTCAAATAGGAACAGGAACTCAATTATATTCTGTAAATAAATGTGATTGTACACAATTAGCTGCTTGTGGAATTAGAACAAGAACAAAGTATAGTATGTGTGTTGAAACTACTCCAACAAGTGGTACTTTTAAATTGTTAGGAAAATCTTGTTGCCAGCCTAATAATAATTTGCGTTCTATTAATGGAACAGCTCCAACAGTATAAGGAGGGATAGATATGCATAGAATGAAAGAATTTATGGAAAGATTAGAAGAATGTGTAAAATGTGAATTTGATAAAGGATTGAAACAAGTAGATACAAATGAAATGGGAAAAGTTATTGATATGATTAAAGATTGTGCAATGACTTTATATTATTATACTTGTTATGAAGCAATGAAAAAAGAAAATGAATGGGGGGATGAAGAAAGAAAGTATTACCCCAGAATTAGAGATTCTAGAGGAAGGTTTATGAAATCAAGAAGAGGATATGAAGAACCTCCTTATATGCACATGATGGATATGGATAGAATGTATGATGCAGATTATGATATGGGAAGAATGTATTATCCTGATGTTAATGAAAATATGAAGCATTCTAAGTATGGAAAATCCTATGATGAATATATGGAGGGTAGAAAACATTATTCTATTTCTGATGCATCCCAGAAACAGGAAAGAATGAAGATGCTGGATGAATATACAAAAGACCTTACCCAATCTATTAATAAAATATTAGAGGATGTTTCCCAGGAAGAAAAATCAATGCTTCGCTCTAAGTTAACAAAATTAGTTACTGCAATGCAATGAGAATAATAGTTAATTCTATTGTTTGGAATATTATATTTGTTCCAAGTAATAGTAAAGAATTGTTACGTTCTGATAATGTATTAACTTTAGGAGTAACTGATGGAAATGTAAATTGTGTTTTTCTATCTAATCAATTACATGGGGAATTATTATATAAAGTATTATGTCATGAGTTATGTCATGTATATATATTCTCCTATGGAATTTATTTTTTAATAGAAGAGGAAGAACGTTTAGCAGAATTTATTTCTATGTTTGGTAAAAATATTATTAATGATACTAATATTCTGTTAAATCAAATCCAAAGAAAATATGATATTATTTGAATTAAGCCCATATACACGGTTTTAATTGTTTCATATATATAATGTCACAATTAATCAAATCGTTTGTATATGGGCTTTTTAAACGTATTGACAAACGTAATATTTCATGATATAATCATAACAAAAATAACATAAAAAACTTTTTTAAAAAACGTATTGACAAATGAATTGTATAGTGATATAATACAATTAACAACAAAAAACGATATTGATTTTTAAAAATATGCTTCATAAAAATGTAATTTACAAAAAATCCATTGGAATAAATTTGATTCAAAAAATAACAGTAGTTCATCAAGAAGTTTTTGTAAATAATATGGATTGTCAAAACACTTACATTCTTATGTGCAGGTTTGTTAATGTTTTACAATCCATATTGTGTTAGATTAAAGGGTTATCGCCAAGAGGTAAGGCACAGGACTTTGACTCCTGGATTCGTTGGTTCAAATCCAACTAGCCCTGTTAGCACAAAACGTGCATAAATAAAAAAGGAGGACACAGAGATGTCAAAAAATGAACTTAGTAGTAAAAATGTAAAGGAACTGGAAACTATTTGTAAGGAGTATGGAATTACTTATTATGTTGGAAAGAAACACCTTACAAAAAACGAAATGATTGAAAAAATCGAAAATGCTACTTGTGAAACAAAACCTGATGTTTCAAAACAGGAAGAACCGGTTCAGGAAAGTGAAGTTGTTGAAGAAAAGAAAGAATGGGCAATGAATGACAAAACAAAGTATATTGAGGAAGCAGAAGTTGGTTGTTTGATTGCATTCTATGATGAAAAAGGAAAACCGAGAACAGCTGCATTAGTAAATCGTTCTTCAGCAAGACAGGTAATTAAGGTTATTACCGAATTTGGTTGGGAGTTTATTGTTCCATACGAAAAGGTATTATGGGTAAGAAAAGGGAACAGATGGCCAAAACCTGTGTATGAAATTCTGAAGGGGTATAACAAGAATGGCAAAGAAAATATTAAAAAATAAGCAGCAGAATGAAAAAGTAAAATTAGCTGTAATTGAACTTTTGGAAAGTCAGGAAAGGTTTAAACAAATAAAAGATGACTATGAAAAGAAAAGGGAAGAATTGCAGTTAAAGATACGAAATTTTATGTTTGTAAATGGTGTTGAAACTTTTAATTTTTTAGCACAATCTGGTGATAGATTTTCAAAGGATAACAAACAATTAAAAGTTACTAATGTGAAACAAAGAAAAGTTGATTGGGATATTCCAAAATTAGAGGAAAGGTTTGACAAAGAACTTTTAAATCAGTTTGTTAAAAAAGAGTACCAAGTAAATGATTGGGAAAACCTTGTGAAATATTTAAAATCATGTGGTGTAAATCCTAAAAAGTTTTTATCCTTTATTACTGTTTCAAAAACAGTTGATGCAAAGAAATTGGATGAACTTGGTGAATTAGGTGAAATTGAAATGAAAGATTTAAAAGGTTGTTACACTATTTCTGAAAATGTTGGTTACATTAAAATAACAGAATTAGAGGAATAAGTATGAAAAAAATAAAGGAAGGGGAACCATATGTTTACAATTGTGGTGGAGAAGAACTTGCAAAAGTATTAACATATTATGGTTACATTCCTGATATTTCTTCTAGTGAGTACAAAATAGTTTGTCCTTTCCATAATGACTTAAATCCAAGCATGGTTGTTAATTTGGAAAAAGGTAATTTCTTCTGTTATGGATGTAATTGTTCTGGGGATGCTTTTCAATTTGTAGAACTGTTAAACAAAGATTTGAATAGTTTGCAGGTAATGTTAAAATTTCTTAAAATTTTAAAATCGAAAAAAGTAGATGCATTAGATTTCTCTAATCGTAAAAAGATGCATAGAAAAAAAGAAAGCAAAGAACTCTATGATATTTCATGGGACTATTACTTTGGCTTACATCAAAATGATTGGGAAGTTGAAAATTTTAAGGAAGTAAAAGAAGCAAGACATTATATGTACCAAAGAGGTTTTACACCACATACATTAAATTTATGTATGGCAAGAATTACATACAATAAACAGTATGCAATTATTTTTCCTATGTTTGATAATGGATTGTTTAAAGGTTGGGTTTGTAGAACCACATTAAAGGATGTAGAGAAAAGAAGAAAATATTTATACAACGAAGGATTTAGTAGAGCTAATACTTTAGTTGGTGATTATGAAAATTGTGAAACTGTTTTTATTGTAGAAGGATATATGGATAGATTAAAATTTATTCAATATGGTGTAAATAATGTTGTAGCAATTCTTGGTTGGAAAATGTCGTTTGAACAAGAAAAGAAGTTGAAATCAAAAGGAATTACCCATGTAATTAGTGCTTTGGATAATGATGAATGTGGAGTAAAAGGAACGAATTATTTAAAAACAATTTTTAAAAAAGTAACAAGGTTTGTTTACAAAAATGGTATTAAGGACCCAGGGGAAATGTCAAAGGAAATATTTGATAACCTGTATAAAAAAACATTAGAAAGGTATGCACAAGATAGGCGGAAGCAGTAGGTCAAACTTACACAGAAGCAAAGAGTATTATCGTTGCACTTACATTTGTAAAGGCGGTAAGGTGGCAGGAATAGAGGTAAGATGGTATGCGTGTCGAAGACGGTAGACTGTAGCCTGATAGTTGCAAAGAAAGGAAAAGAAAATGGGATTATTAGATAAGATTAAAGCAGATGCCCAAAAATCTGGGCAAAACAAAAGTAAGTTTATTTTCTTCAAAGAAGGAGAAAAAAAGAGGATTCGTTTCTTAAGTGATATGGAAGACGGAATTGAAGTTGTTTTCCATGATAATTTTGAAGCAGGAATTAATGTTCCTTGTCAGGAAATATTTGGTAAGAATTGTATGTATTGTGAGGAAGAAGGTCTTAGAACACGTTCACAATATGCTTGGAGTGTTTGGGACTATGAATCAAAAGAAGTTAAGATTTTGATGTATCCCATGAATAACTGTTCCCCGTTAGGAGCAATTGCTGCAATGTATGAAAATTATGGTACATTGTTAGATAGAGATTTTATTATCAGTGTAACAGGAAAGCAACAGAATAAAACATTCTCTGTTGTTCCTATGGATAAACAAAAGTTTAGAAATGAAAAAGCAAAACCGTTTAGCAAACAAAAATTCCTTGATATTTTGGATAAGGCATATCCTGATGAACATTCTTCAAAATATAAAGATGATGAAGATGAGGATGATGAACCTAAGAAATCCAATAAGTCAAAAAAGAATAAAGAGGAAGATACTGATTATTCTGAAATGTCTGCAAAGGAGTTATATAATCTTTGTGAAGATAGAGGAATTGAGGCAGAGCCTAAGATGAAACCTTCCTATTATATTAATTTATTGGAAGAGGATGATGAGGAAAACTCTGATAGTGATGATTGGGAAGAGGAAGATGAAGAAGAAGTTGATTACTCTGAAATGTCTGCAAAGGAACTTTATAAACTTTGTCAGGAAAGGGATATTGAGGCACTTCCTAAAAAATCAGAGAAATATTATATTAACCTGTTGAAGGAAAATGATAAAGCCCATGATGATTGGGAAGAGGAAGATTCTGATGAGGAAGAGGAAGATTGGTAAAATATAAGGGTGGATATATTCCGCCCTTTAATTTTAAAAGGAGAAAAAATATGGAAAATAAAAAAATTGTAGTGTTTGGATGTGATAACACTGGAAAAACAACATTGTGTAATTATATAAAAGATAGATTTGAAAAAACACATGATGTAAAAAAAGAATATAGTGATAAAATTTATATTGCAAAAAGTATTGGCCCAAATAAAACAGTGGATGAGTATATTGACTTTATGAAGGATGAATTACTTAATGAAGATAATGTTATTTTTGATAGATTTCCTGTTATTGAAGAATATACTTGTGGAAATGTTTTAAGACATAAAAATATTTTTGAAGGAGAACTTGTTGTTCCATTTTTCAAAATGGTAAATGTATTTGTTTTTTGCTATCCTGGTTTATTTAATACATTAAACTGGGGGGAACGGGAGCAAATGGATGGGGTGAAAGAAAATGCTGTAGATTTAATAAATTCTTATAATCTTATGGCATACACTTTAAAATCTTTAGGTTATAATGTGATTGAATATAACTATAAGGTTGATACCATGTATGATGTTTATAAAAAAATTTTTGATTAAAAAGGAGAAAATTAAAATGAATATTACACACGCAGTAACAGAAGAAGTAGTAGGGGATAGACTAGTTGCAATATTTAATCGACAAAAAGAATTAATGTCAAAATACCATGATATTGAAAAAAGAAGTGGTTTATTGCAAACGGAAGATTGTCCTGTAAATCTGGATGATAAAAGAGGACAGGCAAGAATTAAAGATTTTTCTTGGAGAGTAATGGAAGAAGTTGGGGAAGCACTTGATGCAATAAGTGACTTTGAACATTTTACAGAAGAGTTAATTGATGGGTTACATTTCTTGACGGAGTTAACAATATTATCTGGATTTGGGCCTGAGGATATTGTTTGGGAAGATTCTAAAGGAAATGATTTATTATTAACTCTGTATAATCAAAGTGTAATGGAAGATATAGAGTTAAGCGGAATGATATTAAATTTAGTAACCGATTTAGGAATGATGTGTAATTGTTTGAAAAATAAACCATGGAAGCAAACAAATATGCTGACAGATAAAAATGAATTTTTAAAAAGGCTAAAATGTGTTTGGAATGATTATTTCTCAATACTTTCAACTGTTTTGCCACCGGAAGGAATTGTTGATGTTTATTTAAAGAAATCCCAGGTAAATAAATTTAGACAGAGGTCAAATTATTGAAAGTAAGAAAATATAAAGATTTTGATGAAATGTTTTTGAAATTAAACCAGGAAATATTAACGAATCCATATGAAATGCTTGATTATACAAATGGTATTCTTGGATATATGGATAATATTTTTATTGCTTGTAAAAACTGGGATTGTAATTTGGATTTAGGAAAGTTTGGTTATAAGAAAAATAAATGGCCACATTTATTAAAAACTTATATTAATTATGAAGAACTTCTTAAATTCCATGAAAGATTAAAAACAGCAACAGGTTTAAGTTTAACATTTTATTTTAATCAAAAGAAAGTAAATAATGGTTCTTGTTTAATTGCTATTGTTTTGTCAAGAAAGGATAGGAATTATAAATGGAATAAATGCAATGTCATTTATAGAACAACAGAAACACAAAGAAGAATGGCTGCAGATTTATGTTTAGTAAATAGTTTTATTCGTGAATTACCTGATTGTTGTGAAATAGAAAGAGTAACATTTTATATGGCTCAAACTTATATTTCTGCAATGGTAATAAATGGATATTATGATTACTTTGGTATTCCATTAGAAAATTTGAATAAGGAACATCCTTGGACAAAATGTTTAATTAACCAACACTACCATAATTTTGTTCCTGGAGCAAGAATAACAACATATCAATCAATGGCAAGAATGCAGAAGATGGCATTAGGAATGGAAACATATGAACCATTGTTATGTAAGGATTTGTCTATTAAAGATTTTTTTGAAAGTAAAATGAAAAAGGAGAAAAAATAAAATGAGAATTTATATGAATTGGGAAGAAGCCTACGAAGAAATTAAAAGAGATCTTGCTGAAATGGGAATACTTGTAAAACCAAAAACAATGCAGGATAAGAATATTGAAGGAAATTCTGATTATGAAACAAAGGAACTTCAAAATTATTGTTACACTTTATTAAATGCAAAATCTTCAGAGATAACAGGAGTAATTCAACCTTGGGCTGATGCAGAATTTGAAGAAAGAATTTCAAATCCATTTGAAACTGGGGAATTTATCAATCCTGGTAAAGCATGGGAATTAAGAAAAGATATTTGGACAGAATATATGCATGAAGGTAAAATGGCATATACTTATAATGAACGTATTTGGCAGAATGAACAATTGGAAAAAATAATTGCAAGGTTAAAAGAGGACCATGATTCTAGACAATTATGGTTAAGCATTTGGGACCCTAATACTGATACAGATAAGTTAGGTGGAATTTCAAGAGTTCCTTGTTCACTTGGTTATAACTTCCAATTCAGGGATGGTAAGTTAAATATGCATTATGTAATGAGGAGTTGTGATTTTAACACACATTTTATTAATGATGTATATTTAGCAATTAAATTGTTAGAATATGTCGCAAATGAAGTTGGAATGGAAGTTGGTTCATTTACACATACAATGTTTTCACTTCATGTTTATAAAAAGGATTTAAAAAATGTTTTTTAAAAAAAAGTGTTGACAAATAAAAAAATGTAGTGTATAATGTAACTATAATAAAACAAATGCTTAGGAGGGCAAATAAATGGAAGACAAAAAACAGATAATTGAAAAAATCAAAAAGATAATGGCTTTATCCGAAAATAACCCAAATCAAAATGAAGCAATAGCTGCAGCATTGAAAGCACAAAAGTTAATGGCTAAGTTTCATATTGAAGAAAGTGAATTAGGGGAAGAGTTAACAGAAAGTAAAATTGATTCAATGCAATGTGTTGTTAATGGTAAAACACAAAAATGGAGATTACAATTAGCAGTTGTATTGGCAAAGAACTTTCGTTGTAAAATATATTTGAATAATGGAAATGTAACATTTTATGGTTATGAAGAGGATGTAAAAATTTGTTCAGAAGTATTTTATTCATTATATAAAATTGGTGTAAAATTATCTGATAAATTAAAGCGTGAAACAAGAAAGGAATGTGGAACTGCAAAGGGAATAAGAAATACATTTTGTATGGGTTTTGTTGCAGGAATAAAAAGTGAACTTGAAAAACAATGTACTGCTTTAATGATTGTTATTCCAAAAGAAGTAAATGAAAAATATTGTGATTTGCAAAAAAGTTTTAATGGTAAATCAAAATCAACTGCTGTTAAAATTAGTAGTGATAAACAAGTTTTTGATAAAGGTTTTCAAAGTGGTAAGGATGCAGTAAAACAAAGAGGAATCGAGGGTGGTAAATAAACCACCCTTATTTCGTATAATGGAGGTAAGTAAATGGATTTACATAGACATGACGAGGCGTCTAGTTTTGATGGATTTGGTAAACCATCAGAATTAGCTGCATTAGCAAAAGAATTAGGACATACAGCTTTAGGGATTTCAAATCATGGTAATACAAATAATTTAGTACAACATTATATAGCGTGTAAGGAAGTTGGTATTAAACCTATACTTGGTGTTGAAGGATATTTTATTCCTGTATATAAAGAACAACATAGAGGTTACCATTTATGTTTATTTGCAAAAAATCATAAAGGTTATCATAACCTAAATGCTTTACAATATGAAGGGGAGAAACAAAAATATTATAACCCAATATGGACATTTAAGTTGTTAGAAAAATACCACGAGGGATTGATATGTACTTCAGCTTGTGTAGCAGGATATTTAGCACAATGTTTAAAAGATGAAAAATATGCAAATGCAGAAAAATATATAAAAAAGATGGTTGAGATATTTGGGGATGATTTCTATATTGAAATACAACCATATAAAATTAGTGAAAAAGGGTTGCAAGAAAAAATAAATGTACGGGCAATTAAATTAGCAAGAAAGTTGAAAGTAAAATGTATTCTTACTTCTGATTCACATAGAGGTAGAAAAGAGGATATGGATACTTATTTAAAAATGCATGAAATTGCAAAACATGATTTAAAACATATTGAGGAAACATATTCAGAAAGATATATGCCATCCGATAAAGAATTATACCAAAGATTTGTAAAGATGCATAAAAAAGATTTTAATGAAAATACAGAATCATTTGGTAGAAGAATGATTTTAAATTTAAAAGAAATTGAAGATAAAGTTGATGAAGATATATTTGAAAAATTGGAACAAACACTTCCAAAGTATTGTGAGGATTCTGATGCATTAATAAAAAAGAATATAAAGGAAGGATTGAAAAAGAAAGGAAAATGGACACACAAACATCCTGAAAATAATTTAGATTATATATCTAGAGCAATGGATGAGTACAAAGTAATTAAATCATTAGGATTTCAAGATTACTTTTTAATTGTTGCTGATTATGTAAACTGGGCAAAAAAGAATGGAATAAATGTAGGACCAGGAAGAGGTTCTGCTTGTAATTGTTTAATTGCATATGCACTTGGAATTACAGAAGTAGATAGTTTGTTATTTGGATTAGACTTTAGAAGATTCCTTCGTGAAGATAAAAAGAAGATGCCTGATATTGATATGGATTTTGAAACAAGTAGAAGGCATGAAGTGATACAATATGTTATTGATAAGTATAAAGGTAAAACTGCAAGAATTGCTAGTTATGGGTTGTATAAGGTTGATAATTTAATTAATGACTTAGCAAAGGTTTGTGGTTTACCAACTGATAAAAGTATTGATGAGAATGAGGTTAATGAAAATAAAAAGGAAATAAAAAATATTAAAACATTATGCAATAAATATATTGATGAAGATGGAAATATTGATAAAGTAGGGTTATTGCGTGATAGAGAATCAATAATGTATAATAAAGAGTATGACAACATTATTATACATTTTACAAAACTTTATAAAAAGTTAAGATTTATTGGAACTCATGCAGCTGGGGTTGCTGTTACTGGGGGAAATATATTAGATTATACTTCATTAAGAATTGATAAGTCTGGAGATATATATACAAACTATGACTTGAATGATATGGAGAACATTCATGTAATAAAGTTTGATATGTTAGGTCTTGGAACAATGGAGGAAATTGGGGAACTTCGTGAAGAAACAGGAGTCCGTGTTGTATATGATGATATTGTAAAAGATAAAAAGATATTGAAAGCATTTGGGGAAGGGGATACTATTGGAGTATTCCAATTTGATAAAAAAGCTGTAAGGGATATATTAGTAAAAATAGGTTGTGATTGTTTTGATGATATTGTTGCAGCAAATGCAATGAATAGACCTGGGCCATTAAGTTTAAAAATGCCTGAAGCATATGCACAAAATAAAATGAATTTAGAAGAAGCAAAATCAAGTTTATATTATGATTATACAAAAGAATCATATGGAACTGTAATTTATCAGGAGCAGATACAACAGATATGTGTAAATATTGGTGGTATGACTTGGGGTGATGCTGATAAAGTTATGAAAATGATTGGTGGGCAATCACAAAGTGAAGATGCTAAAGCTGAATTTGAAAGAAATAAAAAAGAATTGCATGATAAGTTTGTAAAAGGTGCAATAAAAAATGGTTTAACAAAAGAACAAGCAGAGGAAATGTTTAATACTATGTTAGTATATTCATTTAATAAAGGACACGCTTGTGGTTATTCATTAATTAGTGTTGAAGAAATGTATTATAAAATTTACTATCCTACACAATTTTGGTTTGGAAAAATAAAGTATGCTCCAAATGATGATGATTATGATAAGTATTGTAGTTATGCAGTAAAGGATGGATGTGTTGTATTTTTACCACACATTAATTATTCTGATATAAAAATGAAAATAAGAACTGTAGAAGGAGAACCTTGTTTACAAAGAGGATTGTCAGAAATTAAAGGAATTGGGGAAAAAGCTGCAGTTGAAATTGTGGAGGAAAGAATTAAGAATGGAATATTTACTTCCTTTGATGATTTCTATGACCGTTGTAAATCAAGAGTTGTAAATGAAAGAGTTATTAGAATAGTTAGGGAATTTGGTGCAAGTGAATTTAATAAAAAAACATATATAAGTAGAGTAACAAAATATAATAGTTCTTTATTAGGAAGGTCTTTTAAATGATGAAAATGATAAAGCTATGGATTGTTTCCTATAAATCTGATTTTAAATTATTGAAAGCAAAGTTTTATACTTATGAGGATAATGGGGAAATAATTTATAAAATTGAAACAAGTGATGGTTTTGAAAGAAGAGTTACAAAAGAAGAGGGAAATGATTATTTTAAAGAATTGATGAATAAATATGAAGGTGTGGTGAATAAAATAGTTTGAAAGTTTTAGATGTAAAAAAAGTAATGGAACATTATGAATTATTTTTAGATGGTAAATTTTATTGTAGTTGTGACATAAATGAAGTTGATGATGAAATAAAAAAAGTTAAAAAAATGTATTGTAATTTAGAAATAAATATGTTATAATATAAAAAATAAAATATAAAAACCTAGGAGGTAACAAAAATGTCAAAAAATGAATTAACACAAATGGAAAAGGAAGAAATTAAATCAAGAGTAAAAGGGATGTCAAAAATTGAAATGTTAGAAAGCATTAAACATTATCCTGATGAGGTTGTTGCAAATGAGTTAATAAAAAGAATAAAAGATTACAAAGATTTTTCATCAAGGATTGTTGGTTGTGTTTTCGATTCCATAAAGGATGGTGATTAAATTGAGGTTGTGGCATAAGGATTTAATTGATGTTCTTCCACAAAAGCAATTAGTTGCACAATGGAGAGAATGTTGTGCAATTATAAGTAATATTGAAAATAAAGGAACACCAAACCATTTATTAGTCAATAAAATACTTTGGTATAATAAATCTCATTTATATGCTTATTGTTGTTTGGTATGTTCTGAAATGTTAAAAAGAGGTTATAATGTTTCTGAAAAATCTGTTGAAAAAATAAGAGGTTATTGTTCTACAGAAGAACAACAGGTTTCATCAAGAATTGAAAAAGATAATACATTGTTTGAAGCATGGCATGATAAAAGATATTTGCTTCAATGTTTTTACAATCTTCAAGAAAAATTTGATTGTGGTGGTTTAACACCTGATGAATGGAAGTTAGTACATGATAAGGTTTGCAAATTGTTGAACAGGGAGGATTTAAAACTTTGATTATATTTTCAAATGAAGAGATAGAGAATGTAAATTATGCAATGGTAATGGCTTTAGAATGTGCTAATAGATTATTGAATAAAGAATATGTTATTGAAGATGGTAAAATAACAGAAATCCATATTAATGGAAATATAATAAAAGGAGATAAAAACAATGTTATTCGAAGAAAGAAATTATGATGAATTAAAAAGAGAAAAGAAAGAGCAAAATAAAAATTTAAAAAAGTTTATTGAAAAGTTTTTAGAATCAGGTATTTATTGTGTGGAAGTAAATGATGATGAAAAACTTTATAACAATAATAATGATTTAAGAAATGTATTATCAAAGTGTATTAAAAGAGAACAGTTTGATGCAAAAGCATTTATGTTAAATGGTAAAGTATATTTAAGGAGAATATAATGAGTAAAACAAATAAGGAAGAAATAATAAAACTTTGTAATGAAATAAACAAAAAAGAAGGAAAAGGTAGTGTATATACAATAGGTTCTGAAAGTGCAAACTTAAAGATAAATAGATGGTCAACTGGAATTGAGGACTTAGATGCAATAATTGGTGGTGGTATGCCGGAGGGAAGAGTTGTTGAAATATTTGGTCCTGAAAGTTCTGGTAAAACAACATTACTTTATCATTTATGTGGTTTGCATAGTATTTGTTTAGATATACCTATTGAAGGAACGTTTGATGCAGAACGTGCTAAGGTATTTGGGAATAGACCAAAACAAATGTTAATATATCGTGCAAAATATGGGGAGGATGCTTTTAATAAAACAATTAAGTTTTCAAAAGCAGGAATCCCTTTAATTGGTATTGATAGTGTTCCAAGTATGGTTCCAAAAGAGGATGCAGAAAAGGTTTTAAAATCAGCGGAAAAAGATTCTATTGAGGAACAAAGAATAGGTGGAACATCAAGACTTATGAATAAATACTTGCCAACGGTTGAGGAAATAATTGAGGTTACTGGCACAACAATTATATTTATTAATCAGGTAAGAGATAAAATAGGTGCAATGATGTTTGGGGAAAAAACAGATACACCTGGTGGTAGGAAATTAAAACACGCTTGTTCTTTGAGAATACAGGTTGCAAGAAAGGCATGGATTGAAATACCAAACAAAGACCCACATAATTCTGCAACAACAGAAAAAATTGGTTTAATAATGAAATGTAAAGTTGTTAAATCAAAAATATGTAACCCCATGGGGGAATGTGAAATACCATTATTCTTTGATAGAGGTTTTGTTTCATTTGATGATGTACAACAAATTAGAAAAGAGATAATGGCAAAACGTGCTGCTCAATTTGGTAAACGTGTTCCAAAAGAATTTCAGGAGGAGGATGATTATTTAGATGAGTAGAATTTCTAAGGAAGAGTATTATTTAGATATTGCACTTTCTGTTTCAAAACGTAGTACTTGTTTAAAAAGACATTATGGTTGTATTATTGTAAAGAATGACCAAATAATTGCAACGGGATATAATGGTTCTGCACGAGGGGAAATTAATTGTTGTGATAAAGGAGAGTGCCCAAGAATTAATAAGCCAAGCAATTCCGGTAATTATTCTGATTGTCCTGCAGTTCATGCAGAACAGAATGCAATGTTGAGTTGTAGTAGAATTGATATGATTGGTTCTGTTATGTATTTGGATGGGGAAGAGTTTGTATCTGACAAAGAAAAGGGTTGTTGGGTGTATTGGAAAAAAATAGAAAATGTTGTTCCTTGCCCTATATGTGAAAGAATGATTGCAAATTCTGGAATTGAAATGGTGATAACAAGGAAGGGAATTGTTTGGGAAAGAGGAAATCCTGAAAGGTGGTTAAGAAATGGGAATAATAAGTAATATAAAAAAAGATGCATTAAGGAATGGTTCAAAAGTACAAACATCAGAAGCTGCAAAACTTGAAGGAATATTAAACAAAATGTTTTACTTAGAAAAAAATATTGAGGAAGAGACAGAGTTTGTAAAACAGGTTATGACAAGAGGATTAGAATCCCAGGAACGTGTAGGACTTCATGCTTCTGCAATGATTGTATCAGATAATCAATTTTGTATAAGACAACAAGTTTTAAGTTTGTGTTATAAACAATTACAAGGGCAGCAAATTTCAATTGGATTGAAAAGAATATTTGAGGAAGGAAATGCAATCCATGAGAAATGGCAAAGAATGTTTATAAGAGCTGGTTATGCAAAAGCAAAAACATTAGATAGAACAAGATTTGATGAAGATTATAAAATGAGTTATACTCCTGATATTGTTTGCCGTATTCCTGAATTTTATGACGGGGCAATGATTGGGGAAATAAAATCTGTAAATCCAATGCAGTTTAGAAAAATGGAATCACACCCATCTGCACATAAACAACTTCAGTTATATATGCATGAATGTATAAAAGAAGCAAAACGAAAAGGAACATGGAATGGGAAAGATTATTTAAAAGGTTTTGTTTTATGTGATGATAAAGGAGGACAAGAATTTAAGGTTTTTATTTATGATTATGATGAAGAATTTTTAAAACCTTATATTGAAAGATTAGAATCTGTAAAACATTATTATAAAAAATTTATTACAAAAAAAGAAATAATTCCTCGTTGTAAAAATTGTACTTCATATGATTGTAAACAATCTGAAAAATGTCCAATGAAAGATGCTTGTTGGAATAGAGGAATTGGAAGAGTTAAATTGTGATAGAATGTGCATATGATAAAAAAGGAATAACTATGTTAATATTATTTTTATTATGGACTTTAATTTTAACACCATTAGTTTTGATTTATTTATTGGGAATTGAAAAAGAAAAATATGAAAAGGAGAAAAAGAATAAAATGTTTTCAGAGGTAAAGAAAACTTTAATACAAGAAATGAATGAAAGGGAATTTATATTAGTAAATGTAAATGCAGAGGAAAGAAAATTTATATTCTTATATAATGGAAGTAATTATAATAGGGATGGAATTATATGTGAAGTAAATAGTAAACATGAATATAAGTTTATTTTTACTTGTGAAGAAATGTGTGGAATTTTAGATTCAGGTTTATATAATGAGTTTCAAAATCCTAATTATTTTGAAAGTAGAATTATTGCGTTCACAGAAACTGTTTGTGTATTAAAAAGGTATTATGGAATATATGAGTAAACATTGTCCAAAGTATGGTTGTATTGTTATTTATGCAGATTGTTTAGAATGTGAAGATAAAGTATGTAAAAAGGAGAAAAATAAAAGTGGAAGTATTAACACAGGATTTATGCAGAAGTTGGAAGGAAGATATAAAAGAAATAGTAGAAAATAAAATGAATATAGTAAAGAAATATGAAAAAAGAAGAAAATGGGTTAGTGAAAGTAAAAGACGTAGAAGATAATTAATTAAATTAACTTTTAGTGGGGAAAGGAAAATATGAGATTAATTAATGAAGAAAAATTAATGAACGAAATACGTGAAACGATTACGGAGCAGTCAAGTACTATTGACTGGATGAATTTAATTCACAGGCAGCCTGTAGCATATGATGTGGACAAGGTTGTTGAGCAGTTGGAAGAATTTCGTGATGAAATGAAAATGTTTGGATGTGATGGTTTGCTATCAGATTTGATAGAAGTTGTGGAAGTAGGTGGAGTAGATGCAAGCGGCATTTGAGAAGATTATTGAGAAGTTGGAAGAAGAATTAAAACTTGCAGACGAGGAAAAATTAAGATGCGAAAGGGAAAATCCTCTACAATTTGATTCTGCCAAAGGATATGCACACGGGGTGGGAAATGCAATCGAAATCGTCAAGCATGAAGCAGAGCAGTATGAAGAGTGCTACAAGGATTGCGGAGAGTGCGAAGCATATGACAAAGAAAAGCATCATTGTCCGAAGTTCTGCAAAGTGATTAAGGAAACTGTGAAGGAAATTGAAGAGAATCACAACGGCTGGATAAGTGTAAAAGAAAGACTACCAGAAAAAGAAGGAAGTTATTTAGTAATAGGGAAATCTGGGGGAGCAGTTGTTACAAGATGGTATGAACCAAGTAAATTTTATCCGAACGGACATTTTGGTGGTAATTGTTCAAATTATATCAGTTATTGGATGCCAAGACCAGAACCACCACAACCATATCAGCAGAAGGGATAGATATGAAAAAGCCAAAATATGAAATAGAACAAAAACTTTATATTGTTTATGAATGTTCAAAAGATTCTATTATTATTTTAAAAGCAAATATAATTTGTATTAAGATATATAAATATAAGATAACATATTCCTATAACAATGTTAGTGTTGATTTTAACAAATATAATTCAGTTGTAAAAAGGTTTCAAAATTTTGGTACTGTTGATGAAAAACATATAGATTGTAATAATGACTTATTAAAAAACATTGGGGTTAATATTTTTCCTGTGTTTACAAATAAAGAAAAATGTAAAGAATATATAAGGAGGAAGATGCGTGAAAAACAAAATAGTAATTGGAATAGACCAATCATATAAAGATACTGGAATTTCTATTTCAATGAATGGTAAATTAAAAATGGCAAAACACGTTTATTTAGAAAAATGTAAAAACAACTCTGAACGCAGGGGAATGTTACAAAAAAGATTATTTGATATTTTTAGTTCTGTTCATTTATTAAAAGAAGACTATGATGCTGATGTAATTGTTATTATTGAAAGAATACGTTTACAATCACAAGGTTTTATTAATATAGATTATATAAAATCTATTGGGGCATTAAATGCTTTGATTGTTGATACAGCTTTTACATTTGATTATCCTATCTATTCTGTTGATACTCGTGCATGGAAATCTTCTGTTGTTGGTAATTCAAAAGGAAAATCAAATAAATATGGTATTGACCCAAAGAAATGGCCAACAATACTTTGGTGTGTTTCAAAAGGCTATAAAAAATATATTATCAATTATGATGTAGGAAAAAGAAAATCAAAAGGTATTATAGAAAAGAATGGGGAACGTTATACTTATAATGATAATATTGCTGATAGTATTTGTATTAGTCTTTATGGATTTACTAATAATCAATTACTAAAGGAGGAACATTAATGGCAAAACAAAACTTTCATGTATGCTATCATTGTAAAGATAGACATATTACTTGCCATTCTACTTGTGAATTATATTTGAAAGAGGTAGAAGAAAACAATAAACGTTTAGAACAGAAACGAAAAGAATTAAGTGTTAATGATGCAATCTATAAAAGTACTGGTAATAGATTACGTTCCATTCAAAAGAGAAGACATTTAAAATAGTCCTGTAACGTTGTGTAATGCCCATATTTGAATGGAAATAAATCAATTGACATTTTATATGTGTTTGATTTTAAAATTGAAATTTGGGCCTTATACGATTCTATAAAATATTTTTAATTTTACCATTGACAAATTATTTTATTTGTGTTAACATAAAAACATAATAAATATTAATTATTAATAAATCTTTATAGAAAGGAAAATAAAATGTTTGCATTAAATAAACCACCTGCTTTATATTGGTCTATAAAACAAAAAGCAAATTGGTTAGAACGTTGTATTATTATTCATAGTATTCTGTATTATGAAATGCATGAAAATATTATAGAAGACTTCCAATTTGATAAAGCAGGAAAACAATTGTTAAAATACAAAAAACAATTAGGAGAACAAGAATTTAAACAAACAGAATATTATTATGTGTTTAAAGACTTTGATGCTTCTACTGGTTTTTATATTTATGACAGGTTGAATAAATATGACAAAAAATATTTAACTATGTTAGCAGAATTTACGTTACGAAATTATAAACGTGGAAAATAAAGGAGGAATGTTTTTATGCCTGTTAGAATGCGTGTAAATCATGACAAAGAAAGCAAATGTACATTATGTGGGAAACCATATATGCGTACAAAGGAAATGCATGATTTACAGTTAAGTAACAAAAGGAAATCTGTTATTTTTACTTTGTGTTATGACTGTATGGAAGAAATATTCCAAAAGACTTTGAAAGCAAGTTGTAACTATCAAGCAAAGTTAAAAACAAAGGAAGATCTAAAAAGGATTCGTTTATCAAATAAATTTTTGGAGGAATAAAAATGTCTAATGCTTTTAAATGTGATGTGTGTGGAAGTCTTTTTGAATTACAGCCATTAAAGAATTTTATTGGTGGGGATAAGGAAGATAATGTTCAAGCAAACTTACAATTATTTATGTTTAATAAACAGGGAAGTCTAGCTTGTGGTTTGGAGCAATGGGATTTATGTCCAAAATGTTATAAAAAGTTAAAAGAATTTTTAAGAAATGAAAATGTTGAAAAAGAAACATTTGAAGAAGTTGATACAGATGTTAAAAAAATGACCGTAGAAGAGGCAAGGGAGATATTAGAAAAAGAATGGTGTTGTGAATGTAAAAGATATTCTAATAATGTATGTAATATGATTATACCAAGTAGTACAAAAGGTTGTGTTGACTGCATTTTAGAAAATTTAACTCCAATACATTTCAGAAGAAAATAAATATGTTTGTTAAAAAGGAGAAAAATAAAATGGAAGATAAAAATGTTAAATGTCAAAATGGTAAAGAAGTTAATGTAGAGGAAACATTGAATAAATTAAATAAAAGAGTTAAGAATTTGAATGATTTGTTGGAAATAAAAGATAAAGCGATAACAAATATTATAAAAGAATTAAACAAAATAGTTTTAGAAAATTTTAATTTAAAAATTGAGAATGAAAAGTTACAAAAAGAAAAATCAAGATTAAATTTAGAATTACAGGCATTAACAGAAATACACAATGAATGTAAAAGACAATATGATGATTTGAAAAGATTAGAGAATGAATCAAAAACAATGTGTGATGAATGTGAGTTACAACACAAAGAATGCCATTGTGATTGTGCAAGGGAATTTATTCCGAAAGATAAAACAAAAGAAAGTAATGTAAATTTTTGTTTGTATGGTTTTGATACTTTAGAAGAATTGATTGATTTTCTCATGAGGTAGATAAATGAAACGGACAACAAAGTTCTATCGTAAGAATGAAGAAGAGGTAATGAAATCATTAGGCTTAAAACCAACAAAAAATTCTGGTAGTGGTTGGATTGAAAAAGAGGATGGACAAAATGATTTTATTATCTGTCAATTAAAAAGTACAGATGCACAAAGTATAAAGGTTAATCAAAAGGATATTAGGATGTTAGAGAAAAATGCTTTAGTATCACACAAATTACCTTTATTTGCAATTCAATTTTTAAATACTGGGGAAATATGGTTAATGGCTAAACCTGTTGATTTTGTGAATATATCTGAGTATATAAAAACTGGGGAAGTAATTAAACCATCTATATATGATGTTTTGATTGATGATACAGAAGAGGAAGAAGAAAATATACAAAAGAAAAAAATAAAATCATCAGAGAATGCAAGAAACTCATTTAATGAGGAAAGAAAAAGGAAATATGAAAAAACAAGGAGTGCAAAATGAAAAGAATAAAATATGTTAAGGATGTAATTGACTAGGAGGAAGAATAAATGGAAGTAAAAGTAAAAGAAATTGTGAAATATAAAGGACATACTGTAAAACAGAATGGAAGTGTTGATTTAAAATTAACAGCCATGTATAGTGAGTTAACAAAATCAATGCAGGTTTTACAAATGTTAAACAATGATGTTGAATTGACAGCAAAATTACCTTCAATGAAGCCTATTAAGTTAGGAATCTTTCGTGTAAGTAAAGTAATTATTGATGGGGATGGGGAAAGCATTTTATGTTTTAACTCCTTAAATGATTATGTAGAAATGAATAATGTGAATAGCATTGTTTGCAACGAAGAGTTCCAAATTTTAATGAGAGCTGAAATTGAGGAGGAAGAAAATGAGGAGGAATAATAAATGGCAAAGAACGTAGAATATGAAGAACTTTCTACTGCCTCCATTAGTGATAAAAGAAATATTGTTATTTCTGAGTATTCAAAGGGAGGATATACATTGGGGCAACAAGTTGTTGTTGAGGAAGGTTCGAAGAAAATAAATATGTTTGTTAAAAATTCAATCCAAATTGAAAACATTGAAGGATTGTACAATTTGCGTGACGCATTAAATGTTGCAATTTCAAAAATTGAAAAAAAATAAAAATTTTTTAAAAAAAACCATTGACATATTTTTTGTATGTGTTATAATGATAATGTAATCAATGAATTGTACAAACAGTTTCCCAAATAAAAATGTTTTTAAAAATGTATTCCCCTTTACATTGGGATGTGAGTGCACCACATAAACATTCTGTTTATACAATTTATTAAAAATGTATGTAACACTTTATGTGTTCATATAAAATAAAAAATGGCTAGAATGCAAAAATAATAATCAGCCAATAAAAAATGAAAAGGAGAAAAAAAGAAATGGCAAAGAATTGGACAGTTGCAGAAGCAGTAGAAGCAATCAAGAATGGTGACAAGGAAGCAATCAAGGACCTTGGAAAAAGATTCCCTAACGTAACAGTTGCAATCGCAAAGATGGGGGATAATGCAGGAGCAATGGAAATCATCAATGCACTTCCTGAAAGAGTAACCGTTAGAACATTGGAGGCATCTATGAAGTCTGATGAAGACGTTGATACTGATGTTGAAGAGGATGAGAATGATGAACAGGAAGCCGAGGAAAAACCTGCAAAGAAGGATAAGAAAGAAGCTGCAAAAGAAAGGGCACGCAAGAGACGTGAGGCAAGAAAAGCAGCAAAAACTAAGGTAGAAGAACCTGAGGATGATGAGGAAGAGGAATCTGAATCTGAGGAAGATCCTTATGAAGGAATGTCTGCTATTGAGTTGTTTAAACTTTGCAAGAAGCGTGGAATTACAGCACAGCCTAAGAAGAAAGCTGAAGATTACATTAAGTTGTTAAAGGCTGCTGATGAGGAAACAACAGAGGAAGAAGATTCTGATGATGATTGGGAGGAAGAGGAGGAACCCGCTCCCGCAAAGAAATCAGGAAGAGGAAGAAAGCCTGCTGCAAAGGAAAAGAAAGAAGAGAAGGAAGACGACGACTGGGATATTTAGAATATAAAGATTTTTCAAAATATATGAACATCCCGGAATAAAATTAAATAATTAAATTTAAGGTACGGGTTGTTAGTTATTTCTGATAACCCGTACTTTTGTTTTAAGGAGGTTGAAATGACAACACAAGAATTATTAGATTTAGATTATAATGATGAGGAATCAAAAAAGTTAATTCAAAAAGCATTGAGAAAAATAAAACCATTTAAGGATTTTGATGAAAATAAGGAAGTTCCTTTATTATTGTTAGAAACACTTGTTGGGAAGTATGAAAGAAAATATTGTTTGATGATAAATTATATTACTCCAACATTTATTCCTGGGGAAAGAAATATTTATTGTGCAACAATTAAAAGAACAGATACAATGCAATATTTGGAAAATGTTTATGGAACTTCTTTATATGAGTTGTTTGCGAAGTTATGTATAAAATTCTTTTATGAAGTGAATAAAAATGATGTTCCAGAACAAGACTGGGATAAATTAAGAAAAGAAAGACAAAAAAGAATAAAGGAGTTTTTTGATGAACATTAGAATATTTACAGATGGTGCTTGTTCTTCAAATCCAGGTCCTGGTGGTTATGCTGCATTGATAGCAACAGAGGTTGAAACAAAAACTGTAACTGGATTTAATGAAAATACAACAAATAATAGGATGGAATTATTATCTGTTATAAAAGCATTAGAAGAAATATTGAACATGATTTACCAAGAAGATATAAAAGTAATAAATATAAACCTTGAAATCATTTCAGATAGTGCTTATGTTGTAAATGCAATCAATTTAAACTGGTTACAAAAATGGAGAAGTAATAATTTTAAAAATACAGATGGAAAAGATATTAAAAATATTGATCTGTGGAAAAAATTAATGTCAATTCTGGATGAATTATTCTTCTTAGAAGTTAGAATTAAATTTACCAAAATAAAAGGACATAATGGAAATTACTTTAATGAAATGGTAGATCAATTAGCAAAAGAAGAGATAAAGAAAAATGTAAAAAAGGCAGGTATTTGAAATGGGATTCTATTCAGAAAAGGTATTTGAAAAAAGTTTTACAAATGATGTTTCAAAACAGGCTTATTTAGAATTATGTAGATGGGCTGCAATTAATATATTTAATAACAAAAATTTATCAAGTTATGTTACTGTAAAAATTGAAAAATTAAAAAAGAAAAAACCAACTTTTTTATTAACTGTTTTTCTTTGTGTTGATGAAAAAGAAATAAAAGAAAACTATTGTAAAAAATGTAAACAACTTCATACCATATTTTATTGTGTTGATAAACCAAGGTGTGAAGAATGTAAATTACATGGTTACAAAAAAACATTAGAAGATAATGTAAAAAATATGAAAGAATTTATTAAAGGAGTTTTAGAAAATGACTGGGAAGAAGAATAAATTAAAAAGGATTTTACAACCAATCCAGGATATATTTTCTATCATTCTTTACTTGTTTAATTTAATGTGGAAAAGGATTGATGAAAATATTATTTCTGTTATTAATCTTTTAATTATTGTTTTACCAACAATTATTGTTTATTGTTTTTCTTATTTAAAAGTAATAGATTTATGTGTAATAATACTTGGTATTCAGATTATTCTTATGATGTGTAAAAAGATTATTGAAATAAGTAAATCAAAGAAAAATGGTTTTCCTATTTTAAGAAAACGATACACAGAAAAAGTAGGGGAAACAGTAATGTTAAAAAAAGGAAGTTTACAGGAAGCAATTATTTATTTGAATGAAGTAGAAGAATATGCAGAATCAAATGATTTAGTGAAACATTAAATAACATTGTAGGAGCCTCAATTTCATTGTTTATTTATTTTATGATTAAAACATCATATCAAACAAAACAATGCCTGTATGAGGCTCCTACGTTGTCTAGGAGGTATTATAAATGGTATTTGACATTATTATCTATTTTTGATATAATAAAAACAAAAATGTTAGTAAATCAGGAGGAATGTTAAAATGGAAAAACCAAAAATTATTGAAAATTTAACAAAAGAAGAAGCAATTCGTTTACATAGGGAAATGTGGGATTTTATTGATAAAAGAACTAAAGAATTAGAATGTGATTCTAGAGAATTGAGAAGTGATTTAAAAAAGGAGTTTTTAAATGGAATTGGGTTAGAAGTATATGAAATAAAAAATGGTTGTTTTCTTTGTGAATATTCTGAACAACAAAGTAAAAAATATTTAGAAACAAGTTGTTGTAAATTTTGTCCATTAGATTGGTGTGATGGTTGTGATAGAAAACTATTTTGTAATAAATCATTTGCTTGTGAATGTAATGACTTTTGTGCATTAGGAGATAAGGGAACATATAAAATGAATTGGCAACGTTCAGATTGTAAAACAATTAGAGACTTAAAGGAAAAAGATTAAAATGTTTTTATACATGGAAATAACAAAAGATAAATTTGAATTACCATTAGCTGTTGCAGATTCTGTGGAAGAATTAGCAAAATTAAGAAATGTAAGTAGATATACAATTTATCGTTCTTTAAGTGATGTGAATGTTGGAAAGAAAAAGAAAAGTAAATATTTAAAAATTAAAATTGAGGAGAAAGAATTATAATGTTAAAAAATATTATTTATGTAATTATATTAACTATATGGTTTTTATTTGGTATTATAGGTTGTTTTAAAATGATTATGCATGATTTAAAATATGAAAGTGAAAAAAGTGCCTATGAATATTTTGGAACTGGAACAATTGTTGCTTGTTTATTTGTTATATTACTTGGTCCTATTTTCTTTTTTATTATATCAATTTATGATAGTAAAAAATTAAAAATATTAAAAAAGAAAATTATTAAACATTTATGGGAATTAGCAAATAAAACAAAAATACTGTTTTTATTAATTTTATTAATTCCAACAATGGATGTAAATGCTGCAGCTCCACCTACTATAGAAATTCATACTTTAAAAAAGGAAGTGGAAAAGCCTCGTACTACATTTACAGAACAGGAAAGTCTCGTACTACAAAAAATAGCAATTGCAGAAGCACAATCAGAAGGAATTGGTGGAATGGCTTTTGTCATGCAAACAGTTTTGAATCGTGTAGAATCACCAAACTTTCCTGATACCATTTATGATGTAATTTCAGAACCTGGACAATTTACAACATTTTCTAATGGAATGTATGAAAATGCACAACCAACAGAAAATAGTAAAAAAGCATTAGAGTTATTAAATCTGTTACAAAATAAAGGACAATTATATTTTGAAGTAACTACTAATGATTCCTGGCAAAGTAATAACCTAACCTATGTGTTTACATACTGTAATCATACATTTTATATGTAGTAAAAATATATATGCTGAACGTGCGTACAAGCCTCATATAGGAACGTATACGAAACATACATATAAAAACATACATATGAAAATAAAATGCGTATATGACGATTATACACGTTTACAAACCCATTAAATTTTCTATAACAGCAGAAATTTTATTGTAAGAAACATAACAGAAGTTATAAAATACCAAGAAATTATGTAACAGAAGTTATGAAATCCTATAAATAAAATCTTTGCTGTTATTTTAATTTTACCTATTGACTTTTGTTTTAAAATGTGTTAACATATAAATAAGATATAAATAAATTATATCTAATAAATAAATCTTTATTAAGAAAGGAAATATTGTTATGAATAAACAATTAAAAAAAGAATTTATTAATTTGTTAGTAAAACAATTAAGAATTGATTTTAGTTTAGCAAAAAAATATTATTATAATGGAAACATAAATAGTTATTATAAATGTATGGATGATATATTAACAGAAATTATGTTTTCATTAAATATAGGTTTTTTAACATTTGAAGAATACAAATTTTTATATCATATATGGAAAAGGTTTTAAAAACAAAAAAAAATTAAAAAACCTATTGACATTGTTTTTTATTCCTGTTAAAATGTAATTACAAACAAACAAAACAAAAAAATGTTTTTAGAAACGAGGTGAAATAAAAAAAATAAAAAAAATCCAAAAAACCTATTGACAAACAAAAAACAACCTGTTAAAATGAACTTGTAAACAACAAACAAACGCATTTTTAAATGCAAACAAAAAAATGTCTAGGAGGACAAAATTATGACAAAGAAAAATGTAATTGAAATGGTAACCGCAAACAAGGCAAGAATTAATGAAACAAGCAAACACTATGAAATGTCACAAAATGACTTTGATACAATGCTTGAAAATTTACCTGATGAATTAAAAATTGTAAAATCAAAAAATCAGGAAAATATGTATTGTGTTGCTTCAAAGGATGGTAAATCAAGATATGTCATTATTGACATTGTAAAAACAAAAAAGGTAAAAACAAAAAAAGAAAATGATGAAGTTGGAAAAGCAGGACATAAGGCAAAAGGAAACTCATACATCATTTTATTAAAAAAGAAGGATGAAAAGAAGGAAGAAAAAATCACAAATATTGATAATTGTGCCGATATTAAAAAATTCCTGAAAACAATTTCAAAGAAGCAGGTCGAATATTTGAAAATTTATGATGCTAATCAAAATGAAGTTAGAAAAAGTGCTTGGGTGATTTAATATCACCCATTGCACAATAAATCCTATGTGAGGTGTAAAAATGGAAAAATTAAAATTAAAGTTAAAAAATCATCCATATTGTAATTGTTATGTTGAAATGGATAATATTGAAAATCCAACACAAATAAGTTTTATTTCATATAGAACTGTAGTTATATATGCAACAAAAAAAGATAATGTGTGGTATATTGAATGTAGTGGCACATATTCACAAACAACACGAAAACAGATAAGTTGGTTTTTGCGTGAATATTTTCCGTTATTGAATTATTACAATATAAAGGAAATAGCAGGAAAAGAAAAAATAATTGTTTATAATTCAAATACAGAAAAATTTTATATTAAAAATGATATTGCAAAATAAGGAGTGTTGAAAATGGAAGGAATTACAATAAAAGAATTTTTAGAACATCAAAAACCATATTTTATAATTTGCTGTAATGCTTATAATAATGAAATAAATGAAGGTCATACATTTGAAAATAGAAACAAATTTTCTGATGGGATTTTAAATTGTAGTTGCTTTAATGTTTTCCATTTTGGTTATGGAAAAGTAATGATTGAGTATTATTTATAATTCCTCGTATTACAAAAACTCGAACTACATATGCCAAAAGCTCGTATTACACATATACAAAAAAGTGGCATAAAAAAATTTTCCGTTTCCAAAAAATTCCGTTCCAAAACTGCAAAACGGATTTAAAACCAAAACTATACTTTTTGTAAACTTGGCAATTAATAAATAAATATATATAAAATAATATGTATAAAATTAAATATAAGATAATTGTATGAGTATGAATTGATAACATGATATGATTTATGATTTATGATTTATTTACTTTTGTTTGGTTGACTGTCAAGCTCACAGAAAAAATAACTTTTGTTATTTCCTATAAAGGAAGCCTCTCCCTAAGATATCTACTGTTATCTTATACTCTCTATACTCTCTCTCTACTGAATCTGTATGTATATGTATATATTACTGAAACGTGCATATGATTCATACATATTATATATATGAAAATTTGCGTATGTTCATATTATAAACATATTGTGTTTTTAATGATTGCATAATAATATAAATAATATAAATAAATAATATATATTATAATATTGTATGTTATTTTTTATTTGTGTCATTATGCAAAAATTAAAAAATGTATGTTATTTAAAAATTTTTTGAAAAAATGTATTGCAATTTGTGTTGAATGTGATATGATACAATCAAACGTAACAAAATACACATTGTTGTTGTGCGATTGCAAACACAATAAATAAATGCATAAAAAAATGAA
>CAMEHU010000007.1 GCA_945917765.1 uncultured Lachnospiraceae bacterium | reverse complement strand
TTATTTTATTCTATTTTTTATGTTCACTATTTCCCCAGAAAATTTAACTCATATGGAAAATTTATAAACCACTGTTTGAAAATTTATAAATTACACTTTTTATTACATCAATCCATCTAATAAATTTATAAAACAATATTTCACTTTTTATAAACTCATCATTATAAAAAAAATGCCACCAATTACGGCAGCATTCTTTAGAACATCAGCAATATTTAAAATGTTCTATAAGACTAGTTATCAACTGAGAAACTGTTGGAAAATCATCTGTATAACCAGTTATTTCCTCCCATATGTCAAAACTCTTATATGTCATATTGTCTTCAATTGATTTTTTTATGGCTTTATCTATTGCAACTATAGAACGACCATATTTTTCTGATAGCTTAGCATATCCAACTTTGTTAAGTGGTTTTATTAAATTAATGTCCTCAATTCCCATTGACACCAATTCAATAATATACTGATGTGCTAGTAGCTTAGTGGAAATTCCCATAGCAAGCAAAGTCTTACTTATCTTTATCTTAATGCTATCATTTTCATCAATATTATTAAATGAGTATACATTAATACTTGATAAGTTATTAATTGTTTTTAGTTTGTTCACTATATCTGACGTATATCCGCCAACTTCCCGGTTATAAATTTTCATCAAATGAATAACCTCATCCAGAGTGTTCTCTAGCTTTTTTTGCACTTCTTTTCTCATAGCCATAAATTCAGCCTCTTTTCATAAGTATTTCAGAAATAATCCTGAGTTAGCAAGTATTATATCATCAATTTTACATAATTTCAAGTATTATAATAAGAAAAGAAACTTATTCATACGCAGGAACAACTTCCATATCAGAATCTAATTTTTGAACAACACTTTTGTATGTTTCATATACGCTCTTGTAGTTAGGCAAATATTCTCCAATATTTTCATTACTGAATGGTATTACTTTAAAATTACTCCATGAAGCCTTATTATAATATGTAAAAATTAATTCGTTTTTTACATTATCAATTTTAATATCAGTTTTACCATCTTTCACATTTTTTGTAATATTTACTGATGTCATTAATCCAACCATTTTATTATAATTTTGGTCTTGCATTTGTGCTGAAACAAAATTTCCTAATGAATAGATTACTAGTGTATCATCAATCCATGTAACAGGTTGAATAACATGTGGATGTGCTCCAATTACAATATCTACATCATGGTCAGCAAGAAATTTTGCAGAATCTTTTTGATATTCTGTTGGATTATGTGTATATTCCACTCCCCAATGCATTGCAACCATTAAAACATCTACTTTATCTCTTACAGAATTTATATCTTTTTCTACTTGCTTTTTATACTCTTGATATTTTGTATCTCTACTTGGATCATTTAAACTTAAATCTGTAGGCCATACGTTCACTAAATATTCTTTCCCTTCTGGAACATTAATTCCATTTGTTCCATATGTATAACTTAACATTGCATATTTAATTCCATTTTTTTCTTTAATTATGATTTCATTTCTTTCATCTTCAGAATCATAAGTTCCAACAGCTAAAGCATCATCTTCATGTTTTTTCCAATACTCATTAGATGCTTTAATTGCCTTTTCTCCTCTATCCATTGTATGATTTGTTGCCAAACTTACAATATTAAATCCAGCATCTAACATGGCATCACCTGCTTCTTGTGGTGAATTAAAAGTTGGATAATCTGAAACACCAAGTTCTGTTCCACCTAATACAGTTTCTTGATTATAATATGCTAAATCATAATTTTGAACCTTTTCTTTAATATATTCAATTATAGGTTTAAAATCATATCCTTTTCCACCAGCTAATCGTTGTGCATCTTTATACACACTACTATGTATTAAATTATCCCCTACCATAACTAATGAAACTGATGTTGATTGGTCTTCTGGAACATTTACAACAATTGCTTCTTGATTACCATTACCACTATTGCTATTATTTTTGTTTGAGATTTTTTCAAAAACATTTTTATCATTTTTGTTTGAAAGCAAAGCTATTCCTGCAATTATTATTGCTATAAAAGCAACTAATTTCCACAATTTAATTTGAATTTGTTTTTTCTTTTTTCTACTCTTGTTCTCCATTTTTAACTTCATTCCTTGCATAATATATTTAGATTTTTTTAGTTTGGATTTACCTATAAACCTTTTAAATTGATTTCATTATAACATATTAAATTTAGTTTTCAATGCTTTATTTAAAGAAATCTGAGACTTTAGGAACAGTATTTTTTGTCTCATTTTTTAAGTTCATTGGTTTGCTCTTTATTTTGAGCTTTTAAAATGATTTGAAATTTTTCTTCTCTTTGATGGAGATTTGTAAAAAATATCACTTAACTAATTAACATATTTTTTTATTTTACTAATATATATATACCATAAAGATATATTGAAATCTGTACTTTTCTTAGGTCAATTCAAATTTAGAAAGGAATGAGATTTAAAATGATAAAAAACTTTAAAATCACAAAGAAAAAAATTATAATTTTTAGTATCATTGTTATAACATTATTAATCATATTTATTGGAACTAAATCTTTTGGAATGCAAAACTACTATAAATTAGATTTTTCAACAGGTTTAGTAACTGCAACAACACTTAACGTTAGAAGTGGTCCTGGAACTGCTTATCCAGTTGTTGCAACAGTTAACAAAAATCAATATATCCGTGTTTTCGCAGGTGTTGGAAATTGGTATATAGTTCAAGTTGAAGGAGATTATGTTGGTGCAGTAAGCAAAAAATATATAAAGCCAATTTATCCAAACAGTTCTGGAACATCTACCAATTCAGGAAACAACGCTGGAACAGGCTCTCCGTCGGCTTCATCTGATTTAACTTCAGATGAACTTGAAACTTTTAATTTAGTGAATAAGCAACGATTAAATTCAGGTCTTCCTGCATTAAAAGTCGATTCAGAATTACAAAGAGTTGCGCGAATTAAAGCTCAAGATTTGGTAAATAACAATTATTTTGACCATAATTCACCAACATATGGAAGTCCTTTTAATATGATGAAAAATTTTGGAATTACATATAAAACTGCTGGTGAAAATATTGCTGGGAATTCAAGTAATTCAGCAGCAGTAACTGCTTGGATGAATTCACCTGGACATAAAGCTAATATTTTAAATAATAGTTATAATTATACAGGATTAGCTGTTGTTTCCAGCCCAAAATATGGTAAGATTTATGTACAAATGTTTATTGGAAAATAATTTTTTATCATTACTGCTATATTTCTTAGGTCTTTATCAATTGGTAAAGTAGCATTTTTAGTTTAAAAATGCTACTTTATTTATTAAAAAAATATTTAGAATCGTGTTCATACATCAAACAACTAATTTTTAGAACTATCCCCAAAGTCTAAATTATTTAGTAAATTTTTAGTTTGTTCCATTCTATTATCTTGCTTTTTATTTAAATTATCCCAATCTTCTTTAGGTATATTTTCATAATTTTCTTCCATATATCTATGTGTTCTATTAAAATTTTCAGATATATTGTTGATTTGTTCATCTATTGTATTTGGATTATCTTCACCTACAATTTTATTCTTTAAAGTATTAATTTGATTTTCTCTAACAGTCTGCTTTTCTCTTGCATTATCTTTATTTTCTTTACTTCCAATTTCAGAATACTGTTCTAAATGTCTTTCTGTTCTTGTATGATTTTCAACCAAGTTTTCCAAATTATCTAATTGCCTTTTTTTCTTATCTATATCATTTTTCATAATAAAATACCTCCATAAAAAATTGTTCATTTTTATTATTTGTGATTTTTTATTTTTTATAATGATGAATTTTTGGTATTGATAATTGTGAAAATTTGGATTTTTTTACTTTTTTTACTATAAATAGAGAAAAGCTTTTTATTTTTTTATAAATTGCCTGCATGAAAAATAAATACACAGAAACCGGCTATATGACTATCAAAAGTAAGATTAAAAAGACCGTTCCAAAAAGTCTAAAAATAAGTTTCAAATCTAAAAAATCTCCCTTGACATTAAAACTATTTCAGCATATACTAAAATCATAAAATTTCAAACCAAGGAGGTAATTAATACATATGGAAGATTTAATCGAAATCAGATGGCATGGCAGAGGTGGTCAAGGTGCTAAAACAGCTTCACTTTTACTTGCCGATGCAGCTTTCAATACTGGTAAATTTATTCAAGGATTTCCTGAATATGGTCCAGAAAGAATGGGAGCTCCAATAACAGCTTATAACCGTATTAGTAACTCACCTATCACAATTCATAGTAATATTTATGAACCTGATTATGTAGTTGTTGTAGATGATACTTTACTAGATGCAGTTGATGTAACATCCGGACTAAAAGACACAGGTGCAATTATCATTAACACAACTAAAGACGGTGATATTTTAAAACAAAAATTAAAGAATTATAATGGAAACATTTACACAATTGATGCAAGAAAAGTTTCAATTGAAGCTTTGGGAAAATATTTTCCAAATACGCCAATGCTTGCTGCAATTGTTAAAGTAAGTGGAATTATGACTGATGAAGAATTAATAAATGACATGGAAGGTTCATTTAAACATAAATTTGCTAAAAAACCTGAAGTTATTGAAGGTAACATGAATGCCTTGAAAATAGCTTTAAACGAAGTAAAAAAAGTTAACTAGCACAATTGGGGACGCGTCCCTACTGTGCAATTTGCACAACCAGGGACATATCTCCCAATTGATAATAGTTATCTTATATATTTTTTATTTAATTGCCAATTTAATTGTAGATCTGTCCCAAATTGTGCAAAATGCACAACAGGGACGCGTCCCCAACTGTGCAATTATGAAAGGAGAACTAAAAATGACAGAGATAAACAAAAATACACCAGCTAGCGAATTGACTATAGGTGGAAATATATACACAGCTGGAAATGCACGTGAGTTTAAAACTGGTGATTGGAGAAGTATTAAACCAGTGTTTATTAGTGAAAAATGTAAACAATGTGGTATGTGCTTCCCTGTTTGCCCTGATGATGCAATTCCTGTAAATTGTGAAGGAAATAGAGAAGATTTTAATTATGATTATTGTAAAGGATGCGGTGTATGTGCAAGAGTATGCCCATTTAATGCAATTGAAATGAAGGAGGAGAATTAGAATATGGGAATAAGAGAACGTTTAAGTGGTAATGAAGCTGCTGCTATAGCAATGAAACAAATCAATCCTGATGTTGTTGCAGCCTTCCCTATTACACCATCAACTGAAATACCTCAATATTTTTCAACTTTTGTAAGTAATGGTCAAGTTGATACTGAATTTGTTGCAGTTGAAAGCGAACATAGTGCTATGACTGCATGTATTGGTGCTGAAGCTGCTGGAGCAAGAGCTATGACTGCTACATCAGCAAATGGTTTATCATTCATGTGGGAACAAATATATATTGCTTCTAGTTTACGTTTACCTATTGTACTATCACTTGTAAACCGTGCTGTATCAGGTCCTTTAAATATTCACAATGATCATTCTGATGCAATGGGGGTTCGTGATAGTGGATGGATTATGCTGTTTAGTGAAAATAATCAAGAAGCTTATGATAATTTATTAATGGCTCACAGAATTGCTGAACATAAAGATGTTTTACTACCTTTAATGGTATGTCAAGATGGTTTTATTACATCTCACTCAATTGAAAATATTGAATTATTAGAAGATGATAAAGCAAAAGCATTTGTTGGAACATATAAACCAGAGCATTATTTATTAAATAAAGAGGAACCAATTGCAATTGGACCACTTGATTTACAAGCTCATTTATTTGAGCATAAATATCAACAAGCAACAGCAATGAGAAATGCTAAAAAAGTTATAGCTGAAGTTTCAAAAGAATTTGAAGAATTAACTGGAAGAAAATATTCATTCTTTGAAGAATATAAATTAGAAGATGCTGAAATTGCAATAGTTTGTATGAACTCTACTGCTGGTACAACTAAATTTGTTGTTGACCAACTACGTAAAAAAGGAATTAAAGCTGGTCTACTAAAAATTCGTATGTTTAGACCTTTCCCTACTGAAGAAATTGCAAAAGCATTATCTAATGTAAAAGCTGTTGCAGTTTTAGACAAAGCTGACTCTTTAAATGGTGCTGGTGGTGCTTTATTTGAAGATGTTACATCTGCTATGTTTGTAAATAAAGTTCAAGTTCCTACTGTAAATTATGTTTATGGTATTGGTGGTAGAGATACTACTTCTAATGACATTGAAAGTGTTTATAATGATTTAATAGAAATTGCAAATAATGGTGGAACAAATAACTTTTACAGATATTTAGGTGTACGAAAATAAAGCATTTGGAAAAATAAGATATTTGAAAAAATAACACATATGAAAATATTTACATTGAAAAATAATACATAATGCGGGACTTTAAGAAAATCTTATAGATATGTCCCCAGTTGTGCAAAATGCACAGCCGGGACGCGTCCCCAATTGTGCAACGAAAGGAGATTATAAAAATGGCATATAACTTAAAAGAAATAATTGCTACAAAACCAGCTAGATTTACAGCTGGACATAGAATGTGTGCAGGTTGTGGTGCTCCAATAGTTGGAAGAACTGTTTTAAGAGCATTAAAAAATGAAGACCATGCTGTAATATCATGTGCAACAGGATGTATGGAAGTTTCAACTTTCATCTATCCATACACATCTTGGACAGATTCTTTCATACATACAGCCTTTGAATGTGCTGCTGCAAATACTTCTGGTGTTGAGGCTGCTTATAAATCATTAAAGAAACAAGGAAAATTACCTGAAGATCAACATACTAAATTCATCACTTTTGGTGGAGATGGTGGAACTTATGATATAGGACTTCAAAGTTTATCAGGTGCTATGGAAAGAGGTCATGACATGGTTTATGTATGTTATGATAATGGTGCATATATGAACACAGGTATACAACGTTCAAGTGCAACACCTAGATTTGCTGATACTACAACAAGTCCAGCTGGTAAGGTAATTCCAGGAAAAATGCAAAACAGAAAAGATTTAACACAAATTATGGCAGGTCATCATTTGCCATATGTTGCTCAATCAATTGCTGTTAATAATTTTAAAGATTTATATGAAAAAGCTGAAAAAGCAATATACACAGAAGGTCCTACATTTTTAAATGTATTTACTCCATGTCCTAGAGGATGGGGATATCCAACAGATATGTTAATGGAAATTAATAAATTAGCTATTGAAACATGTTACTGGCCTTTATATGAAATCATTGATGGAAAATATCATATAAATTACAAACCAGCTAACAAAAAACCAATTGAAGAATTCTTAAAACCACAAAGAAGATTTAAGCACATGTTCTTACCTGGTAACGAATGGATGATTGAAGAATTCCAAAAAGAAGTTGATAGAAGATGGCAAGAATTATTAGATTTAGAAGAGATTACTAACAAAAATTAATAAATGGGACGGTTCTAAAAATCAAAATTTGAAGATTTAGAACCGTCCCAAATTTTCGTTAAATTTGCATTAGTAGCTTTTGGGGTGATTGTTTTATTCAAAAAAGTATTAAACAGTAACCTTGAGCAGATTATTTTAAGAAAAAGGTTGAAATTCCACCAAAATGCTAGTATAATAAACTTACCAAAATTTATTACAAGGGAGGAATTTAAATGCTAACCGGTGTTAAGTCCACAAAAAATGGACGGTATGGCATTGTAGACGAGGAAACAGGGAAAATTGTCATCCCTCTTATCTACAAATCTGTCTCTGTCCAAAAATATGGAATTGTAGCCGAGTGTGACAACAGTATGCACTCTGACATCTTTTCCTTATCCGCCAAAAAAATATCAACAACATACAAAAATGTACTTCTTTTAGAAGACAATCTTCTGCTGACTTGCTTAGGCAATTTATGCATGATTATGAACTATTCTGATGGTACATTTTTATGTGACACAGAAGCAGATGCAGTGTTATTCTTCACTGGAAACAAGGAGAATGCACAGCCATACACACCAAAAACAAACATAGAAAACATCTTATCTGATTCAGCCTACGAAAAATACGGTGCGCACCTTGAGAATAGAATTGCTATTAAATCCTCTGAAAATCATTTATGGGGAGTTTATAACCGTTCAACTAATTCTTTAAGCACTGATTTCTGCTATCCAGCAATGGTTCAAGCTACTGGTGACCGAATCATGGTAAGAAAGGATAATAATCCAACTATGATTTAAAAATGCTTTATCCGCTTTATTAGCCCTTCCCAATAAAAAAGACGACTATATTAAAGTCGTCTTTTTCTTAATTGTAATACTCTGTACTAGTATTTTCCTAGTTTATCTTCTAACTAATTTATGTAATTACTATATTTTTTATTACTCTTCCACTGGAGCTTCAACAGGACAAACACCTGCACATGTTCCACACCCAATACATGCATTTTTGTCAATTACATATCTTTCATCACCTTGTGAAATACATCCAACAGGACATTCAGCAGCACAAGCTCCACAAGATATACATTTTTCTGTGATTTTATATGCCATAATTTTCACCACCTTTCAGTTAAATATCCTCTGTATTATTTTTATTATCCATCTTCTCTAATTTTTCCAATTCTTTTAGCTCTTTTAAATGTTCTGCTTCTTCAGGATTCATTTTATTATTAACAGCGCCATTTTTAATAATTTTCACATCTTTGGCATCATATTTTTTATAAAAATATTCTTCCCCATCTTTGAATTTAACCTTTAATTTTTCTTTAAGAATTTCAACACTATCAACTACGCCTTCTCCATCTTCTGTTTTTACAATAGCACCTATTCTAGGTAATCTTTTTATTTTATCAGAATATGCCTCTTGTTCATATTTTAAACAACACATAAGTCTGCCACAATTACCTGAAATTTTAGATGGATTAAGAGATATGTTTTGTTCTTTTGCCATTTTTATAGAAACTGTTTCAAAATTGCCTAAAAAAGAACAACAACATAATTCTCTGCCACAAACTCCGTTTCCACCTATTCTTCTTACTTCATCTCTTACACCTATTTGTCTTAACTCTATTCTAGTTTTAAAAATACTTGCTAATTCTTTAACTAACTCTCTAAAATCTATTCTTCCATCAGCTGTAAAATAAAATAAAATTTTACTACCATCAAATTTATATTCTACATCTGTTAAATTCATTTCTAATTTATGTTTTTTTATTTTTTCTTCACAAATTTTAAAAGCCTCTGGTTCTTTGCTTTTATATTTTTCCATATTTTTTAAATCTTGTTCTGTTGCAATTCTAACTACTTTTTTCAAAGGATTTGCTATTTTTTCCTCTGGCAACTCTCTTTTATTAATAACAACTTCTCCAAATTCTTCTCCCATAGCAGTTTCGACAATAACTTTATCACCCATATTTATTTCTAAATCTTCTGGATCAAAAAAGTATATTTTACCTGGCTTTTTAAATCTAACCCCTACTATTTTTTTCATTAATTTCCTCCCATATATTAAACAGCAAATAATCTATACACATATCATAATTACTATTACTTGCTAAACGATGTTTTACATTCTCTACTACTTTAATTGAATTTATAAATCTTATATTATTAGTATTACTAATAGCTAAATTATATAAAATAACATTAATATATTCTAAATACTCATTTATATTTTCTTTATTTTTATATAAAATCTCTGACTCATTTATAATTTTGGTAATACTATTATTAAAATTATAAATAATATTTTCAATTTTATTATAATCTTCAATTTTATCTTTTATTTGTAAACATTTCCCAATACTGCCATCACACATTTTCATTATATTATTACTTACTTCATGAACATCACACTTGTCTTTTAAAAAGTTTTTTATTTGTTCATCATCAATTTTATCAAAATGAATTTTCATACATCTTGATTTTATAGTAGTTAATACTTTGTTTTCATTACTAACTATTAATATAATTACTATATATTCAGGTGGTTCTTCTAATGTTTTAAGTAAACAGTTTTGAGCTTCTTTTGTCATTAAATCTGCATCATTTATAATATACACTTTTTTCTTTGAATTAATAGGCTTTTCTACAACTTTTGTTTGAAATTCCCTAATCTGTTCTATTTTTATAACTTTTCCATCAGGTTCAATATTAATAAAATCTGGATTATTACCACTATCAAATTCAATACATGATTTACAAGCATTGCACTCGTTTATATCAAAATTTTCACATAAAATCATTTTAGCAAATTGATTTGCAATTAGTTTTTTGCCAATACCTTGTTCCCCTATAAACATATAACTATGTAATATCGTTTTATTATTTATTGATTTTGTTAAAATGTTTTTTACTTTACTATTACCAATTATATTATTAAAACTCACAAATCCACCACCAATTTTATGTTCTAGAAAAATCATTTTACTTTTTTATATATTCCGCCAAATTTATTCAATGGCCAAAATCTTAACACAGCTTTACTTTCTATTTTTTCAACAGGGATACATCCAAATCTTCTACTATCTACAGATTCCCCTCTATTATCACCTAAAACGTACACTGTACCTGCTGGAACTATAACATCTGTATATAATCCGCCTAAATCAGTTGTTACAACCCAATCTTGTAAATAATCTTCATTTAGTTTTCCACCATTTACATATACACCATCTTCTTTTATTTGAACATGGTCACCAGGAATACCAATTACTCTCTTTATATAGCTTGTTTTTCCAATTTCCAAAGTATAATAAACAAATTTTGTTATCAAATTGGTTGGATTATATTTATACTCTGCTACAGGATGTTCATAATCAACATGATAAGCATCAACAGTTCTTTCTGTTGGAGCTTCAAAAGTAATTATATCTCCTCTATTTGGGATACTATCAAAATTAGCTCCCCATTTACTTAACCACAATCTTTCATTTTGCACTAAAGTAGGATACATTGAGCTTTGCTTAACAACAGTTGGAACTCCTATAAAAGATTTAATTAAAATAACTATAACAATTGCAATAAGAATACAATAAATCCATTCCAAGATTTCTTTTTTCTTACTTTTTTCTTCCATTACAACAAAAACTTCCTTCCTTTTTATTTTTATTAATACGTTTTTTTATTTATATGTATTTATATAATTAATAATTCAAAAAAATACATCTAAATTATACTCTAACTACACCATTTTTTCAAGCCCCCAACTAATAAAAAGCTTAATCTACTAGAAAAAATTATATTTTATAGAGTAGCCACCACTGCAAACCTGCAAATAAAAAAACTACTTCTTAGTTGGCACGCGAATAACAACCTCTGTACCCTTTCCAACCTCACTTTTAATATCAATACTTCCACCATTTTGATTCAAAATTTCCTTAGCGATTGACAATCCAAGCCCAGTACCACCAAGTTCTCTACTTCTTGCCTTGTCAACTCTATAAAACCTCTCAAAAATTCTGCTCAAATCCTCTTCAGGAATTCCCATTCCATTGTCTATAATTTTAATATATGCATCATTATAAACAAAACCGACATAAATTTTAATATTTCCTTTTTCCTTCGTATATTTTATACTATTTGATAAAATATTAAGCACAACTCTCTCAATACCAGATTTATCAGCATATACCAAAGGAACATTTGCTGTAACTAGGTTTTCAACTTTATGATGTTTTTTATCTATTTCAATTTGTAATTTTTCTTGACACTTTTTAACTAAGTCACCTAAATCAAACTCTGTTTTGTCAATTTTATTTTTATTTGTATCATATCTAGATAATGCTAATAAATCAGTTACCAATTTTGCCATTCTTCTAGCTTCTGAAGCAATAACATTTAAAAATTTAGTTTTAGTAGCAGCATCATAATCCCCTTCTAATAATGTATCTGCATATCCCATAATAGAAGTAATTGGTGTTTTTAATTCATGTGACACATCAGCAACAAACTCTTTTCTCATATTATCTAGCTTAACATGTTCTGTAATATCTTGAATAACAGCAATTACACCAGCTGCTTTTTGATTATTATCTTTATATGGTACAAATAATAGATTTAAATATTTATCATTTATTCTAACCTTTCTATCTGATGAAGTCCAATCTTCTAAATAAATTATTTTTTCTAGGTTGATATCTACGTCTAATTTAGAAAAGATTTTTTCAAAATCATCATCTTCTTCAGATAAGCTTAATAATCTTTCTGCAGCTATATTTTTATGTGTTACTTCCCCCTCTAAATTAAAAGCTAAAATTCCATCTGTCATATGTAATAATATTGTTTCAATCTGTTTTTTCTGTTTATCAACATCTTTTAAATGTTCTCTAATCTCTAATGTTGCATCATCAAAAGCAGACATAAATTCATCTCTAGATTTATTACTTGCCTGTAATAATGGAACTTTTTCTTTATTTCCTGTTACAAGCTTGCCTGCATTTTTCACAATACTAATCATTGATTTTTTAATAACTCTTTTTAAAACTTCACTTCCAATTATAACCACTGAAACAAATACAATAAATGCACTAATAATATATTTTTTTGAAAGCTCAATTACTTGTTGTATATCAGTTAATGAGGATATCTGTCTTATATAAAAATATCCAAATAATCCTATAAAACATGTCCCAAGAATTATACAAATTATTATCAATTTATTTTGCATAGATTTTTGCATATCTAAACCTCTTTCATTTTACAAATATTTTTTTACTTTATATTAAAACTATTTCATATTAAAATTATAGTTAATATTTAAATAGGTATGATACATTATACATATCATACCTTTTTACTGCAAATTTACAAATAATTGTTATTTTTCCTTATTAGTTGAAATATAATATCCTACACCTCTTTTAGTTACTAAAATCTTAGGATTTGATGTATCTAACTCGATTTTTTCTCTTATTCTTCTAACAGTTACATCAACTGTTCTAATATCACCATAATATTCATAGCCCCATACTTTTTCTAGTAATATCTCTCTGGTTATAACCTGACCTGGTTGTTTTGCTAAGTATTTTAAAACCTCGAATTCTCTTAATGTTAAATCTATTACCTCTCCTCTGACTTTTACTTCAAATTTATCTAAATCTAATGCTAAGTCACCTACTTCAATTCTGTTAGTATTACTTTGACCTTTTTTATTTTTCTGTGTTTCTGTAGGAGTCTCAGTTGCAATATCTAGTTTTCTTAAATTTGCTTTTACTCTTGCCATTAACTCTCTAACACTAAAAGGTTTTGTAACATAATCATCAGCCCCTAATTCCAATCCTAATATTTTATCTATTTCCTCATCTTTTGCAGATAACATTAATATTGGAACATTTAAGCTGTGTCTTATTCGTTTGCAAACAGCTAATCCATCCATTTTAGGTAACATTATATCTAATAAGATTAAATCTGGTTTTTTCTCTAATGCAATTTTTACCCCTTCTTCACCATCTCGCGCTTCAAGGGTATCATAACCTTCTTTTTGTAAATTATATACCAAAATATCAACAATTGGCTTTTCATCATCAACTATTAATATTGTTCTTTTTGGTTTAGTTTTTATTATTTCTTCCATCAAAAAAAGCACCTCTCTTTTTAAGGTTTGTTCGTTTAAGTTATATCATATTTTTTAATGTTACACAAGTATTTTTATAATAAATATCTAATTATAATTTTTCTATATTCCTCTTTTAGTATAATACTTGAAAAAATAATCAGATTACAAAATATCAAATTAATCTCTAAATAAAAGATTAAACATATTTTTTTATACATATAACTGCTTTACCGCTTCTGGTATTGCTTTCGAACTCATCTACTACAAACTTTCCAACTCCTCTTATAGTAATTATATCACCTGTTTTAACTGTCTTTGTTGGTTTAATCTCATTTTTATAATTTATAAAAACTCTTTCTTGTTTTAATATCTCCATAGCTTTATTTCTAGAAGTTTTCGCTAATTCTGATATCACATTATCTAATCTAAGTGAAGAAACTATAATTTTAAACTCTTTATATTCTTGCTCTTTTTTATACATATCATTTACATCAATAATGCATATCTCACTTTTTTTGAATCTAGTTAATTCTTTTAAATTTGAAACAACAAACTTGGAAATATCCTTATTTACTAATATATCAGCACCACTTTCATATGTTATAATATCTCCAATTTTTTCCCTTTTAATACCAAGCTTAATTAATCCTCCTAAATATACTTTATGTTCATAGCTGTCGCAATTATTAAGTATTCTAATACAATTACAAATACTATTAAAATCAAAGTTGTTTTCTTTAAAAATATCTTCTAGCTTTTCAGGAAATATAACTACCATATTTCTCTGTGCATTGTTTGTGCCCCCATAAATCATATAGTTTTTAAAACTAACCATATTCAAAACATCTTTTAATAATTGCAATTCAATTGGAGATAAAAAATCAGTTACTTGAATTTTATTAGTCTTTTCCATTAAAGCAATTTTATCAAATAACTTTGACACAAGTAACTTATCTTCTTCCCTTTTATATTTTTCCAATATTTTGCTTTTATCCACAATTATTCCTCCATCTACATATATAAGCACACTATAACTTCATCATATAAAATAATTGGCGACAAACTAAATTGCCGCCATAAAATTTATGCTTCTGGTTCTACTAACCCGAAATTTTTACCATCTTTTAATTTAAATATAACATTTACTTTGTTTGTATCTATATTTACAAATACTAAGAAATTATCTTTTACTTTTTCTGATAATACTAATTTAGCATCTTCTGCAGACATAGGTTTTACTTCATAATATGAAGTTTTAAGAATTTCATTTTCTACCTTATGGTCTTCAACTCCAAAGCTTATTTCTGCAGCATTTTTTATTGAACCACTCATATTTTGTTTTTCTTTTTTTGCTTTTGTTTTTCTAATTTGACCTTCTATAATATCTATATCTTTATCAATTGATGCATATAAATCTTTATTTTCTGTTACAGCTCTATAGATATCTCCATTAATTACTGCACTTAATTCTGCAACTTGATTAATGCCTTCTGTTTTAATTGTTACTTGTACATCAATTTCATCTTCTGAATATTTTTGTAATCTTTCGCATTTTTTTTCAACATAATCCTTGATTGCATCTGTTGCTTTTAATTCCTTCCCTGTTATTTTTATTTTCATAAAAATCACTCCTTCTCTTGTTAGTCTTTCTTTAGTTTTAACTATGTTATACCTTAATTATATATTGTTTTCTATTTTTTTTCAACCTTTTTCCGAAAAAAAACACTAATATACGTCTTCCTCCCAAACTCCAACGCCAGCAAACGAACGAAGTATTAATGATATTTTTCAAAGCTACATAATTCAACGATTGTGGCAGTCCACTTTAAAAACTATTTAATATAAAAAGCATCATCTCTATACCACACATCATCTTCCGAAAATCCCCAAGGATCAACCTCAGATGCCATTTTCCTCCATAGTACATCATATGGTTCCTGAGTAAACTCCAACTTAATCTCAGTAAAATCAATCTTAGGCAAAATGTCTAATGGATTTATTGTATAATCCAAACCAGTTTCCTCAGTATTATGCTTTCTTATCTCAATATGTAGATGTGGAACCCTTGATCCACCTGAACATCCAGTTTTTCCAATAATAGTAGTATTATCTACCCTATCACCTTCTTTTACAAAAATTTCACTTAAATGACCATATACACATCTCTTACCATCATCATTTAGTATTTCAACTCTATTTCCATATCCCATATTGAATCTATCAAAACCTTCTGTTGTTGTACCATCAAAACCTGCGCAAATCACAACTCCTTTTGCCATAGATTTAACCTCTGTACCATAATCAGCTGTAATATCAAAACCAGAATGTGCTCTTTCTTTAAATAATACATAATGATTTTTTCTTACACCATATTTATCATGTTCACATACTTTATATTTTGGAATAATTGGCCAACTATAATCAATACCCTCTTCCATAAATACACTTCCTTTTATTAAATTTATAATTCAGGCTCATCATTATCAGAACTAAAATCAAAATTATCTGATTTAAAGCCACCTATATTAGACTTTCTTTTATTTGATTCTTCTTTTAATAATTCATCCTGCTTTTGTCTAAATGTTTTTATTTTATTTTTCTTTACACTAATTAAGCTTTCAAAATTTTGCAATTTTTTACCCGTAAATCTTTGTTCACTATCAAATGATTTTGCTTTTATAATTTTTTCTAAATTTTGCAATTCTTTTGCTTCATATTTTATTTGTTCATCTAAAATATCATTTTTTTCTTCATAAGATATTTCTATATTATTCGGATTATAATCATATAAAACAGCAATTTTCTTTTCCATTTCTTCCAAATACTCAGGCACCTGTTCTCTATCCATTCCAAAAATATGTACTTGCCTATCTCTACCATTTCTTCTATTTACGAATATATAATCCTCTAATCCAAAAAATTCAGATACATATTTTGAAGAAAAGTTTTCTTGATGCAATGTAGATACTAGAAAAATCTTTTCATTTTCTTTTTTTGATAATACTCTTTCTAATGATTTTTTTATTCCTTCAAAAGTTAATATTCTGGCAATACCTTTTTCTCTGTTATCTGGATGTGTAATATAAGTATCCAATTCAATTGTATTATTAGTATTAGCTTCATAATACTTTCTCATATCCTTGCAATGCGAAATATCATATATTTTATATTTTTGAAAACTCAAGATTTTATCATATGCTTTCATAGTCGAATCAAATTTATTTACTTCTACTTCTTTATCTTCTCCGGATTTTTCTTGCAATTCTTTACACTGTTTATTTTTTCCTAGTTCTTGTTGCAACTTAATGAAATCAATCCAATATAATTGTTCATATCTTTTCATATCATCATAAACATTTTTCATATATACAGACATATATTTATTTAAATCATCTCTAATTTCGCTTTTTTCATGAAATTTGTTATATGGATTATTATATTCATCTTCAACAGTTTTTAAAAAGTATTCATTTTTTTCATCTTCACTTAATTGTGTTAAATCCAGTAATTTATTTTTATTTAAAATAATATCTCTAGCATATTTAAAAGCACAGATTTTTCTTATATATACTTCTCTAATCATTTTTTTGTATTCTTGTTCTGAATATTTTGATTTAACATATTCTTGATAATTATCATTTGACTTAAAATACTTTGTAATATCATTATATGTAAAAGGAATTTGCCCTTGTGTAATATATGCAGCAGAAATAGTTTTATTGTCATTATTTTTTGTAGCTATAAATACATGATTTGATTTAGATTTTATATATTCACTAATTCCCTCTTCTCCTGTTGTAAATAATTGACCTATTTTCCCTTCCTTCTCCATTTTTTCAAGAACCAAATTTTCCAAATTTACGATTTCTTGTAAATAATCTTTTTCATTATCTTTTGTAACCTCAAAAACCTCATAGTCCTTGCCCATAAATATTCACCTTCTTTTATTTACATAGATATGCATATATTATCATTGTATTTATAAAATTGCAATCTTTTTTGTCATATTATTTTTTTACGCTAAACACTTGCAAAACTTAATTTTTTGTGTTAGAATATTGTTTGTTATAAATTACTTATTAAGTGAACGGAGGTGCTAAAACATGCCAAATATTAAATCAGCAATGAAAAGAGTTAATGTTATTGAAAAGAAAACATTAAGAAATAATATGATTAAATCAGGTTATAAATCTGCTGTTAAAAAATTCGAACAAGCTGTAGAAGCTGGAAATAAAGAAGAAGCTACAACACTATTTTCTTTAGCTACTAAAAAAATAGATCAAGCTTGTGCTAAAGGTGTTATAGTTAAAAACACAGCAGCTAGAAAAAAATCTAATTTAGCAAAAAAATTAAATGCAGTTAATGCATAATTACAAGTAAAAAATTGTGCACAGTTTTTTACGCAAAAAAAGAACGAAGTTTTAAAACTTCGTTCTTTTTTTGCACAATTGGGGACGCGTCCCAGTTGTGCATTTTGCACAATTAGGGACACATCTCGCTTTCTTACAATTATGGTTACAGTTTAACACTTTTGTCTTTTGAGTAGCCCAAATGCTTGAATTATGTAGCTTTTGAAAATATATTAATACGCAGTGGAGTGCGCAGTTTGGCGCCCCCACCTGCAACCTTCCTCCCAAACTCCAACGCCAGCAAACGAACGGAGTATTAATGATATTTTCAAAAGCTACATAATTCAAGCATTTGGGCGGATTGTTTTACTCAAAGGTATTAAACAGTAACCAATTATGTAACACCATATTTATAATATTGACTTTTATAACCAATTTTATTATAATAATAAATATTATTTCAGAAAGGAGCATATAATATATGATTTAATATTATTGTGTGTTCACTGTCTTTGACAGCAAAGTTGCACTTGCAATGCATAAGCAACAATTTCGACGTTTCTGCTACGACAACGCAGCTTTTTTAGGCATGAAAACCGCATAGTCATTAAAATAAAAAGGAACTAATGCCTAAAATTGAAAAAGGCTGATAAATTAAAACTCCCTTGGTAGTTTTAATAAATCAGTCTTTTTGTTTTTTATTCATTTATTATTTTGTTAAAAGCTACACCATATATTATAAATGCAACTATAAAAAATAATCCAGATTTTAATAATGATATTCCTATGTAATATGCGTTTGGTTCTCCTATTGTATTATATGTAACTAAAATAAAACTTGCTATAAGACAAAATATTAATGAACCTTTTAGTCCATTTCTTACTATGGTTAATACTTTTTTATCTAATTGTTTTAAACGTTTTTTTATCTCTTGAAAGTTCATAATTAACCTCCTTATTTATCTTTAGAATTAATAATATCTAAATATATATTAACATGTTTTGCTAAGTCAAATCAAATGTAATTATTGGTAATTCAACTATAAATTTTATATAAATTTGTGATATAAAATCACTCCAAAAACATCAATAATAATTAGTTTATCAATCAAAAAACTCTCGTATTCGAGAGCTTTTTTCTATTTATTCAATTCTTCCACAAACATTTTATTAAGCATTCCAGGATTTGCTTTTCCTTTTGTTTCTTTCATAGCTTGTCCTACTAAGAAACCAATTGCTCTATCCTTTCCACCTTTATAATCTGCAACAGATTGAGGATTTGCTTCAATTATTTTTAGAACTACTTCTCTAATAGCTCCTTCATCAGAAATTTGAATCCATCCTTTTTCTTTAATTATAATTTCAGGGTCTTGTGGATTTTCAAATAATTCTTCAATAACTTTTTTAGCTATTGCAGAACTAATTATTCCTTTATCAATTAATTCAATTGTTTTTGCAAGTTCATCTGCTGTAAATGGAATTTGATCTGGTTCCATTTCTTTTTCATTTAAAATTCTTGATATATCAGATAAAATCCAGTTTGAGCATGCTTTTGCATTACCACATTTTTCTAAAGCACCTTCAAATAAATTTGATAAATATTTAGAAGCTGTTAATAATCTAGCATCTTTTTCTGTTAAATTAAATTCTTTCAAATATCTTTCTCTTCTACTTTCTGGTAATTCTGGTAAACTTGCTCTTACACTTTCAATATATTCATCTGATAAACGAATTGCTGCTAAATCTGGTTCTGGAAAATATCTATAATCATCAGCATTCTCTTTTTCTCTCATTGGGAAAGTTTTTCCAGATATTTCATCCCATCTTAAAGTTGTTTGATATACTTTTCCACCATTTTCTATAACTTCAACTTGTCTATTTGCTTCATATTCGATAGCTCTCACAATTGATCTAAATGAGCTCATACCCTTCATTTCTGTACGAGTACCAAATGGTTCTCCTGGTTTATGTACAGAAACATTAACATCAGCACGAAGTGAACCTTCTTGCATTTTACAATCTGAAACTTCAATATATTCAAGAATAGATTTAATTTTTCTCATATATCTTTCAGCTTCAACTGCAGAACGCATATCTGGTAATGAAACTATTTCAATTAATGGGGCACCTGCTCTATTTAAATCAACTAAGCTTCCTCCACCAAATTCATTGTGATTTAATTTTCCAGCATCATCTTCAATATGAATTCTTAAAATTCCAATTTTCTTTTTATTACCATCTTCATCTTCAATTTCAACAAAACCATTATTACATAAAGGCTTATCAAATTGAGAAATTTGATATGCTCTTGGAGTATCTGGATAAAAATAATTTTTTCTATCATTTTTACTATTTTTTTCAATTGAACATCCTGTTGCAAGACCTGCCTTAACAGCATATTCAACAGCAGTTTTATTTATAACAGGAAGTGCACCAGGCATAGCCATACAAACTGGACAACAATGAGTGTTTGGTTCTCCGCCAAACTCGTTTTTGCATGAGCAGAATAATTTTGTTTTTGTTTTTAACTCAGCATGTATTTCAAGACCTATTACAACTTCATAATCTTCTCTTGACATTATCTTTCAATCCTTTCTCTTAAATCAATGTGAACTAGAAATTTTGCCAAATTGCCCCGTCCCCATTGGCTTTATTTTTTAAAATTAGGTTTATAATTTTCTCTAAATTTAGTAGCTTGTTCATAAGTATATGCAGCATTTAGGATTTTTCCTTCTTCAAATCTGTTTCCAATTAATTGCATACCAATTGGCATACCTTCGCTATTTACCCCACATGGAATTGAAATTCCAGGTAGTCCTGCTACATTTACAGAAACTGTGCAAATATCTGCTAGATACATTTCTAAAGGATTATTTGATTTTGTTCCAGCTTCAAAAGCTACTATAGGTGATGTTGGTGTTAAAATAACATCATATTTTTCAAAAGCTTTATCAAATTCTTTTTTTACTAATGTACGAACTTGCTGAGCTTTTTTATAATATGCATCATAATATCCTGAGCTTAATACATATGTTCCAAGAATTATTCTTCTTTTAACCTCTTTTCCAAAACCTTCGCTTCTTGAATTTACAAATATATCGTCTAAACTCTCATAATTTGAAGTTCTATATCCATAACGAATTCCATCAAATCTACCCAGGTTTGAACTTGCTTCAGCACAAGCAATTATGTAATATGCAGCTAAAGAATATTTTGCAATATCTAATGAAAACTCTTCAACTTCAGCACCTAATTCTTTATATTTTTCAATTGCTTTTTCTAATGATGCTCTTACTTCATCATTTAAACCTTCTGCAAAAAACTCTTTTGGAATACCAATTTTTAAACCTTTGACATCATTTTTTAAAGCCTCAACATAATCTTGTTTTGGAACATCTAATGATGTTGTATCTTTTTCATCATGTCCAACTAAAACATTTAATAACAGAGCTGTATCTTTTACATCTTTGGCTATTGGCCCAATTTGGTCATGTGATGATGAATATGCAATTAACCCATATCTTGAAACCAAACCATAAGTTGGCTTTAACCCTACAACTCCACATAATGCAGCAGGTTGTCTTATTGACCCTCCTGTATCTGTTCCTAAAGCCCATGGCACCATATTAGCTGCAACTGCTGCTGCAGAACCACCTGATGACCCCCCTGGTACAGTTTTTAAATTCCATGGATTACATGTTTTCTTAAATGCAGAATACTCTGTTGATGACCCCATTGCAAATTCATCCATATTTAATTTTCCTAAATTTATCATACCTTCAGAATTAATTTTTTCCATTACAGTTGCATCATAAGGAGCAACAAAATTACCAAGCATTTTTGAACCTGCTGTTGTTTTCACACCTTTTGTACATATAGCATCTTTTATACCAATTGGAATTCCAGCTAATTCTGAGTTTATTTCTCCATTATTAATTTTTTCTTCTATATCTTTTGCCTTTTCTACAGCCTCATCAGTAAGCAATGTAATAAAAGCATTAACATCTTTTTCTTTTTCATTTATTCTATCAACATAAGCCTTAGTGATTTCACTAACTGTAAGCTCTTTATTTCTTAACTTTTCTTGAAGCTCATGAACTGTAAGTTCCGTAATCTCCATCAAAACTCCTCCTTAATCCTTACTTTTAAAATTCGTAGAATAGTCCACAAAAACACTCTACTGTATAACCTTAGGAATCTTAAACATATCCCTCTCTTTTTCAGGAGCATTCTGTAATAATGCCTCCCTATCTTCAAATTCTTTAACAACATCTTCTCTAAAAACATTAAAATTATCATTAGCTCCTATAGTTTCATCTAATCCTTCAACATTAGCATTATTAACTATATCAGCAAAATTCAAAATTTCTTCTAAATTTAATCTATAATTATCAATTTCTTCATCACTAATCTTTAAATCTGATAACCTAGCAATATGTAAAAGTTCTTCTTTACTAACTTGCATATTTTCATCTCCTTTTAAAATACAATTTGTACATTATTATATAACTTTTTTCCTTAAAAAACAAGCATTTTAACTAAATTTAATAATACATTAAAGGACCATAGTATTAACCATGGTCCTTTAATGTTAAACTTAAGAAATCCTTTTTAACGCCAATACTTCTGCATAGCGTTCATAATTTCCACCACATTCGATGAATAATTTTGCACTTTCTCTCATAATTATAAAGAGCTCACGTGCACTATTCTCGATATATGCAGTGTTATCCTGGTAATTATATGTTAGTATTTCATCAGTATCAAAATCTACACTACTAACATAAATACCATTATCGACAGGCTTACCGTTTATGTAATCACATATGGTAATACCATCGTAATCACCTTCAACAACGGTTATCGGCTTTTCAGTAACCGGTATATCGCCTTCGATTAACTTGATTGCAAGCATTATTAATGCCTCCATTCCTATAAAATTAACGTGAGAACGTCTTTTTTATGTTAACACATTTTAATATATTTGTCAAGACTATAATTTATGTTTCCTATTTATTAATTTCTAAAATATCGTTACTATCTAAAATAATAGTAACTGGTCCATCATTTAACAGCTCCACCTTCATATCAGCGCCAAAAATTCCTGTTTGAACATTAATTCCATTCTCTTTACATTTATCAACAATATACTCATACAAATCATTTGCCTGTTCAGCTTTAGCTGCTTGAATAAAGTCAGGTCTATTTCCTCTTTTGCAATTTGCATATAATGTGAATTGAGACACAATTAATAATTCTCCATTTACGTCTTTTAATGCTAAATTCATTCTATCGTTTTCATCACTAAAAACTCTTAAATTTATTAATTTTTTAACCATAACATCTGCAATTTCTTTATTATCAGATTGTGTAATTCCAACAAAAACTAAAAAACCTTTCCCAATTTTCCCAACACATTTTTTATCAACTTCTACATTTGCCTTATTAACTCTTTGAATTAAAAATCTCATTTTTTTCTCCTATAACTTTTTTATTAAACTAACCATACACTCTTTACATTAAAAGTTCCCTGATATACATCAGGGAATGCCTCATTCATAGTAGTCGTCTTTGCTAAAATTATTGCTGTTCTCCGAATCATCTTCTAAGCGATCATCAATTTCTCCTCGCCTTTTTGCCTTAATGATCTCCCAGAAAAGAATTTGGTGCGGAAGCATAGAGTCCTGAACCTCAGGATTCACATTTTTAGGTACGTCCATAGTTTTTGGATTCCTTTCAATAATTTCAACTCCAAAATAGTTTTGGCGAATGATAATCTAATGCTAACATTGTTGTCGAATTTTGTCAATTATTTTTTTATTTATTTCAGTATTATTTCCATATTCAAATTTTTAGAACCATCATTAACCATTATTAATATTCGAAATTATTTCTTATTTACTTTCCTCAACCAATTTAATTAACTCATCTTTATCAAAATTGTATTTCTTATTACAAAAATGACACACTAATTCAGCTTTTCCATCTTTTTCAATAATATCATTTAATTCTGTTTTTCCAATTGTAATCAAGTTCTTTTCCATTTTTTCTTTTGAACAATTACACTTATATTGAGGAATATTATCATCTTCAAAATACATTAAATTTTGTTCGCCTGTAACAATTTCAGCGATTTCTATTAATTCTTTTCCATCATCTAACATCTTACTAATACTTTCAGCATTTTTTAAAGCTTCTTCAATTTTAACTATATCTTCTTCAGTTGCATCTGGCATTAGTGTAATCAAGTATCCTCCTGCTGCCCTTACACCATTTTTATCAACCAATACTCCTAAAGCAACCACTGTTGGTGTTTGTTCAGATTTTGCAAAATAATTTGTAAAATCCTCTGCAATTTCACCTGAAATAATTGGTGTCATTCCAACATATGGCTCTTTTAATCCGATATCTTTTATAATATAAATCGTTCCTTGGTTTCCAACAGCTTTTCCAACATCTAATTTTCCAGTTTCTTTATTTAATGGAACATCAACTTGTGGGTTTGAAACATATCCTTTTACATTACCAATATTATCAGAAACTACAGTCATACTACCTATTGGTCCATTTCCTTTTACCTGTGTTGTAATTGTTCCTTTTTCCCCCTTCATTTCTTTACCTAATAAACTTGTTATAGTTAATAATCGTCCTAAAGCTGCGGTTGCAGTAGGGCTTAAATCGTGTAATTTTCTTGCTTCTTCAACCATATTAGTAGAGCTTATACATCTTACATTTACCTTTCCATTATGAGTTAGGCAACTTATTATTTTATCATTTTTCATTAATTTCACCTCTAAATTTTTTTAAACTTCTTACATTTATATCACATTTTTAACATAAAAACAATACATTTAATAAAATATGAATTTGACTTTTGTATTTATTCGTGATATAATTCCAGCTATCAAAATTCCGAAAGGAGTAAACTAAATTATGAAGAATGATTTAATCCGGCAGCTCCCCAACATACAGCCAAAAGCCTTACAGTGTGGTTATCATGAGCTAATATCAACCCCCTCTAGCAAGATAACCTCAATCAGAAGCGATATAATCACTTCATTCTATACTTTTATCATGACTCATGATAAAAAGAATTTAATGCAAGCTTTAAAAATCGCAAAAAAATCAAAGCACTGTTTTACAGAGGCCTTTAGAACTGACGAGCTAATCTATGACGAAGATCTCGGAGTAGATGTATCTTGCAGTTTTAAATTTATGTATGGGAAAAAATCTTTGGAGCTTCACTTTACAATTATCGAGAAAAACAACAAAAAATATTGGATTTCTCGTTCTAACCCCGGCCCAAAGAAATATCGTACATTACATCATAATCTAGTTGAAATGGAAGACGAATATTTTTTATTATAATCTTCCAATTAATTTGGCAACATATTTGTTGCCTTTTTCTTTTTTTGGTAAACTTTTTATAATTTTACATAATTTGGAATATTTTTATAGACAAAAGCATATATTTATGATATACTAAAGTATCGCTATATGCGTTTTGTAAATATTAAAAAGGGAGGAGTTTAGTCCAATGTTAAATAATTTTTCTGGATTAACCCCAATGGAAAAGGAAATTGACTCAGCAAAAGCTGAAAAGTTTTTCAATGAAGCTAAAAACATAGTAGAAGCTTCAAAGAAAAACAGCAAAACTGGCTCAAGAGACGAAATCTACGCTCTCATTGAGGAAATTACTAATTACTACCAGTTTCACTCAACAACTTACAGAAGTCAGCTTTTTCTATTACAAGACTTCCTTAGCAAATGCATCGAGAGTTTAGTTAATAACAATAACGATGGATTTGTTCAACTCGAAGTATTCTTAAAAACAAAGAATGACTTTGTAAGAAAAGGATGGCTTTCGTAAATTTTCTTCCCAAACACTAAAAAGCAGAGGGTGCTCCCTCTGCTTTTTGTAAATTATTACATAAATTTAAATGTAATTTTCAAATTATTCCTCTTTATAATTAAATTTCTTTTCCATAATAAGAATCTAGTAAAATCTCTTTTAATTCATTAACTAATGGTAATCGTGGATTAGCAGTTGTACATTGGTCTTCAAATGCTCTATCTGCAAGCATATCTACTTTTTCTAAAAATTCTTTTTCATCAATTCCAGCTTCTTTAAATGAACTTGGAATATTCAAATCAGAATTCAATTTTTGAACTTCTTTTATTAATGAATTAACTCCATCTTCAACTGTTGAAGCCTCAAATCCCATTTTTCTTGATATTTCAGCATATTTTTGATCTGCAATAAAGTATTCATATTTAGGGAATGAAACAAATTTTGTTGGCTTACTTGCATTATATTTTATAATATATGGCAATAAAATCGCATTTAATCTACCATGTGGTAAGTGGAATTCTGCCCCTAGTTTATGTGCTAAAGAATGGCAGATTCCTAAAAATGCATTTGTGAAAGCCATTCCAGCAATTGTGCTTGCATTATGCATTTTTTCTCTAGCAAATTTATTTGTTCCATTATTATAACTTTCTCTTAAATTTTTAAATACTAATTCAATAGCTTTTTCTGCTAAACCATCTGTGTAATCTGACGCCATATTTGAAACATATGCTTCTAATGCATGTGTTAAAACATCCATACCTGTATCAGCTGTAATACTTTGAGGTAAGCTCATTACCAAATCAGGGTCAATAATTGCAACATTTGGTGTTAATTCATAATCAGCCAATGGATATTTTTTATTAATTTGTTTATCAGATATAACAGCAAAAGATGTTACTTCTGAACCTGTTCCAGATGTTGTTGGAATTGCAACCATTTTTGCCTTAATACCTAATTTAGGAAATTTATAAGTACGTTTACGTATATCCATAAACTTAAGTTTCATTCCTTCTGGGTCAGCATCAGGATGTTCATAGAATAACCACATACCTTTTGCAGCATCTATTGCACTTCCTCCACCTAATGCTATAATTACATCAGGTTTGAATTCTTCCATCATTTTTACTCCTCTATTTACTGTTTCAAATGATGGGTCTGATTCTACATCAGAGAATATTTCTGAATGTACGTAATCTGCTCTTTTTCTTAAATGATATAGCACTTTATCAACATACCCTAACTTGACCATTCCTGGGTCTGTAACTATAAATGCTCTTGTAATTTCAGGCATTTTTTCTAAATATTGAATTGAACCTGCTTCAAAATATATTTTATTAGGAATTTTAAACCATTGCATATTAACTCTCCTTTTCGCAACTCTTTTTACATTTATTAAATTAACACTAGATACATTTGCTGTAGTTGAATTTCCACCAAATGTTCCACATCCAAGTGTTAATGATGGCATATTTGTATTATAAATATCTCCTATTGCGCCATGTGTTGATGGTGAATTAACAATTATTCTACCTGCTTTTACAGTTTCAGAGAATTTTTTAATTGTCTCATCATCTTCTGAATGTATAACAGCTGAATGTCCTAATCCACCAAATTCTATTAGTTTCTCTGCAAGGCTAATTCCTTCATCTGCACTATCTACAGTATAATATGCAAGAACAGGGCTTAATTTTTCCTTTGAAAATGGATATTCAACGCCTACCCCATTTTCTTCTAATACTAAAACTTTAGTTTCTTTTGGAACTTCAAATCCCGCTCTTTTTGCTATGTTATACGGACTTTTCCCTACAATATCAGCATTTAGTGCACAACCTTTTTCTTCAATAAACATACTACATTTTAGTTTTTCAGTTTGCTCTGGAGTCATAAAATAACATCCAGCTTGTTTCATTAATCTTTCGAATTCGTCTTTAATTTCTCTATCAATAATAACAGATTGTTCAGAAGCACAAATCATACCATTATCAAATGATTTTGATAATACCAAATCATTTACAGATGTTTCTAATTTTGCTGTTTTATCAATATAACAAGGTACATTTCCAGGGCCTACTCCTAAAGCTGGTTTTCCGCATGAATAAGCAGCTTTAACCATACCTGTTCCTCCTGTAGCTAATATTAAATTTACATCAGGATGATTCATTAAATAATTTGTAGCAGTAATTGAAGGTTCTTCAATCCATAAAATACAATTTTCTGGTGCTCCTGCTTTAATTGCTGCATCTCTAACAGTTTTTGCAGCTTCAACACTACATTTTTGAGATGATGGATGAAATCCAAAAATAATAACATTTCTTGTTTTTGCAGCAATAATTGATTTAAACATTGTTGTTGAAGTTGGATTTGTAACAGGTGTTACACCTGCAATTATTCCAACAGGTTCAGCAATACTTACATAACCTTCTTCCTCATTTTCATCAATAATTCCAACGGTTTTATCATATTTTATACTATGATAAATATATTCTGTTGCAAACATGTTTTTAGTAATTTTATCCTCGTAAATCCCACGACCAGTTTCTTCAATGGCCATTTTTGCAAGCTCCATGTGCTTTTCCAACCCAGCCAATGCCATTGCTTTTATAATATTGTTCACTTGCTCTTGGTTTAATTGTAAATATTCTTCTGAAGCTTTTTTAGCTTTTGCAACTAAATCATCAACCATTTTCTTAATGCGCATTTTTTCTTCTTCACTAATTTCTTGTGCCATATTTAACTTCCTCCTTAGTTTTTATATTCTTTTTATATTATATATTAACCTTTAATTTTGTCAATTATTTTTCATTTACAAATTTCGTGTTTTTTCGTAAATGATAAGCTGTATTCTCCATATAAAAAATCAATCCCTCAATGCAAAAAAACATAAGAATATAATTAATATTACTATTCTTATGCTTTTTTCAAGTTTTAAAAACTAAATTAAATTTTTTGTATTTACTTTTATTATTTAATAAATTATCAATTGTTATATGGTTATATACACATATATTAACAATACTTTAATAATTTAAATCAAGCTTATTCACCTAAAAAAATCCCTTTGGCAATAATCAATGCTGAAAAGCCTAATCCTGCTAATATAAATATTATCCCTAATTTAGAACTATTATACCCTGGTACGTAATATTCATTTACATTATCTGGATTATAATGTAATTCAACTTTATCACCAATTTCATATTTTTTAGGCTTACTTGCTAATGATGATGTTTGAGTTATAGTTTGACCATTAACTATATATTGAAAAACTGGCATATATTTTCCTACAGTTGAACCATGATCAGGATGTACATTATCTATTACAGTTGCAGTTGTTACTTCTGTACATTTTTTATTTTGACTTTTTTGAAACATAATCATTGCCACACCAACAACTACAAAAAACAAACCAAAAAAAACACCTGAAAAATCAATATTCATTTATTTCACCCCCTTTTTTTAAATATTATATTTATTTCTTTTTACATATGTTGTATGCAACAATTCATGAGCTCTATGTCCACCAACTTCACCTAGATAATCATCATAAATTTTTAATACAACTGGATTTTCATGAGATTTTCTAATAGTTGACTTTTCATCAATACTATATAAACAATCAGCTCTTAATTTTCTAATATCAATTGTAGCTCTTTCTTTAGAAGAACGGATAGGTTGACCACCACCCATAATACATCCTCCATGGCATGCCATTATTTCAACAAATTGATAATCAGCTTTTCCACTTTTTATTTCATCCATAACAATTTGAGCATTTCCTAAGCCATGAGCAACAACAGCTTTAACTTCCTTATCACCAATTTTTACAGTAGCTCTTTTAATACCTTCTTCCCCACGAACAACTTCGAAATTAACCTCTTTTAAATTTTCTCCAGTAATTTTTTCATATGCTGTTCTTAAAGCAGCTTCCATTACACCACCTGTTGTTCCAAATATTGCTGCAGCACCTGTTGCTTCTCCCATTGGATCATCAAAAGTAGTATCTTCTAGATTTGTAAAATCTATTCCTGCTTGTTTAATCATTCTTGCTAACTCTCTTGTTGTTATAACATAATCTACATCTTTAATTCCATTAACATTCATTTGTTCACGATTAGCTTCAAATTTCTTAGCAATACATGGCATTACTGAAACCACACTAATCTTCTCAGGAGCAATTCCATTTTTTTCTGCATAATAAGATTTAATTAAAGCTCCAAACATTTGATGAGGTGATTTACAACTTGAAACATGTGCTAATTGGTCCGGATAATTCATTTCTATGTATTTAACCCATCCTGGACTACATGATGTAATCATAGGTAAAGTTCCACCATTAGATAATCTTTCTAATAATTCATTAGCTTCTTCCATTATTGTAAAATCTGCACCTGTATTAGTATCAAAAACTTTATCAAATCCTAATCTGCGTAAAGCAGTTACCATTTTGCCTGTAACATTTGTTCCAATTGGTAACCCAAATTCTTCACCTAAAGCAGCCCTTACCGCTGGTGCAGTTTGAACAACAACATACTTTTCTTCATCTTTAATAAGATTCCAAACATCTTTAGTATTATCTTTCTCGCGTAAAGCACCTGTTGGACAAGACATTATACATTGCCCACAATTCGTACAATTTACATCATTTAGACTTAAGTTATCCACAGTTGATACACAAGAATTGAAACCTCTATTTGCAACATCTATCGCACCAATCTTTTGAACTTTTTTACAAGTTGCAACACATCTTCTACATAATACACATTTATTAAAATCTCTTACAATTGAAGGTGAACCACAATCAATTTCATGCTCACATAATTCACCAGAATATAAAATATCTTGTTTATTATATCTTTGAGCTAATTTTTGTAATTCACAATTACCATTTCTAACGCAAGTCAAACAATCTTTGTGATGATTAGACAAAATCAAATCTAATACAACTTCTCTTGCTTCTGAAACATCTTTTGAATTAGTTTTAACAACCATACCCTCTTCAACTTTTTGTATACATGAAGTAGCAAAACCTCTTCTTCCCTCTACTTCAACAATACACATTCTACAATCTCCAGCTTCATTTATATCTTTTAAAAAGCACAAAGTTGGAATATCTATTCCTGCAGTTCTTGCAGCTTCTAATATAGTAGTTCCTTCTGGAACTGAAACATTTAATCCATCTATTGTTAAATTTACCATTACAAATCCAATCCTTTCCCTTCTAATACGTAATACTCAAAATTTGTGCCACTCCAAAACCTCCTTGGAGAAAAGAATTAGTATTTTATAAAAAAGTAAACTCCGACCTGAGCCCCAGAACATTTAACTAAAACTAGTTATCGTACCACTACACTCAGAAACTCCTCAGGCCCACGCCGCGTTTGAAGGAGTTACTTTTTTATAAAATATCTAATTTTTTCTCTCGGCAACAAAACCAAAAAGCACAAATAAACTATACCAAACCTTATTTTGAAATTGCCTTAAATGGGCACTTACTTGCACAAAGTCCACACTTAATACATTTCTCTTCATCAATAACATGTGGTTCTTTAACTTCTCCAGAAATAGCTCCAACAGGACAATTTCTTTTACATAACCCACACCCCTTACACAACTCAGGATTAATATGATACTTAGCCAAAGCCTTACATTCTCCAGCAGGACATCTATGTTCACGAATATGTGCCAAATACTCTTCTCTAAAATACTTCAAAGTACTTAATACAGGATTTGGCGCAGTTTGACCTAATCCGCATAAAGAAGCTTTCTTAATATTTAATGCTAATTTTTCAAGCTTGTCTAAATCTTCTTCTTCACCTTTACCATCACAGATTTTTTGTAAAATCTCAAGCATTCTTTTTGTTCCAATTCTACAAGGAGTACATTTTCCGCATGATTCATCAACAGTAAACTCTAAATAAAATTTTGCAAGATTTACCATACATTTTGAATCATCCATAACAATAAGTCCACCTGAACCCATCATTGAACCAATTGCTCCTAATGATTCATAATCAATTGGTGTATCTAAATCTTTTTCTGGAATACATCCACCTGAAGGGCCTCCTGTTTGAGCGGCTTTGAATTTTCTACCATTTGGAATTCCTCCACCTATATCAAAAACAATTTCTCTTAAAGTTGTTCCCATTGGAACTTCAACTAATCCTATATTATTAACATTTCCACCTAATGCAAAAACCTTAGTTCCTTTTGATGTTTCAGTTCCAATATTTGAATACCATTCAGCTCCCTTTAAAATGATTTGTGGAATATTTGCATATGTTTCAACATTATTAATTAATGTTGGTTTTCCCCATAAACCTGCATTTGCTGGGAATGGTGGTTTTAGTCTAGGTTGACCTCTTCTACCTTCAATTGATTCAAGTAATGCTGTTTCTTCTCCACAAACAAAAGCACCAGCTCCTAAACGAATTTCTAAATCAAAATCAAATCCTGTATTCCAAATATTTTTTCCTAAAATTCCATAATCTTTAGCTTGATCAATTGCAATTTGAAATCTTCTTACAGCGATTGGATATTCAGCTCTAACATAGATATATCCTTTATTTGCACCTATTGCATAGCCTGCAATCATCATTGCTTCAATAACTGAATGTGGTGTTCCCTCTAAAATACTTCTATCCATAAATGCTCCTGGATCACCTTCATCAGCATTACAAACAACATATTTTTGGTCTCCTTCTGCCATTCTAGCAAAGCTCCATTTTTTACCTGTTGGGAATCCAGCTCCACCACGACCTCTTAGTCCTGAATCTAAAACGATTTTTATTACTTCATCTGGATTTAATTCAAATAAACTTTTTTCTAATGCTTTATATCCGTCAAAAGCTATGTATTCATCAATATTTTCAGGATCAATTTTTCCACAATTTCCAAGTGCAATTCTATTTTGTTTTTTATAGAAATTTAATTCATCTAATTTTTTAACAACACTTTCATCTATATCTTTACATAATAGTCTTTCTACAATTTTTCCATCTTTTATGTGTGTTTTAATAATTTCTTCTGCATCTTCAGGCTTAACTAATGCATAAAAAACATCTTCAGGTCTAACAATAACAATTGGACCTTTTGCACATAATCCAAAACATCCTGTTTGAATTACTTTTACATTTTCTATATTGTTTTCTTTTATTGCCTTATTTAAATTTTCAATTATGACTGGTGACTTTGAAGAAGTACATCCAGTTCCACCACATACTAAGATGTGTTTTTCAGTAGTGTTTGCATTTTCGTTAACTCTTAATTCTAATTCAGACTTAACTCTTGCTCTAATTTCATCTATTTCTTCTAATGATTTCATTATTTTTTTCCTCCGCTTCTGCCAAAGGGGACGGGGCCATTTGGCACATTTATTTTGTTGAATTTAAGAAACTAAGCCAAATTGCCCCGTCCCTATTGGCATTCTTCTTTAATTCTTTTAATAACACTCTCAACCATTTCTGGAGTAGCTTTACCATAAACCTCATCATTAACAGTAAAAACGGGAGCTAATCCACATGCACCTACACATCTAGTTGCTTCAATTGAAAATAATCCATCTTCTGTTGTTTGTCCAACATCTATTTTTAAAATTTCTTTTACTTTATCTAAAACTTTTTCTGAACCTTTTACAAAGCATGCTGTTCCTAAGCAAACAGCAATATTATATTTTCCCTTTGGTTTTAATGTAAATCTTGAGTAAAATGTAATTACTCCATAAACCTCAGCCATTGATATATCTAAATATTCTGATATTTCCTTTTGAGCATCTTGGCTAATATACCCATATTTTTCTTGAACTTGATTTAAAATTTGTATCAAGTTACTTTTGTCTTTTTCATAATTTTTTAAAATTTCTTTTAATTCGCTGTTTTTGTTTTCATTTCCGCATTTACATTCACTCATATTTACTTTATCCTCCTTAATAGTTATTGTATTGTGAAATACAATAATTTAGTATCGATTTTATTATATCATAAGTAGTTTTTTTCACAACTGTTTTTTCGACATTTTTTGAAAAATAAAAATTTCTTGATTTTAAAAAAAGTAGGAACAACATTAAGTAAACTAGGAATGAATATTGCTGAAGCAGTAACAATTTTATTAAAGCAAGTTGTTATGACTGACAGCATTCCTTTTGTTATTAAGAAACCGAAATATAGTGAAGAAATGATAGAAGCAATAAAAGAAGCTAATGACATAGAAAAAAATCCCAAAATAAAATTGGTGGTGTATAAAATTATGAATTTTATACGCCACCAATTTTATTTTGGGATTTTTTTCTAATATTGTCTACCCCAATAAACCATCTTATCCGCAGGTTTTCCACAGCATACGCACACATCCGCTAACTTTTCTTGTTCAAAAGGTATGCATCTAGACTTAGCACCTGTTTCTTCGTGAATTTTGTCTTCACATTCGGCGCTTCCGCACCACATTGTTTTAATATATCCTTGGTTTACTTCCAAGTTATGTTTAAATTCGTCCATGTTTAAAGCAACAGTAGTTCTTCTTTCAACATTTTCTTTGCACATATTAAACATATTTGTTTGAATTTCATCTAATATTAATCCAAGCTTGTCATTGATTTCATCTAAAGATACTTCGATTTTTTCGCTTGTATCTCTTCTTACAATAACACATTTATTATTTTCAATATCTCTTGGGCCTAATTCAATTCTAACTGGAACACCTCTCATTTCCCAGTCATTGAATTTGAAGCCTGGTGAATATTGTTCTCTGTCGTCTAATTTCATTCTATATGCACCATTTAGTTTTTCAAATAATGAATTTGCTGCATCTAAAACACCTTCTTTATGTGCTGCAACTGGAACAATTACTGCTTGAATTGGAGCTACTTTTGGTGGTAATTTTAAGCCTCTGTTATCTCCATGAGCCATTATGATTGCACCAATTAATCTTGTTGAAATTCCCCAAGATGTTTGATATGCATATTCTTCTTTTCCTTCTCTATTTTGGAATTTGATGTTAAATGGTTTTGAAAATCTTTGACCAAAATAGTGTGAAGTTCCGGCTTGTAAAGCTCTACCATCATGCATTAAGCTTTCTACTGTATATGTGAATTCAGCACCAGAGAATTTTTCATTTTCAGTTTTTTGACCTTTTAATACTGGCATAGCTAAAAAGTTTTCAATAATATCTTGATAAATATTTAGCATTTGAACTGTTCTATCAATAGCTTCTTCAGCAGTTTCATGAATTGTATGACCTTCTTGCCATAAGAATTCTCTTGAACGTAAAAATGGTCTTGTTTCCTTTTCCCATCTTAAAACGTTGCACCATTGGTTATATACAAATGGTAAATCTCTCCACGAATTTAGCCATTTTGAATACATAGTTGAAATAATAGTTTCAGATGTAGGTCTAATGCATAATCTCTCTTCTAACTCTTGCCCACCAGCTTCTGTAACCCATGCAACTTCTGGTGCAAAACCTTCAACATGGTCTTTTTCTTTTTGTAATAAACTTTCTGGAATTAATACTGGAAAATATACATTTTTAACTCCAGTCTCTTTAAACTTTTCATCAGCATATTTTTGAATATTCTCCCAAATAGCATAGCCATAAGGTTTTATAGCAATACACCCTTTTGTATCCGTATAATCTGCAAGTTCTGCTTTTATAACGATATCTGTATACCACTTAGCAAAATCTTCATCGATGTTTGTTATTTCTTTAACAAATCCTTCTTTTCCCATAATTTTATCTCCCTTCAAACAAAAAAGGACAGTACCAAAGGCGTGCTTTCACACGGTACCATCCTTAAATTTAACTTTACAAATTCTAACGACTTTCGCCGGAAATAGTTTTTAGCTATTTCACTCATAGGTAGGAATTAAATAATATTATAATTTGGTTCACACTATCCCAAACTCACTGTGTATAAGTGACTATTTAATTATGTCCTAATCAACATTTTTATTATTAACATAATAGAATTATATACTTTTTTTCGCAGTATGTCAATATTTTTTATTAATCTCATTTGACATTCAAATATATACAAATATACATTTAATTATTTTAATAGTAGTTTAAAATACCTTCAATAAAAATTATTTCAAAAAGAGCAAAAATCATGAAGATATGTCCCACATTGTGCAAAATGCACAGCCGGGACGCGTCCCCAATTGTGCATATTTTTTTACTCATTGCTTAAATTATATATTGTGGTTTCTGTAAAACTAAACTAACAAATGCTATAAAATTAGAAAAGGAGTTGATAAATGTGGCTTTAGATTTTGCAGTAATTGGAGGAAGATTAAAAAGAGCAAGATTAGATAAAAAAATGACACAAGAAACTTTAGCTGAACAACTTGAGGTTTCAGTTGCATTTTTAAGTAGAATTGAAAGAGGTTTATCACATATTAATCTTAAAAGATTAAGTCAGATTTGTGGTATTTTAGGTATCACAGAAGGTGAAATTTTGAATGGAACTGCAAGTACTTCTCATCAATATTTAATTTCAGAGTTTAATGATATTTTAAGTAATTGTCCAGCTGATAAACAAAGATTGATTTACAAAATAGCTAAAACAATAATTGAAGATACAAACGAAGATTAATAATATTATTAATAAAACATAAAAATAAAAAAAATCTTATAAAGTTTATTTTTTTGAGTATACTAAACTTTATAAGATTTTTTATTTTATTGTATATTTTTATCAAATTTTGGGTTGTAAAAATCCCTCACTTATGATATATTCTACTGTGCAATATAAAAGATGAAATCAAAAACGATTAAAAGGAGGCAAATATTTATGGATTTTAAACAATGGGATGGTTTTGTTAAACACGAGGACTGGACTGATGAAATCAATGTAAGAGATTTTATTCAAGCGAACTACACACCATATACAGATGATAATTCATTTTTGTGTGGTCCAACTGAAAACACAAGAAAATTATGGGATGAAGTTATGAGATTATATGAAGAGGAAAGAAAAAAAGGTGGTGTTCTTGATGCAGACACTTCTACTCCTTCTTCTGTTAATGCTTTTGAAGCAGGTTATATAGATAAAGATTTAGAAAAAATTGTTGGTCTTCAAACAGACGCACCTTTAAAAAGAGCAATTATGCCAAATGGTGGTATAAGAATAGTTGAAAAATCTTGTGAAGCTTATGGTTTAAAGGTTGATGAAAAAATTGAAGAAATATATAAAAAATACAGAAAAACACATAATGATGGTGTTTTTGATGTTTACACACCTGATATTCGTGCAGCAAGAAGCTCTCACTTATTAACAGGTTTACCTGATGGATACGGTCGTGGAAGAATTATTGGTGATTACAGAAGAGTTGCACTTTATGGTGTTGACTATTTAATTGAAAAGAAAAAAATCGATTTAGCTAATACAAATCCTGATGAATTTTCAGAGGAAACTATTCGTGCTAGAGAAGAAATGTCTGAACAAATCAAAGCTTTAAATGATTTAAAAGCAATGGCTGGAAAATATGGATTTGACATTTCAGTTCCAGCTTCAAATGCAAGAGAAGCAATTCAATGGTTATACTTTGGATATTTAGGTGCAGTTAAAGATCAAAATGGTGCTGCAATGAGTATTGGTAGAAATTCTACATTCTTAGATATATATATTGAAAGAGATTTAAAAAATGGAACTTTAACTGAGGAAGAAGCACAAGAGTTAATGGATCATTTTGTTATGAAATTAAGATTAGTTCGTTTCTTAAGAGCTCCTGAATATAATGAATTATTCAGTGGTGACCCTGTATGGGTAACAGAAAGCATTGGTGGTATGGGAATTGATGGAAGAACATTAGTTACTAAAAACTCATACAGAGTTCTACATTCTTTAATCAATTTAGGTCCTGCACCAGAACCAAATTTAACTGTTTTATGGTCTAAAAACTTACCAGAAAACTTTAAAAGATATTGTTCAGAAATTTCAATTAAAACATCTGCTATTCAATATGAAAATGATGATTTAATGAGAATCACTTTAGGTGATGATTATGCAATTGCTTGTTGTGTTTCTCCAATGAAAGTTGGAAAACAAATGCAATTCTTTGGTGCTAGAGCCAACTTAGCCAAAGCATTATTATATGCTATCAATGGTGGTAGAGATGAAAATTCAGGAAAACAAATTGGTCCAAAATTTGAGCCAATCACTTCTGAATATTTAGATTATGATGAAGTTATGGAAAAATTTGATAATATGATGAATTATGTTTCAAGAATTTACATTAAAGCTTTAAATATTATTCATTATATGCATGATAAATACTCATATGAAGCTTTAGAAATGGCTTTACACGATAAAGATATTTATAGAACTATGGCATGTGGAATCGCTGGTTTATCAGTAGTTGCCGACTCCCTATCTGCTATTAAATATGCTAAAGTTAAAGTAATTAGAAATGAAGAAGGACTAGCTGTTGATTATGAAGTTGAAGGTGATTTTCCAAAATACGGAAATGATGATGATAGAGTTGATAGTATAGCTGTAGATTTAGTTAAAAACTTTATGAAAAAACTAGAAAGACATCAAACATATAGAAATGCAAAACCAACACTTTCAGTTTTAACAATCACATCAAATGTAGTTTATGGAAAAAATACAGGAAATACGCCAGACGGAAGACGTGCAGGAGAACCATTTGGACCAGGTTCAAACCCACTTCATGGAAGAGATATAAATGGTGCTGTTGCAGTTATGAACACAATTGCAAAATTACCATTTGATTATGCATCAGACGGAATTTCATACACATTTGCAATTACACCTGATACTTTAGGAAAAGAAACTAATACTCAAATAGATAATCTAGAACATTTATTAGATGGATATTTTATGCAAACAGGGCATCATATTAATGTAAATGTATTTAATAGAGCATTACTTGAAGATGCTATGGAACACCCTGAAAAATATCCACAGCTTACAATTCGTGTTTCTGGATATGCGGTTAATTTTGTTAAGTTGACAAGAGAGCAACAATTGGATGTTATTCATAGAACTATTCATGAGAGAATTTAAGCCAATGGGGACGGGGCAATTTGGCTCTGTCCATTTTTTAATTGTTTTTTTTAATTGGGGACGGAGAAAATTTAAAATTTTTAAAATGTGGGACAGACTTGCAAATGTTTATTTTATAATTAATTACACATAATTGTCCCCTATTTCAAATTTTTAAAATCATCTCCGTCCCAGATTTAAAAATCATCTCCGTCCCAGATTTAAAATTTGAAAAGAAAGGAATCTAAAAATGGAAAATCTAGTTGGAAAAATACATTCATTCGAAACTTTAGGAGCAGTTGATGGACCTGGAATTCGTTTTATTCTGTTTATGCAAGGATGTCCTTTACGCTGTAAATTCTGTCATAACCGTGATACTTGGGATTGCAAAGGTGGAAATGAATATACTGTTAATGAAATATATGAAAAAATTTTAAAATATAAGAATTATTTTATTGCATCCAATGGAGGTGTTACAGTAAGTGGTGGTGAGCCTTTGCTTCAGACTAATTTTGTAACTGAACTTTTTAAACGCTTAAAACAAGCTGGAATTAACACTGCTTTAGATACCTCTGGAATGTTTGATATTACTGACAAAATTAAAGAATTAATTGATTTAACTGATTTATTTTTGGTTGATATAAAATCAATTAATGATGAAATTTGCAAAGATTTAGTTGGTCATTCTAATAAAAAAGAATTAGAATTTATTAAATATTTAGATTCAATCGGAAAAGAAATTTGGATTAGACAAGTTATTGTGCCTGGTATTACTGATATTGAAGAAGATTTATATAAATTACGAGATTTTATTAATTCTATTGAACATATCACAAAAGTTGACTTACTTCCATATCATGATTTAGGGAAATACAAATGGCTTGAATTAAATGAAACTTATCCTCTTGAAAATATTCGTACTGCTAATAATGATGATGTTGAGAGAGTTAAGAAAATATTAGAAAGTTAATGTTTGCATTAACTTTCTTTTTTACTTTTTTCATTACTCATAAATTTTATTTTAATTTACAATAAACAAAACCGTCCAAAAAATTCCGTCCAAATTATTTCGCCCAAAATATTAAATATTTTTTATTTTTTCCAAATTCTCCATCACTGCCCTATATCCATACTCAAAACATTTATCAACCTTTTCATAATCCAATAATCCGACCTTATCAGTATAAACATCTAACACAAAATCACTCATTTTCAAACTCTTCTCTGATATTTTACTTCCCATAATATCAATACATTTCATTGCAACATCCATAAGATTGCTATTTTTATTTATTTCGTCTGAATGAAATTTTACAGCTAACACTTTATCTGCCCCTTGCATTCTTACTTCATCTGCTGGAACATTATTTAATACTCCACCATCCATAAATGCACAACCTTCATGTTGACATGGGCTAAAATATGCTGGAAAGCTACTACTTGCTCTTACTGCCCTTCCAACATTTACATTAGCAATATATTCTTTATCTTCGCTTTTTTTATTTGGTATTTTGTTTGTAAATACACATTCTTTTCCGCTAATAATATCAACTGCCGGAATAACTATTGGTATTTTTATATCATTTAAATCATTTATTCCTCTTCTTTTAGCCATTTGATCACAAATCTCTTCCATTTTTTCTCCATTGTTTAAACCCAAAAAACTAATTTTCTTATTACAGATACTGTTATGTATCCCTGATAAAATAGGAAGTGCATTTGTTCTTGCTATTATTTTTCCATATTTTTTACATAAAATAAATATATGATAAGGTGAATATCCCATTGCATACATTGCAGCTACAATACTTCCACAGCTTGTACCTCCTATTATATCTGGTTTTATTCCATTTTCCTCTAATGCTTGTAATACACCAGCATGAGCAATTCCTCTAATTCCGCCTCCAGAGAGAGCTATTCCAAGTTTCATATTGTATCATCTCCATTTAATTTGTTTTTTGAATTGTATACTTACAGTTATTTTTCTATTATAAATTATGTATGGATTTTTGAATTTTTATTCATTTTCAGATTAAATTAAGGTTGTAATATATTTTTATTATACTGTTTTGGGATAAATAACACTTAAATAATATATACAAATACAAAGTAGTGTTTTACATAATTTGACTTTTCCTTAAAAAATTGCTAAAATATTAGTAAGCACATTTACATTAACTTTCCTTTTTTCATCTCAGCATCAACTTACTTAGTGCAAATAATTTATTTGGAGGAAAAACATATGTATGAAAACAACATCATTCTTGACGGAAGAGGAAGCACTTCAAATGGTGAAAAGCTCGTAAAAAAGCTGAACCTTCGCTTAGTTACATCAGTAACAATTACTAAAACAGGCGGAATAGATGGAGGACCAGCAAATGTAGATTTTCACTTCACCGATGGTGATGTTATCACCGTTATCAACTCCTTCGGAATTGGATATGGTGGTACAGGTCCTTGGGGAATCCATGACATTCTAATAAATATGGGTGTCCCAAAGGAAACTGCAGGTGAAATATTTACACACCGGAGCAGCACACCTCTTGAATTCTTAATTCCAGCACCATAACCGTCTAGCAAGGCACACAAAAACTCCTCAAGCTCTACTAAAGCTTGAGGAGTTTTTCTATTCAATTCTAATTTAAAATTAGTCTTGAGTATAAGGTAAAAGTGCGATTTGTCTACATCTTTTAACTGCTAAAGTTATATCTCTTTGATGTTTAGCACAAGCACCTGTTGCTCTTCTAGGTAATATTTTACCTCTTTCATTGATAAATTTCTTTAATTGATCTGGATTTTTGTAATCTAGAACTAAGTTTTTATCTTTACATAATGGACAAACTTTCTTTCTTTTTTTGAATTTAGGATTGAAATCGTCATCATTATTTCTATTATTTCTTCTATTATTTTTCTTATCTGCCATTTTCTTTTCCCCCCTATCTATATATTTTTCTATATAATTAGTTGTCTCAAACTAATTATTATGATAAGATTTTTTAATTACTTATCTAATTTTTAAACTTTAAAATGGTAGGTCATCTCCTGAAGATATTTCAAAATCAGATCCGCTACTTGTTGATGGCATTGTTCCGAATGTAGCATCAAAGCTTCCACCCATTTCACCATCTCTTTTGCTATCTGCAAAATATGCTTCTTCAGCAACAACTTCTGTTACATAATGTTTTTGACCTTGTTCATCATCCCAAGTTCTTGTTTGGATTCTTCCAATTACACCAACTTGTTGACCTTTCTTAAAATACTTGCTACAAAATTCTCCAGTTTTACTCCATGCAACAATATTAATAAAATCAGCTTGTCTTTCTTCTCCTGGACGAGCAAATCTTCTATTTACTGCTAAAGAGAAAGATGCAACTAATGTGTTATTAGTTTGTGTATATCTTACTTCTGGATCTCTTGTTAATCTTCCCATTAATACTACTTTATTCATAATCCCACCATTCCTTTCAAAAAAGGCCCCATTTTATATTTATTTTGTTCTTGTGTATCTAAACATTTTTACTTTAATATAAGCTACATATTATATATAAATTAAATTTATGAATTTTATTTAATATTAATATTTTCTAACTTTCGCTAGTAATAGCTCTTTATTTAAAGTAGTTCAATCAAATCAATAAAACTATAATCATAAGATTAGTCTTCTTGTTTAATTGTCATAAATTTGATAACTTCATCAGTTATTCTGTAATTTCTTTCAAGTTCAGCGATTAAGTCTGTATTAGCTTCGAAATAGAATACAACATAAAATCCTTCAGCATTTTTCTTAACTTCATAAGCTAATTTTCTTTTACCTAATTCGTCAACTTTTTCAACTTTACCATCAGTATTAATCAAATCTGTGAATCTAGAAATTAAAGCTTTCATTCCTTCTTCATCAACATTTGGATTAATAATGATAACACTCTCGTATTTATTCATTATATTCACCTCCTTATGGATATTAAACCTACATATAAAAATGTAAGTAAGGAAAAAAATAGAATAGTTCTATTTTTTCAATAGTGCTATTCTATCACATTTTTCTTAAATTAGCAATAGTTTTTTTAGATTTTATTCTTTAATTTCCTTGTTCTCAATCAAATATTTTTTAAACTTTTCAAAAGGCTCATCAACACAACTTGTTAGTTCAACATAAATTTTATCCTCTTCAGGAAATGAATGTATTGCAAAATGACTTTCAGAAAGTAACCATAACCCTGTATAACCATATGGTTTAAAGAAATGTTCACATTTGTTCAACACATGAAAACCGGAATTTAAAAGCTCCCTTTCGATTTCAAGTATTAGTTTTTTTTCATCTTCATATTTTATCCATGCATTAAAGTTATTCATATATGCTTTCATTTACAATTCATCTCCCCTCTTTTTTTATATTTTTATGATTTTTCTAAAAATACTCCTAGTGTTATCAATGTTTTACAGATTATTTAATTTCAGTATTCTTTTAATAGTTACATTCATAAAAATATTACCAATTTTCAACTTCAAAATTATAATATTCAATCAAACTTGGCTTAAACATATCATTAACCTCAACTTGATTCAAATCAAATTGCTCATCTGCTCCAAATATAAATAAACTTCCGATATTTTCTTTTGTTAAGTACTTAGTTGGAACATTTAGCTCCTGCATTTTTCTTTCACCATTAAACATTAAATTGAATCCCCATTCCCCAAATGTAGGTACTTGTAAATGATATGGAATTACATTTTCAAACTGTGTTTTTGCAGTTTTATTAATACACCAAAATGATTTTTTTGCATAATATGGACTTGTTGATTGTGTTACTGCAACCCCTGTGTCTGTAAGATTTGCTTTAATATAATTATAAAAAACATTTGTATATAACTTATTTAGTGTTTCATTATTAGGGTCTGGTAAATCAATTATAATAACATCAAATTTGTCATTGTTTTCTTGAACAAATTTATATGCATCTTCATTTATAACCTTTAATTTTTCACTTGATAATGAATTACCATTTAATTTTTTTATTTCTTCATTTTCACTGCACAATTTTGTCATTTCAGGATCGATATCTACTAAAACAATTTCTTTTACATCATCATATTTTAGAATTTCTCGCACAGCTAAACCATCTCCACCGCCTAAAATAAGGACTCTATTATGCTTTGGAGTGTATAGAAATGGAACATGCACTAAAGCTTCATGATATCTGTATTCATCAACAGAACTGAATTGCAGATTTCCATCTAAAAATAATCTTAAATCATCTTTGTGTTTTGTAATAACTATTTTTTGATACATTGTTTGTTCTGATAATATGATATCATCTCTATATAAGCCACCTTCAATAGATTTTGTGATTTTTTCTGCTGATAAAAGTGACATAAATATTATTACTAAAATACTTACTACAACTATTTGAATTTTATTTGCATTTTTTATGTATTGTTTATATTTTAATAATATTATTAATGATACCAAAATATTAATTGTTCCTATACATAATGCTGTTGTTATAAATCCTAATTTTGGGAATAGAAATAGTGGAAATGCAAGTGAACCTACTAATCCGCCTATGTAGTCAAAGGTAAAAATATTTGCTAAGTTTACTCTAATATTGCTGTTGTTTTCTTCAATTATTCTTGTTAAAATAGGTATTTCAAGCCCTACTAAAACTCCTATTCCTATAATTAAAAAGTACATTATTAAGTAATATATACTAGTGTATATATTACTTAATAATAACACAAGTGTTGAGAATCCTCCTAACACTCCTGTTGATAATTCAACAAAAATAAATTTGTTAAATAAGTCTTTTCTTATTTTTTTTGATAAATATGAGCCAATTCCCATTGCACTCATATATAATCCTATTGTAATTGAATATTGCTTTACACTATCTCCATTTAAATATGTGCTCATACTGCTTATAATTAATTCATAAATAATTGAACATATTGAAATAAGTAATGTTGTTACTAATAATAATCTTCCATCAAATTCTTTTTCTTTTATCTTCAATGTTTTTTCATTATTAACTGCTTCTATATCCTTCATTTTATAAAACACCACTCATTACTATTGCCATTGCTATAAAATATCCAGCAACCATAATTCCTGCTGCTCTATTGTTATTATCTATTTCATCATTTAAATTATAATGTTTATTTTTTGATAAAACTTTATATCCTATAATAAAAAATATTAATCCAATTAATAGATATATAACTATTTCTATAATTTTAAATAATTGGTCATTCATATATTTTTTCTCCTCTCAAATTCTTTAATTCTATATTTTTCTTCATACTATTTTTATTTAATAATTGTTCTTATAATGATTGCTACACCAATATATATTCCAGCCATTATAAAACCAGCTGCTGTGTTTTTTTCTTTGATTTCTTTTGGGAAATCATATGGTACAAATAAATCAACTATAAATGTACATATCATCATACAAAATAAACCAACTGCTCCATATATAACAGTTTCTAAAATTTGCCATCCTAAATTTTGAAAATTTTCCATAACTTTTCTCCTTTATATTTTTTTACTTTTTGTTTTTAATTTTTTATTTAACTTTTTACTTAAAAAATTTAAACCTTTTTTCTTTTAATCATTTAAATATTTATCGTTTTTTTCTTATTTATAATCTTTCCGTATTATCCAAAAAAGCACATTTTCTAAGCTGTAAACCTTCCTCTATTTTCCTGAGCTAGTTCCACCACCAGATGATTTTCTAGAATTAATACTTTGTTGTCTAGCTGAACTTAAATAACTATTATAAGTGCTATTTGTTGAATTCGTTGTATATGTTCTATAAAATCCTCTTGTATGGAACCTTGATCGATATGCACGTGTTCCTGATGTTACATATTTCTTTTTAGAAACTTGAACATAAGTTACATTATCTTCTGATTGATACACATACGCATATTCTGCATTAGTAAAAATTCCTATTCCTTCATCATCATCGGCATCTGTAACTTTTTTTATTGCTTCAGGTGCACCGTCAATTATTTTTTTAACAGCTTCATCAATACTTAGATTTGTTTTATACACCTTGGCTTTTTGATTATTTTCATTGTTTGTAACAGATGTAACATACGAGAAATTAGTGTCTTTTTCAAGAAAACTTGATATTGTTTTTCTTGATGCAATAAATGAACCCATTCCTGCAAACAAAATTGGAAGAACTATAAAGAGCATTGAAAAAACTACAACAATTATTGATTCCGATTTCTTAGGTGAAGTTGTTTTTACAGCTTTAATTTCATTCGTAATTTCAATATCTGTTTCATCAAGATAATTTCCTATGCTTTTTTCAATTTCTCCACTCCAGTCTTCAAATGAAACCAGTGTTTTCTTATCCTCACTAATATATTCGCTAAAATTAACTTTTTCATTTTTATCAACATCAACATTTCCAAAATATGTTTTTACTCGTGCAGTCCCTTTTTCGAATAATTTATAATTTTTATTTTTAAAGTTAAAATTCATTGATTTCATAATTGGAATACTAAAATTCATTTCATAAATTGAATATTGTTTTTTTCCTTCATTTTCCTCTACATTTAGCCATTTGACTTTTCCAGAATCACTTTTTAATTTGTATTCCTGCCATACCCATGAATCCTCCTGAAATTCTATCATTCCTATAACTACATAAGCTTCATTTTTTATTTTAATTACCTGTCCATTTTTAAATTTCTCTACCAAATTTTAACACCTCCTATTATAATCTAAAATTGTCTTCTTCTATTTTTTTTACTTTTATCTTACTTGAATCTACATATTTTCCACAACTTACTTCTGTCATATCTTGCCATTTTTCAATTGTTAATAATTTATCTTTACATTTATATTCAAAATATTCAACATTATCTTTTAAACCAACATCCGTATATCCAAAATATGTTTCAATTTTTGCATTTCCTTTTTGAAATAATTCATATATCTCGTTTTCATAGGTTATCTCAAATTCTGGATTTATCATAAAACTAATCATTTTATGTAATGCATATTTAGGACCTGGCTCTGCATCTAAGTAAACAGTTTCATTGCTTTCTTTATCTTGTAAAATATATTCTAACCAATATGATGAACCTTCTATAAATTTAAGCATCGCTTTAACAATATAAACGTTTTTTTCTATAATAATCTCTTGATTATATTCCAAATTTAATAAATCCTTCATTATAAATATTATTCCTTTCTAACTTTTCAAAATTACATAGTTATCACTAAAAACAGTTGTCATTTGGAACAAGCAAATCAATTTTATTTTTATTGTTTTCAATTAAAACATGTTTTTCACTACCACCATATTCGCCATCTAATGTCCAGTCAACTTTTTCGTCAAAATCAATTTGTAAATGTTTAGTTTTTAAACAATAGATATTTTTTTGATCATATTTATTCCTTAAAACAGAAAATACGATTTTAAGAAATCCTAAAAAATTCTTAGGCTTTTTTATTAAGACTAATTCAAATAATCCATCATTTATTTTTACGTCATTTCTTTTAAACCATCTAAAGCCACCAATTGAAATAGAGTTTGTTATTGACCCATATATAAATTCATCTTTTATTATTTCATTATCAGTTACAATTGTAGTGTGATATGACTTCATTTTCTTTAATTCTTTTATTCCTTTTTTATAATATGCAAGTTTTCCCCATTTATTTTTTTCTTTATAATCTGTTGTATATGAAATCTTTGTAAATATACCAAATGCTGCAACATAGTAAAAATAGCTGTTATTAAATTTTCCTATATCAACGCCTAATTCTTTGTATTTAGGCAATTTTTTTGACAATTTAAAATGATTTTTAGGCATTTTTACTGTTTTTGCATAATCATTGGTTGTACCAAATGGAATAAATGTTACATCTATTTTTTTATAGCATTTTACAATACCATTAATAACTTCATTTAAAGTGCCATCACCACCACAAACAACAACAGAGTCAACATATCTGATATAGCTTTTGATAATTTCTTCGCCATTGTTGTTTTTAGATGTGTAAATTACTTCTAATTCATAACCTTGTTTTTCCAAATTATCACAAATTTGTGGTATATATTTACTTACTTTTCCCTTTCCTGAGCAAGGGTTTACTATTAATAATATTTCCTTTTTCATAACTCTCTCCATTCGTTTCGTATTATATCATTTTTTTTGTATAATTTCTACAATTTTCGAGATTTTTCGATTATAAATTTCTGACATTTTACAATTCAAATTTGCTTTATAAAATCACACCGAATTTTATGCTTAATATCTATACTTTTCCTCCGTTATGTCACAAAATGTCGAATCGTACATACTATATATTAAGCATGTATATATGCAAAAATTTTGAAAGGATGATATAAATGGAATTTAATAAAGATAAATATCCTGTAATTGATGTAGAAGGTGTTATTTCTTCTGGAAAGCAATATGACATTGATATTACTTTGCCTGAAGACAATCGTTCTGTAATTTACGGAATAATAAAAGATGCTTATGATGAACCTGTTAGAGATGCTGTTGTTAAATTAATTGAAGTTGACAAAGATTGTGGAAAAGAGGAAAGAAAACCTGTAAGTCACACATTTACAGATAAAGAAGGAGAATTCGTTTTTGGACCTTTATGTGCGAACAAATTCTATGAAATTCAAGTTTGGGCTGATAATGTAAAGCATAAAAAAATCTGTGCTTCTTGCGGACACAAAGGAAAATGTTTAAAAGGAGTTAAGTTAGACTGCGATAAAAAAGAAGGTTTTCCTCGTTGTGAAGAAAATAATGAAAAGGGTTGCTAGGTTTAATTTGATTTAATAAAAGAGAGTATTATATTGTTCACACAAACTTTACGATACTCTCTTATTATTTTTAAATATATAATACACCTTATCTATAATCTATAATTTGACCATTTCCTGCATTATAAAGACTCTGAATTGTTCCACCATAAATTGTTATTACTGCATTTTGAGTTGTACTTACTGTATTACATACGATAGATATTACTGTATTATAATATATATTCACTTTTCCAGAACTTTGGTTCGTTATTCCGTATATTTTTCCTGAAATATTACCACCTTTTATATTAGTAGTTCCATAATTATTAATTCCTCTTCCAGTTCCACTTCCTTGATTCAAGCCAGTAATTATAGCATTTCCTAATATATTTAATACTCCATTTGGTCTTACATCTATAGCTATTATATCGTTAGTACTGTTTCCCTCTCCTTTTATGCTTCCATTTCCAACAATAGTCAAAGTTCCATCCTCAACACGAACCGTACTGTATTTACCTGAACTTATTGTTTTCTCATTCATATTTAAAACAATATCCTGATTAGCTGAAATTACTACACTTTCTTGTATATCATCTAACAAAGTTACAACTGCTCCTTGATTATTTCCTGCAGCATTTATTGCTGCTTGTACTGTATTATAAGTTGTAATTTCCCCATTTATTGTAGTCGAAGCAACTCTATTTGCATACGGATTTGATGTTACCTGTGCTCCTGCTGTTGTAATTTTCATTGACATTGTTTTTCCTATAAATGTTGTGTCAATTTCATCATTTTCTTCAATCTCACTTGGTGAACTTCCTGTTTCCAATGGCCATTCCCAGTAGATTGGAATATCTCTCTTTTTATTATCTTCTAAGGTTATAAATCCATTTAAAGCAAGATAGGTCTCATTTTCAACAACTGCTTCTTGGGTTTTATTGCTATCCCAATAAAATTTTAAATTTTTAGGCTTATTTGTAAATGTCATTTTAGTTTCGTATGTTAATAAAGTTTCTGTTCCGGCTAGCATCAATTTCAATAATAAACTCTCCACTTGTACCTGGTGCTATTGTACTCGGATCAACATCTCCCTTATTATCTGTTCTTGTTATAGAAAAATCTGATACTTCTCTTGTTTGTGCACTATTTAATATTTTAGAATCAAAGCTCCATTTTGCTATTTTGGCTTGTGCATTTCCATTTATTCTTGTTATGTATCTTGCATAAGCAAAACCTGCTAGTGCAATTATTGATACTATTGAAATTAATACAATAATTGCAACAGTTTTATTAGAATTATTTTTAATAAAACTGTTGCAATATTTTTACAAGGTGAAATCTATAAAGTATTGAAAATTCAACAAAAAGTAACTTTTTTAAAAATGATTAAGTACGTACCTTGACGAAAAAATAGAACAATAAACCTTTAAAATTTCAAATTAATTTGTTTTACCTTTTTATAATTTTGATTCAGCAATTTTCCTTTTCAAAGCTTTTCTATTAATATTTACCTTATGCTGTAATCTCATAGGATAATTTCTTAGATTTAACTCATCACATAAAATTCTATAAACAAGAACATTAGGTTGAAAATTATAATTCTTCCAAATAGCATTTTCATCTTGTTTATACTTTCTTAAAATTGCAGCAGCAATAGCCGAACTTCTTGATACACCGCTATCACAACATACATACAATTTTTCTTTATTAAAATCTATTTGGTTAATAAATGTATTAATTTGCTTAGCAATACTTTTATTAAAGGATTTAGTTCTTACTGATGTTACATCATCAAAATGCAAAATTAACTTGTTTTCATTTTTAACACTATCAACATTTTTTTCATAAGACGAAGCAATTATTAATTTTATATTTTCTGTATTACAGTTCTTTAATTCTTCCTGTGCTCCTTTTATTGACGATACCTTAACTTCCATATTTTCTTCCTTTTTAATATATTTTACTTCTTATTCAATGGCAATATATATGTCAAAATTCCATTATTATTTGCAATATTTATACCACCACATTCAAGTAAAATATTATTTAACCTGCTTTCATCATTGACCTCGAATCTTAAATCTTCAGTTGTATATCTTTCTTTATATTTCTCAATTGCCTTTTTAAAAATTGTTTTTCCATAGCCATTTCCTTGAAATTCTTCCATTACATTAATTTTTATTTTGTTACATTTGCATGAGTTGTCAATTGTAATTATTCCTAATATATCTTTTTCCGAATTTATAAGAACATATTTGTCTATATTCTTGTTATAAAATTCTGGATAATTTTCATTATTAATTTCAACTAACTTTTCCATACTATATTCTCCTTTTTTCTGTTTCAAACAAAGATTTTCTAATTATATTTTTGGTCTTAAACAAATCTATGTAATCTCTAAAATATTTATCAGTTTCATATAAAATAGCTAATTCATCTTTGTATTGGTTTATCAATCTTTTTCCAATTATATTCTCCACATACTGGATTAACTGTTGATAGTTCAGTATTTTAGATGTTTCATTTTCATCATATAGAACTACATTATTAGTTTTTAAATAATTTTTGTCTATTTCGTCCTCTATAAGCACATTTTTGTTTAATAAACTGATAAGATACCTTGAATATGTTTTTACTACATCGATTTTTTCAACTCTAACCTTAATTGAATATTTTCCTTGTATATCTATATTCAACCTTTTATTTGTTTTCATATCATTTATATAATGCAATCTAATTAAATTTATTCTATGCATTCCATTATTGCCTATAATATATTTTCCTGGTTTTATTTCCTTTAACTCAATCGGTTCTTTAAGAAAACTTTTTTCCAGTTTCTCAACTATTTCTTTTGAATCATACTCTAACATTGATATACTTCGTCTTTTATATGAATCTCCATCTTTATTAAATAAGTTTTCTAATTCATTTAATAAATTTTGTGTCTTTCCTCTATCTTTACCTATAACATTATCAATAGTTATATTTTCCCATTTTTTGTTTTGGTACATTCCAAATCTTGCAACTATTGGATTAATATCATTTTTATTATAGCAAATTGCCTCTGTATTGTTTTCAATAAAAGAATAGTCTATACCCTTTTCTTCTATAAATCTTTTAATTGTAGTATTGTATTGCATTTTTCTCCTCCATATTACCATATTTTTTCTACAATAGCAATTGATTTGTTCCACATTTAAATTCCTAAATTTTTAAATAAACTGAATTTTGTTCTTTTACGAACTAATGATAAAAATAAAATTCTTCTAGATAAAATTTTAATGACCTAATTCATTAGATATCTTTTTTATATATGTATTATAATGCATATCTACTGATAAATCAAGAAAAATCGGTCGACATATTTCGACACGTTTGTTTGAATTCTGTGTTTTAGAGCTTTCTATTTAATCAATTATTTACATGTTAAAAGTCGAATCATAAATTTATAAATGAGCTGTTACTCTCTAGCGTATTTCAGTAAGTTGTACTCAAAGTTATACACATATTTACAGAGTGAAGAGAATACTGAAAAGGATTGTTACGATTGAGTTTCAGTTGATTTGATGTAAAAAGCGGAATACTGTGTTTTCAATATTCTGCTTTATAAATATATTTAATTAGGATTTAACCGAATTGCCCCATCCACATTGGCCCCCAAAAAAGATGAGGTCTTACATCCCCATCTTATGAATCATTTTCTTACCTTGTTTCATCATTTTCTTTTTATTAAATCCCATTGTTTCACCATACATCATTATTAAACCAGCAGAAACCATTCCACCAATTATCATACCTTTTATCAATTTCATTTGATTTTCCTCCTTCTTCTCTTAAGTTTTTTATAATTATTTTTATATAATTGTAATTTTTTATCTATTTATATTATTTGTATTTTTTTCTTTAATATACAACTTGTAAAAATTGTAAATCTCGTGCATTGCAATGCATAATAAGAAAATACCAAAAAATTTCCTTAAATTTCTAACTTCTATTTTATTTGCTAAAATTGAACCTATAATTGCTCCTATGATTCCAAAAATTATTATATTTACTCCTGTTTTTAATTCTATATTTTTTTCTTTTAAATTTACAATTATCGCAGTAATTGCTGTTGGAATAAAAAATATTAAGTTCGTTGCTTGGGCTATATGCTGTTGAATTGATAAAAACATTGTTAGTAGTAAAATCAGCACAGTTCCGCCTCCCATACCTATTGCTGTTATCATTCCAGAAATTGCTCCAATAAAAATCTCAATCACGCTTTTTCACCTTTCTTTTTATTGTCAGAATCAAGAAAAATTAATTACCTTATTGTTAGAATCTAAAAATTAATCACATAAATTTTATTACGATTATAAAATTATCTTAATAGCATAAATTTAATTATTATTATAAAATTATCATTAAAACATACAAAACATTAACTTCATAAAACTATCTCCAAATCATGCACACCCCAGCATAAACCAAGAACAGAATAAACACAATTTTCAAATATTTATTAGGAATTTTTTTTAGCAGTCTTGTCCCAATAAAACCTCCAATAATTCCACCTATTGCACATTTTATTCCTAGAGAAACATCAAAATATTTATCTCTATAATAAAAAACAGCAGCAGTTATAACCATTGGCAATATTACAAAAACTGTTGTTGCTCTTGCATTTTTCTCGTCCATTTTCATAAAATAAATAAGTGCTGGTAAAACAATCATTCCTCCTCCAGTTGAGAAAAAGCCTGTAATAAAACCAGCACAAATTCCAATCAAAAATAATTTTAATTTTTTCATTACATATCTACCTACCAATTATTTCAGCAATACTGTCAATCAAATACTTAACTTCATCAATATTATTTTGTTCACCAAATGTGATTCTTAATGAACCTCCAACCAAATCCTTATTTAAACCAATTGCTGTTAAAACATGTGATGGCTTAGATGAACCAGAACTACACGCAGAACCTGCAGATGCACAAATTCCCAAACTATCAAGTTTTAAAAGTAATTCTTCAGCATCTACATTTGGAAATGAAATATTTATATTCCCTGGTAATCGCTGTTTTAAATCTCCATTTATTTTTATATTTTCATATTTACTTGTAATTTCTCGTACAAAATAGTTTCTTAGTTTTAATAATTTTCTATTATAATTTTCTAAATTATTGTTTGCTATTTCAATTGCTTTACCAAGTCCAACAATTCCTGCAACATTTTCTGTTCCCGCTCTTTTATTTCTTTCTTGCTTTCCACCATCTTGTATTTTTTTGAATTCAATTCCGTTTTTTACATATAATGCCCCCACTCCTTTTGGTCCATAGAATTTATGTGCAGACATTGATAACATATCTATTCCTAATTCTTGTACATCAATATTTATATTTCCAATGGCTTGAACGCAATCTGAATGGAAGATTATTTTTCTTTGCTTTGCAATTTCTGCTATTTGTTTTATTGGCTCAATTGTTCCAATTTCATTGTTTGCAAACATTATTGATATTAAAATTGTTTCAGGCTTAATCGAGTTTTTGAGTTCTTCTAAATCAATAAAACCATTTTCATCAACATTTAAGTATGTTACCTCAAAGCCATCACCTTCCAAGCTTTCGCAAGTTCTTAACACAGCAGGATGTTCTATTTTACTTGTAATAATGTGATTTCCTTTTTCTTTATTTGCATATGCTACGCCTTTAATTGCTAAATTATCTGACTCACTTCCACATGACGTAAAATAGATTTCTTTCTCATTGCAATTTATTGCTTTTGCTACTCTGGTTCTTGCCAAATCTATTGCCTTTTTACTTCTTCTTCCTATTGAATATATTGAAGAAGCGTTTCCAAAATTGGTTGAAAAATATGGTAACATTTCATTAACTACTTCCTGTTTTACGGGAGTTGTTGCAGCATGATCAAAATATATTAATTTCATTTTATACTTCCTTAACCAAAAATTTAGGTTTTAAGTTTTACCTATAAACTTTAAATTTAAAAAATATCTAGAATACTTTAAACTACCACACTTCTTTTTTTTCTATATTTATATTATTATTTTTATTTTTATTTATTTTATTCAAGTAGTATTTTTTTCTTTTCTTTATTAATTATTTCCTTAATCTATTATATTTTTTTATTTAAATTATGTTACATTTATGTTGTAAATAATAAACTAAAAGCTTTTCTTCTCATCACACTGCTAGTTAATATTTTTTAGTAAAATGTTACTAAAATGTAAAAGAAAGTGAAAATAGAAATTAATAAATTTCGTATTTTCACTTTCTTTTTTTAATGCTCAATAAATTCGATTTTAAAGTCGGTAAGCTCAAACTTTTTAATCATTTCTTCAAGCTCATCATGCTTGGAAATTGTGCGGAAAATCTTTCTTGAAACAATTATTTTTTTGGAATAAATACCAGACCCTACCTGAATAGCACCTTTTTTTAAAACCAAAAAATCCTGTGCATCTCCATTATTCCACTGTGTTTCCCAGCCAAATTGTTTTATTAATTGGCGAGCATTGTGTTCATGTCCTAAACCTTGGTTGTGATAGAACCTTTCATTGATAATAAATCCGTGTTTCATTTTGTGCCTCCATTTTAATTAGTTGCATTTTTTTAGAACAATTAATAATATTATCAAGTAATTTCTTATAATCACCATTTATTTTCCAATATGGCCAAATTGCAAAACCAGCTTTTGCATACTGCTCAGCCAAATTTTTTATTATTAAATTGTGATTATTTTTTGCGACCTTAAGACACTTTTCACCTCGGTATGCTGCAATTATTGCACAGCCTGCAACAAGTAGAAATTCATCTGGGTCAAGGGTTGTGTCAGATTCCATCATTTTCTTAAGTTCAGGATACTGTTCGCAAAATTTCAATGCGTTTTTGCGATGACCATTTCCATCATTCGGTAAAAACCGTCCATTTGGTAAAATAATACCACATGTAATAATCGGCATATTAGCCCTCCTTTTTTATTTGATATAATAGATTATATCATTATAGTATTCTGATTTCAATAAAACTATTACTAAAAATTTTTAAATATAATAACTCACTAAGAAACACTAACCTCTTTACTAAAATTAACAACTTTTTTTCCTTTTAACATAAAAAATAACACACTTTTTTGTGTGTTATTTTTTATGTTTTATTCATTATTCTTATACATTTACTTCAGCCCAACGAAGCATTTTTATACTTTTATATGCATCTAATATTTGTGAATATTTATCATATTCATCTTCCCAAATTTGTTCTGGAACTTTTTCAAATACACTAAACATTTTTTCCGCTTCTGCCAAAAATATTATTTGCTCCTGTGGAGACATACTTTCATATTTTTTAGAAAACTTATATAAAATTTCTAAATCTTGTACTGATTTGATAAAAGACCAGAAATCTTTAACATTCATTCCATATAATTTAATTTGTAGTACTGTGTAACCTATTAATTCTGCAATAATTAGTAATAGAATATATATTATAGTTAATATTACCATTTATATCACCTTCTTATATAGTATACTTAATTATACCATATTTGTAACATTTTTGCAACATTTCTGTAATATAGCTGTAATGTAATTGTAATATTATAACTATCGTTTAACATTTTATTCTTATTATATCCTATTAATAAATACCTGTTTTTCCGCTTAAAATCAGGTTAAAAGTGCTTCTTATACTATTTTTATTTACATCATAAATTACAAGTATATTTTTTAAAACAAATTAACAATTGCATCACAGTCAATTTTAAAATATTTCATTAGTTCAACTGCATTACCAGATTTTCCAAATGAATCATTTATTCCTAATCTTGTAACTTTACATGGATATTCCTCACTTAGAACCTCACATATAATACTTCCTAACCCTCCTATTATACTATGATCTTCAACAGTAATAATTCTTTTTGTTTGTTTTGCACATCTTATAATTGTGTCTTTATCAACTGGTTTTAATGAAAAAACATCAACAACTCTTACAAAAATTCCTTTTTTCTCTAAAACTTCTTTAGCTTTTAAAGCCTCTGAAACACATACACCTGTTGCAAATATTGTTGCATCTTCCCCTTCTCCAATTTGTTTTGCTTTTCCCATTTCAAATTGTTCATTTTCATCATATATAATAGGAGTTGAAAGTCTTGATAAACGTACATAGCAAGGTGAATTAATATTAGCAATTTCTTTAATTATAAATCTTGTTTGTGTATCATCACTTGGCGAAAATAATTTTAAATTAGGCAAAGTTCTCATCATTGAAATATCTTCTATCATTTGGTGTGATGCTCCATCTTCACCTACTGTAACACCCGCATGTGTTGCACAAATTTTTACATTTAAATTTGGATAACACACACTATTTCTAATTTGATCATATGCTCTACCTGCTGCAAATACAGCAAAAGTACTTGCATATGGTATTTTTCCACATGTTGCAAAACCTGCAGATGTTCCTATCATATCTTGTTCACTAATTCCCATATCAAAAAATCTTTCTGGAAATTCTTTTGCAAAAAGTTCTGTTTTTGTTGCTGTTGATAAATCTGCATCTAAAACAACTATATTTTTATTGATTTCTCCAAGCTCTTTTAAAGCTTCACCATAGCTCTGGCGTGTTGCAATTTTTTTATCTGTATTCATAATTTTTCTTCCTTTCTTTTATTATTATGCTATTTTTTAGAGTTTTATTTTTGGTATAATTAAATTTATCTTATTATCTCTGTCCCCTATTTCAAAAATTTTAAATCATCTCCGTCCCCGATTTAAAATTTTCCACCTAATTCTTCAATTGCTAATTTAAACTGTTCCTCATTTGGAGCCTTTCCATGCCAACCAGCTTGATTTTCCATAAATGAAACTCCTTTTCCCTTAACTGTTTTAGCAATAATTGCTGTAGGCATTTCCTTTGTCATTTTTGCTCTATCAAATGCATCAATTAATTGTTCAATATTATTTCCATCAACAGGAATTACTTTAAATCCAAAGCTTTCAAATTTTTCTTCAATTCTATTAAGCCCTTTTACATCTTTAATATTTCCATCTATTTGTAGATTATTATTATCAACAATAACACATAAATTATCAAGCTTGTATTTAGATGCTGTCATTGCAGCTTCCCATACTTGACCTTCTTCTATTTCTCCATCACCTAATATGCAATATACTCTATATCCCATACTGTCCATTTTTGAAGATAGCGCCATTCCATTTGCAACAGACAAACCTTGTCCTAATGAACCACTTGACATATCTACTCCAGGAACTTTATTCATGTCTGGATGTCCTTGTAACTTTGATTCTATTTTTCTAAATGAATCTAAATCTTTTTCATCAAAATATCCTCTTTTAGCAAGAGTGCTATATAATGCTGGTGAGCTATGTCCTTTTGATAATACTAGCCTATCTCTTCCTTCTGCTTTTGGCTCATTTGGATTTATATTCATTTGATTAAAATATAAAACAGTTAATATATCTGCACATGATAATGAACCTCCTGGGTGACCTGATTGTGCATTATAAACTGTTTTTACAATATTTATTCTAATGTCATTTGCAATTTTTTGTAATTCATTAATGTCAGTAATTTTCATCATTTACCATCCTTTCTATCGAATTCTTTTAGGTATTTTAATTTCTTGATTTTCTCTTAATTGTATTTTATACTTAATGTATATTTTTTGCAATAACTATTTTTCTTATTATTGTTTTGTTATTTATAATTACTATTCAATTAATAATTAAAATAAAATTTAATTAATAATTTTCATTTATTAAAATCTTGTATTATATCTTAAAATATTGTATAATATAGAAGTATAGTTAATAACTTAACAAACCATATCAGTTTTATATTTTTATATGGGGGTGTAATTGGTTTCGACAGTTATTTAGAAGTATAAATAGCGAGTAGTGGATTCTCGTTGGCCACTTAAAAAAACGGGAGAATAAATATAAACGCTGATCGTACAGAATTAGCTTACGCTGCCTAAGTTGCAGTGTCGTCTTCTAATAGCTTCCCACGGCTATTAACAAGGCGTCGATTATGTGGGAAACAAAGCTATTTCTTGCTATGGGAATAGTGGGTATTTTATAGCTACTTTAATATGTTGTTTGTTTGTTAATGACATATTAGGGGAATTTTAATAACAAACTGCACTCGGAGAAGTTTATGTGGAAGAATAATTGGACAGGAGTTCGACTCTCCTCACCTCCACCAGTAGTATCTCTTACCTATCAAATAGAATATAATTACAAATCGAGTAGAGAATAAATAATTATTTTATTTATTCCCTCTCACACCACCGTACG
>CAMEHU010000006.1 GCA_945917765.1 uncultured Lachnospiraceae bacterium | reverse complement strand
TACAGTGGTGTGAGAGGACACTGAATAAAATAATTATTCAGTTCCTACTCGATTGTTATCTAAGTAAAAGGTGAGCAAATTACACATGCATTTATGTTGTCATCTGATGTTAGTTTTGAAATTTTAGTATATAATATTTTAAAAAGTTTGGTAAAAATTAATTAATATGTGATTAGACGAAAAATATTCAGACTAAAATATTGTTCATATAATTAAATATTGGTATAATAAAAACGTAGAATAATAGTATAATTTTGGTTATCAACCATTAGTTGATATGAAAAAATACCCCACTCAACCAATGGTATGTAGACTTTTGAAGAACAATATTTTACACTTAAATCGAAGGAGGAAAATGATATGGATCAGATTAAAATTGGAAAGTTTATTGCTGAATGTAGAAAAAAGAATGGTTTAACTCAAGCTCAACTAGCAGAAAAGTTAAATATTACTGATAGAGCTATTTCGAAATGGGAGAATGGAAAATCAATGCCTGATTCATCAATAATGCTTGATTTATGTAATGAACTAAAAATAAGTGTAAATGAATTATTAAGTGGGGAGGTAATTAAAATGGATAATTATAATGAAAAATTAGAGCAAAATTTAATTGATATGGTAAAACAAAAGGAAGAATCAGATAAAAAAATGCTAAAGTTAGAAGTAGTTATAGGATATATTTCATCTATTACATTTTTGATTTTGATATTTTTGGCTTCTTTTGTAGAAATGCAAAATTGGATTAGGATTTCATTGGTAGTTCTGGGGTCTATTACTTTTGCAATTGGAATGTTTAATTGTCTAAAAATTGAGCAAACAGCAGGATATTATGAATGTGATAAATGTCATTATAAATATGTACCAGAATATTCAAGTGTATTTTTAGCTATGCACAAAGGAAGAACTAGATATATGAAATGCCCAAAATGTAATGAAAAAAGTTGGCAAAAGAAAGTTATTGGTAAATAAGAAAAAATAAATAAAATTATAGAGTATTTAATTCGCATTTGACAGTACAAATGCGAAATTTTTTATTGCCTAAAATATGAAATATTATTCACATACTATTGACTTTTTGATAAGAAAATTATTATAATGTGCATATAAGAAATAATAAGGAGGTTAATTATGCTTAAATTAGTATTAGTTAGACATGGACAAAGCATGTGGAATTTAGAAAATAGATTTACAGGATGGACAGATGTAGAGTTATCTGAACAAGGAATACAAGAAGCAAAAGATGCAGGAAAGGCACTAAAGGAGAAAGGGTTTGAATTTGATATTGCGTATACTTCTGTATTAAAAAGAGCAAATGATACATTAAATTATATTTTAGAAGAGTTAGGTGAAAAAGATATTCCTGTAAAAAAGAGTTGGAGATTAAATGAAAGACATTATGGAGCTTTGCAAGGATTAAATAAAGATGAAACAAAGAAAAAATATGGTGACGAACAAGTATTATTATGGAGAAGAAGCACAGATGTTAAGCCACCAGAATTATCAACAGATGATGAAAGATATCCTGGAAATGATCCAAAATATAAAGATTTAACTAAAGATGAATTGCCAACAACAGAAAATTTGTTAGACACGATAAAAAGGGTTATGGATTATTGGAATTCTGATATTAAAAAAGATTTAATGGAAGGAAAAAGAGTAATAATAGCAGCACATGGAAATAGTTTAAGAGGATTGATAAAATATTTAGATAATATGACAGATGAGGAAATAATTGGATTAGAGCTTCAAACTGGAAATCCTATTTGCTATGAATTGGATGATGATTTAAAACCTATAAGACATTATTATTTAAAATAAGGTTGAAAAGTATACGAAAACATGATATAATACAAACATTAGTTCACAAATAGTAATTAATGTAAAATATAAATATAATAAATGAAGCAAGAACTAAATTTCAAATAAGAAAGGAGGTTTTTGCTTTTTTTGCGTTCAAAAGTATATGTTATTGTAAAGTAGAAAAATAATAAGAATTTAATTTACAGGAGGTAGTTGATGAAAGATAAGAATTTTATTAAATATTATAATATTATTGACAAATACGTATTGCACGTAGTAAAATATATTAAACAGGAGGTAAGAATATGAGGTTTCGTGAATTAGACAAAATATTAACCTCCAAAGGATGGTATCATCATCATACAAATGGGTCACACTACATATATAGGCATACAGATATAGAACGGAAGTCTAATAGTACCAAATCATAAGGGAGATATTCCAAAAGGTACTCTAAACAACATATTAAAACAAGCAGGTTTAAAATAAATTAAGTATACTTAAGGAGGTATATAAAAATGAAAGTTATTTATCCAGTATTATTTTACGAAGAGAAAGAAGGTGGATATTCTGTTTTTGTACCAGATTTAGAAAGAGCATTGAATTGTAGTGCTTCAACATGTGGAAGTACATTAGAAGAAGCAATGGAAATGGCGGAAGATTTAATTGCAGGATTAATAATAGACGAAATGGAAGCGGACAATAAAATTCCAAAAGCAAGTAAAATTGAAGATGTAAAATTTGAAGAATTCGAAAAAAGATTGGATATAGAAGATTGGGATTATATTTCAAAATTTAAAACATATATAGCTGTAGATATAAGTGCTTTTGCAGAAAAATGGGGAAAAGAATTAGTAAAGAAAACTGTAAATATTCCTAAGTGGATAAATACTAAAGCAGAAAGTTTAAAAATTAATTTTTCTAAAACATTAGAAGAAGCTTTATTGGAAAAAATATATAAAATGTAAATTAAAACAAAATAAAAGTGACGGAGAAAATTTAAAACATTTAAATTTTCTCCGTCATCATATTCATTAAAAATCACAATTTCCAGGTGTTCTAGGAAATGGAATTACATCACGAATATTTTGCATACCAGTAATATACATCAATAATCTTTCAAATCCTAGTCCAAATCCTGAATGAACTGTAGAACCGAATTTACGTAATTGTAAATACCAATCTAATTCTTCAGTATTCATTCCTATTTCTTTCATACGATTTACTAATTTATCGTAATCTTCTTCTCTTTGAGAACCTCCCATGATTTCACCTGCGCCAGGAACTTCTAGGTCAACTGCAGCAACTGTTTTTCCGTCTGGGTTAAGTTTCATATAGAAAGCTTTAATATCTTTTGGCCAGTTTTTAACAAATACTGGTCCGTTGAAATATTCTGTAATATATTTTTCATGTTCTTTTGCTAAATCTTCACCGTATTCTGGTTCAAATTCCCATTCTTTATCAGCTTTTTTAAGAATGTCAATAGCTTCTTTATGGTCTAATCTTGTAAAAGAAGAATTGCATACTTTTTGTAATTTTTCGATTAATCCATTTTCAATGAATTTATCGCAGAATTCTAATTCTTCTGGGCATTTTTCTAAAACAACTTTTACAACATATTTTAAGAAATCTTCTTCAATATTCATTAATTGCTCTAAATCACAGAAACAGATTTCTGGCTCTACCATCCAGAATTCATTAGCATGTGTTTTTGTGTTTGAATTTTCTGATCTTAAAGTTGGCCCAAATGTATAGATTTTTCCAAATGCGTGTGCAAATGTTTCTCCATGTAATTGACCTGAACCAGTAATATAAGCTTTTTTACCAAAGATGTCTTGAGAAAAATCAGTTTGTCCATCTTTTTGTGGTAATGGTTTATCTAAATCTAATGTTGTTAATTTAAACATTTCAGCTGAACCTTCACAGTCTGCACATGTGATGATTGGGCTGTTTAAATAAACATATCCATTGTTTTGGAAATATTCATGTATTGCAAAAGCTGCAACACTTCTTATTCTGAATATTGCATTAAATGTATTTGTTCTTGGACGTAAATGTGCAACAGTTCTTAAATATTCAAAAGTGTGTCTTTTCTTTTGAAGTGGATAATCTTGTGAACTTAGGTTATCAACTGTTACACTTGTTGCTTGTATTTCAAAAGGTTGCTTTGCATCTGGTGTAAGAACTAATTTACCTGTTGCTGCAATTGATGAACCTATTGTTAATTTGCATATTTCATCAAAATTAGATAAATTATCATTAAAAACAATTTGAACATTATTGAAGAATGAACCATCATTTAATTCAATAAATCCAAATGTTTTTGAGTCACGAACTGTTCTGACCCAACCTTCAATTTTAATTTCTTGGTTTTCGTAAGATTTTGTATTTCTAAATAAATCTTTAATTAATGTTGTTTCCATAGGCATAATTTTTGTTAGTTTAAACTAACAATCTCCTTTCTGTAAAATTCCGTGCTATATTTAGTATATCCTAAATATTACAATTATTTCTAAATTATACAACGGAATAAGTAAAAATGCAACAATTGAAACAAAAAATATTTACAATTAAATTATGTATTGATATAATTTATATATAAGTAGTTTACAAATGTTTTTTTAGATTAATACTACAAAAGAACATAAATAATAATGAAATAATTTTGAAAAAGAAAAAATACAAAAGTTATACAAAATAGGTGAAACATATGAAAAATATTATAGAAAACATGGCAAAATTAGTATCAAAAATAATCTTAAGAATATTTTTAATTATTTTATTCTTTTTTATAATTTTAGCAATTACAAAAATAAATAAAAATGTTTTGGCTTTTGCAGAAACGGTTGAAGCACTGGGAAATTCAAATACAGATAATAATGAAAATAAATTTTTCAAAATCTTAGAAGAAAATCAAAATCAAATTAATAATAAATATATAACTGCATCAATGCAATCTTCTAATCAATATCCTCAAAATTGGTTAAATGAGTTTAATAAAAAAATTATTGAATTGCAACTTATTTTTCCAAATGATATGTATTGGAATCATATGGGGGAAAAGTCTAGTAATCCCCATGAAAACAATAATATGTATAGTGTTACAGAAATTCCGTGTAATCATAATGAATATGGTGAAAGATATTGTAATGCATATTATGGAAAATCTGATGATGTTTATCCGTATGAAGCAACAAGCGTTCAGTGCAGAGGTTTTGCAAGTTTATTAAGTGATTTAGTTTTTGGAGAAGATGCACCTGTTAGAGTGTTTGAAAATTATGATGAACTTAGAATAGGTGATCAGGCTAGAATTGATGGTGATTATCATTCAGTTTTTATTATTGATAAAACAGATGAATATGTAATTGTTGCTGAATGTAATGAGGACTTGAAAAGTTGCAAGATTAGCTGGGGACGTAAGATTATGAGAGAGGATATGGAACGGGTGGTATGCTACTAGGTGGTGTGATTAGAAAGTTTTTATTTTTATGAAAGGATGTAAAAATATATGGAATTACCAATAGAACTAAAAAATCTTATTGAAAACGAATTAGAAAAAGCAAATATAAAAGATTTACAAAAAAATGCGGAAAATATCAGTTTTAAATATCGAGAAAAAAGTGGAAAAGGTAATAGATTAGTTACTGAAAATATCGAAGCTCTTGCATATTCAGCTGTAAGAATGCCTGCAACATATTCAGCAATTTATACAGCGTTGAAAAATGTTCTAGAAATATATAATCCAAAAATTGAATCGGTTTTAGATGTTGGAGCAGGAACAGGTGCAGGAAGTTGGGCAGTTAATAGCTTAATTGATGTTGGAAAAATTATTTGCCTGGAAAGAGAAGATGTAATGAGAAATCTTGGAGAATTTTTTATGAAAAACTCTGAGGATAATACATTACTAAATGCAAAATGGGAAAAATTTGACTTATTAAATTCAGATATTAAATATAGTGCTGATTTAGTAATCTGCTCATATGTTTTAAATGAATTAAATGAAAATGATAGAAAACAAGCTTTGGATAAATTGTGGAAAGCAACTAATAAAATTCTGCTAATAATAGAACCAGGAACACCTGTTGGTTTTAGTGAAATAAAAGTAATTAGAAAAAATCTTATAGAACAAGGTGGGTGTGTGATTGCTCCATGCCCCAATATAGAAAATTGCCCGATGCCTGAAAATGATTGGTGTCATTCTACTTGTAGGGTTAATAGAACTAAAATTCATAAATTATTAAAAAATGGTGATGTTCCTTATGAAGATGAAAAATTTTCGTATATTGGTGTTAGCAGGCAAAATGTTGAAAAAAAAGATTTTGCAAGGGTATTAAGGCATCCTAAAATTGAGAGCGGAAAAATCACTTTGCAGGTTTGTTCAAAAGAAGGAATATGTGAGAAAATTGTAACTAAGAAGGAAAAAGAATTGTTTAAAAGTGCAAGAAAAGTAGGTTGCGGGGATAGTATGAAAATATAAATTTAAGGGTGGAATTTTTAATGGAAGAAAATGAAAAAGAGAAGAAAAATGAAATTGAAATTGAAAAAGAAAATAAAAAAGAAACTGAGAACATAAGATTCAATTTTGAATGGAAAGCAACAGGCTTTTCAGAAGTGGCACCGAATGTTATTGCAACTGCAGAAAAACTATTAGAACTAAATTTAGTAAGAGTTGAACCAGACTTGAATCCTGATGGAAATGTTGTAATATCACATACTGGGCTTTGTAGAACAGATGGAATGGTAGATATGCTTAATAAAGGAATTGTAAACAATAACATATATACATGTACATATTCAGCAAGGTTAGACACTGGTTTAACTGAACTTTGTTTATCTAGAACTGAAAAAAACACAAAAAATGTTGTATGTAGGATGCCTGCATGTCCAATAAAAGTTGCTGGATATATATATTATTTGAGACATAAGGCTATACAAGAAAATCAAGATGTTATGTTTGGCTTTGATGCATATGAAAGAAATTTAACAAGGCTCAAAATTATGAATCTTGCCCCTAAGGTTGAAAATTTCATGTCACAACTTGCAATTCCAAATATTAAGGGGCTAAAATGTGCTTTTATTGGAAATGAAGGAACTAATAAACAAGAAACAATAGATAAAATTTCTGAGTATTTGTATAGCATAGGAAAAATAAGCAATAGAAGACCTATTAATCTATCTTTAAAAAAAGATTTTTATCTTGGAGAAAATGTTTTATATGTAATTTCTGATATTCAAGATTATTTAGATAGTAGTGCTAACTTTGATGATTTTTCAACAGCAGCAGCAAATGAAAGAAAACAAAATAAAAAAAATATAGACAGAATTGTAAGCGAAATATATGGAAGATATATTATTTTAGATTGTACAGAGCTTGAATATAAAGGATTTTGTAAAACAAATTCAAAGTTGCCATATATATTTAGTGATGTATTAGAATTTGAAGATTATGATGATAAAAAAATATTTGATATTTTTAAAAAGATGTTGCCAGACTATCTTAAAGAGAAAATGGATAAAAATGTTGAAAAAAGAGTTCAAAAGTATATTAAAGAAAATAGAAGATATTTACCATTTAAAAATAGTGAATTAAGCTATTTTCTGGCAGGTTATGTAATAAACAAAGCTGAAATAGAATTACCATCTGAAAGAATTGAAAATAATTCAATTGAAGAATTATTCAAGGATTTAATAGGAATGAACAATATTAAAGAACAACTTAGAGAATTCAATAGCTTTTTAAATCTAAGAAAAGAAATTGAAAAATATGGCAAAAAGATGCCTGATTTCAATTTACATATGATGTTTTTAGGAAATGCAGGAACAGGAAAAACAACTGTAGCAAGACTTGTTTCAAAAATTTTATATGATATGGGATATATTAAAGAAAATAAATGTGTTGAAGTTGAAGCAAAAGATTTGGTTGCTGCTTATACTGGACAAACACCTATAAAAACAGGAAGGGTAATTAATTCTGCATTAGGTGGAGTGCTATTTATAGATGAAGCATATTCTTTAGTTCAAACAACAGGAAATGCTGGAACTGAAGTAATAAATACCCTTATAAAAGCAATGGAGGATTATAAAGGCGATTTAGTAGTTATTTTTGCTGGATATACTAAGGAAATGAGAGAATTTATTAGATCAAATTCTGGAATTGAATCACGAATAGGATATACATTTGAATTTGCAGATTACACAGAAGATGAATTATATGATATTTATAAAATGAAGGCTGAAAAAATAGGTTTTAGTATTAATGAAAATGCTGAAAGTAAAATAAGAGAAATAATTGATTTTGGAAAAAGTAGAAAGAACTTTGGAAATGGAAGATATATTGATAAAATACTACAAAAAACTTTAACAAAACATGCTGATTTGAATCTAGATAAAGAAGAATTGTTTTTATTAAATGAAAATAGTATTCCAACAATGGAAGAGCTACTTGCAAGTTCATCTGGAGAAAGAAAGCCAGATGAAGTAGAAAAACTATTTAATGAAATTATAGGAATGGAAAAAATAAAAAAAGAAGTTATTTCATTAGGAAAATATGCACAATTTAGAAATAAATTAGCAAAAATATCTGAAAAAAGCTTACCAGATTTAAGATTGCACATGGTATTTACAGGAGATTCGGGAACTGGAAAAACAACAATGGCAAGAAAAATAACTGAAATGCTATATAATATAGGATGTATTAGAGTTAATAAATTAGTTGAAGTTGATAGAAAAGATTTAGTAGGTGAGCATATAGGACAAACTGCTCCAAAAACAGAAAAAGTTATTGAATCTGCAATCGGAGGAGTATTATTTATTGATGAAGCATACAGCTTAACAAATTCTGATTCAGGGAATGATTATGGTCAGGAGGTTATAGCAACTTTAATAAAAGCTATGGAGGATTATAGAGATGATTTAGTAGTAATTTTTGCTGGTTATACACAAGAAATGAAAAAATTCATGAATTCTAATTCAGGTATAGCTTCTCGTATTGGGTATAATTTTGAATTTGAGAATTATAAAGCTGACGAGTTATTTGCAATTTTTAAATTAAAATGTGACCAGTATGCTTTAGAATTCTCAGAGGAAGTTAAGAACAAAGTAATGGAGGTTTTCAAATATTTTAGTTCTGTAGAAAATTTTGGAAATGGAAGATTTGTTGATAAATTATTACAAGAAATGTTAATAAAACACTCATCAAATAATGATTTAGAAAACAACCTAAATGTATTATTAGTTGAAGATGTTCCAACAATAGAAGAAATGGTAGAAATAACATTTAATAATGAACAAGCAGCACTTCCATCAGATGTTTCTGATGAAGATAGAAGGTGGACAGCAATTCATGAAATTGGACATGCTTTAGTTGAATATTTGCATAATGGTGAAACTACATTAAAAATTATTAATGTTATACCTGAAGGGAATGGTTATTTAGGATACGTACTTCATACAAAACCTAAACAAAAAATGCATTATACAAAAAGAGATTATTTAAACAGAATTGATGTTTTGCTAGCTGGAAGAGCAGCAGAAGAATGTATTTTAGGTAAAGTTGCATCTGGTTGTCAATCTGATTTAGATAAGGCATCTCGACTATTAAATGATATGTTTAATGAGTATGGAATGTCAGATACTTTAGGATTAATAAGTACACGTAATAACAAAATAGGACTTGAGATGCAACAAAATATGGATAAAGAAAAGAAAGCAACTTTGGAAATGTGTTATAATGAAACAAAGAAAATGCTTGAAGAAAATAGGCACTTATTTGATAAAGTATTGAATGTTTTATTAGAAAAAGGTTCATTAAGTGGTGAGGAATTTGTTGAATTGATAAAAAATTAAAAAGTAAAAAATATATCGGAGGTGTTTTAAAATGAGTAGTGAAGAAGATTATTACTATTGGAGAAACAGGGCAAATGAGCAAGAAGAGAATTATTACTATGTAAAAAGAAAAACAGAGGAATTGGAAGATGAAAATACAAGATTAACAAGGAAAAATGAGGAATTAGCAGAAGAAATTGTTGCAGCAGAAAGAAAATTTGAAGATGATCAATATGAAAGAGCCAAAATTGCAGCTAAAAAAGAAATTAATGATAAAGAAGTATTAAGGATAATTGAAAGAAAAATTGAACAAGCTCAAGCTGATTTGGTTAGAATAAAAGAAGAAAGAAATCTATTACAAGATAAAGAAAATGTATATGAAGAAAAAGCGGAACAATATAATGAAAATGTAAGAGCTTTGCAAAGAAGAGTAAAAGAGCTGAATTCACGAGAGGCAGATATATCAAAAAGAGAAAGAGAACAAAATGCTGAACAAAGAAAAATAGATGCAGAAAATAAAAAAATTGAAGATAAAAATAAAAAATTAGATGAAAAAAGCAAGAATTTAGATGAAAGAGAAAATGAGGTTTCAAATTCAGAAAAACAATTATCAAATAGAGAAAACGAGTTAAATAAAAAAGAAGAAGATTTAGAGCAAAGAAAACAAGAAGTTGCAAGCAGAGAAAATGATGCTTCAGAAAGAGAAAAAAATGTAGAGGAAAGAGAAGAAAAAGTTTCTGAAAGAGAAGCAAACATAAAAGAAATTGAGGATAAGGTTAAAGAAAAAGACGAAAGAATAAAGGAATTAGAAGCATTAGTTCAAAAACAAAATAAACTTATAAAATATGATGAAATGATTATAGGTAAATTAACAGAAAAAATAAAAAAATTACATGAATTAACAATTACAGCGAAAACTAATTTATCAGCTCTAGGAAATAAAATTAATGCAGTTGCAACAAGGGCAAATAGATTAGGAATTACACTTGAAGGAGAAGAAAAGAAGAGCATATTTAAAATTATTACTGATAGAATAAAGAGTGCGATTTCAAAAACACCATTATTACCACCTCCATCAAAAGAGTGTCATGATATTTATGAAGAAAGCATGAATATAGATGGAGCATGTAATAATTTCAGATTTGGTTTGCAAGAATATGATGAAACAAAAAATCATTTGGAAATTAAAAATATTCTTGATGAAAGAAAAGGTTTGAAAGAAGATATTGGTGTCACAAGGGACGTTGATACAAGAGACGAGGATGTAAGAGATTCAAATACAAGCAATACAGAAAGAAAAGAAAAGGCTAGTCTTGGATTTAAGGTGGCTGATGATAGGGATTTATAAAAAACGGCAGGAACACAATTCCTGCCTTTATGTATTTTTAAATGAATTTGTAAAAACAAAGATTTAAAATTCATAAAACCAAGAAAAATATCCCTGCTAAAAAATCTAACTATTCGCTAGCAATGACCTTATTTTGTCATATTGCTTTCAGCTTGTTGTATTAACTTTCTAACCATGTTACCACCGATTCTACCAGCGTCTCTTGAAGATAAGTCACCATTGTAACCATCTTTTAAGTTAACACCAACTTCCGTTGGAGTAAAAAAATTATTTGAAGTAATCACCCTGATGAAACAAAGTAATATCAAGCATTTGAGAGTTTTTTAAGAATACATAAAAATTAAAAAAAGCATCTTTATGATGCTTTTTTTGATGGAAAAGGAGATAAAAGATGGAAAACAATGAATATAAAAAAATAAAATACTATTTGTATAATTATAAAAAATTACCACAAAAGATAGCTGAAAGAGAGGAAGACATTATAGAGGGCACAAATGTTGGTCATAATGCTTGGATAAAAGGAATAAATAGTGAAAGTAATTCTTTAGAAAATCAAGCAATAAGATTGATAGAAGATAAAAAGTTAATAGAATTAAAAAGATGGCAAGTTTTCTTAAAAAGGGAGCTTGTTTTTTTATGTCAAAATTTTTTTGTAGGCAATTATATAAAATTAAAATATTTTGAAAAGAGAACTGAAGATGAAATTAAAAAATTATCGAAAATGAGTTTTAAGAAACAAAAGCAGTTAGACGATTTAGTTATAAGGTCAATATATAAAAAAGCTAAAAATAGAAAAATAATGTGAAAGAGAGGTGCTTAAATATGTTTTGGTTAGGTTTAATAGTAGGATTAGTAGTTGGAGCTAATGTAAGTTTAATTTTATATGCTTGTATATTGGTAGGAAAGGACAGTGATAGCAATGATGGAGAATGAGGAGAATAATATTGGATATTATGCTGTAATTCCTGCAACAATACTTTACAATGACAAATTGAAAGCTAATACAAAGTTACTGTATGCAGTTATAACAAGTTTGGCTAATAAAGAGGGATTTTGTTATGCTTCAAATCAATATTTAGCCCAAAAACTTGGCGTGGATCAAAGAACGATAACAAGATTATTAGCTGAATTAAGAAATAATAATTTTATTATAATAGAAATCATAAAAAATGATAACGGCGAAATTATTAAGAGAAAAATTTACCCACAGGATACCCCCTATGGACAAAATTGTCGATACCCCTCTAGTCAAAATTGTCTATACCCTATGGACAAAAATGTCGAGGAGAATAATATAATAACTAATAATATAAATACTCTGACACAGAGAAAGAAAAAATTTGCTGAAAAAGTTTTTTTGTATGATTATGAATATGAGGATTTGGTTAAGGTATATGGAAAAGAAAAAGCTCATCAATGTATTTATGAATTAGACATTTATAAAAAGGCAAAGGGAGTTGATTATTATAGCGATTATGATGCAATTAAAAGATGGGTACTTAAACGAATAGATGAACAATCTAAAAAATCAAAAGATATAGAAAGTAAAAAAAGTTTTGCCAATAACTATGAACAAAGAGAGTATTCAGACGATTATTGGAATCAATTTTATATAAATTAAATCAAAGCAGTCTAATTAAATAAATTAGGTTGTTTTTTTATTACAAAAAAACGGAGGTTAGTTATATGAAAATAAATAGAGTTAAAAGAATTGTTAGAAAGAATTTAAGAGATTATTCAAATTTTGAACAAATTATTGAAGATTTAGAAAAATCAAAAGACATTGTAAAAAGCAGAGATATTAATTCATCAATTCAAAGTAAAAATAAAATCAGTAATTCAGTTGAGGTACAAGCTATTAGAAATATTAATATTGATATGAAAATTGAGGAGATAAGGAAATGGAAAGAGATTTTTGATTTAGTATTTGATGAGGCTAAAGAAGAATGTTCAGATAAGGAAAAGGTTTTGGCTTACAAATACAAAAATAATATGTCTACAAATGCTATATTAAATATTTTAAATATTCCTCAAAGTACATTAAGAAACTGGTTGATGGAGTTTGTTTTAGAGTGTGCAATACTGGCAATTGATAAAAGATTAGTTAATATTAATATATTATAAAACTTGAACTTTAATTATATTTATAATATAATATAAAAAATCAATAAAATTTATAGAGGTGAATTAAAAATGACAAATTTTAAAAGGACAATATTAATAATTTTGATGATAATTATAATGGTAATAGTAGTATTGGAAGTTGTTACAATACTAAATAAAAATACAAAATCAGAACTAGATATTTTTTATGATGATGAAATAACAAATGAATATGAAGATATAAGAAATTTATCTAAAGAGTATAATGTTTATAATGCACAAGTAGATAAATGCTTTGTAGTTGGTGCAATGGTTCATAACGAATATATATATGGTGAATTTTTAGAAGACTACAAAAAAGAAAGGGATTCCTTTTTAAGAATAGTGTGTAATACTAAAAATAATGATTTAATAATATTTGATATAATGTACAAAAATAATACTAAAGAATTTAAATTAGTATCAGACTATACAAGAGATACATCAAAAAAAGAGGAAGATAGAATTATAAAATTGAGTAAATATAAAAATATTTCTGAATATGAATATAAAGGATATACATATTTAGTTTTATACAATGGAATTCTAAATGATGAAAACTTTAATTCAGAGAATGTTTTTAAACTAGTTAAATTATATTAAAAAAACTATTTAAGATTAAATTTTAAAATTAAAATATAACAGAGAGTAGAAACAATGGACTAGAATATTGAAAAATAGATAATATAATTTGTATATTTAGAGTTAAAAAATAAAATATTTTTTAGAGTGTATAATATTGATTAATGATGGAGAATTAGCAAGTTTATATAAAAATAAATTAATTACTCTAAATAAATAGATATATTTATTTAAATAAATTTTTTTATTATATAATATAAAAGTAAATATTTTTTTGTGGAAGATAGATATGAAAAAATGTATATGTTATATATGTTTAGTATTAGTTTTGATTAGTACAGCAATAGGAGTTGCTGTTATAAAAAGCACCAAAAACAAAACAAACTCTGAACAAAATAAAAATTCCACAGTTAAGCAAATGTCTACAGATGAGCGTAAAAACTTATTAATCTTTACCGAATAATAACAATCTTTTGCTTTAAAATAAAGTGTTTCAGGCACTTTATTTTTTTACTCGCTAATAAAGGAGGTAGATTGTGAAAAATAATGAGTATAAAAAGATAAAATACTATTTGTATAATTATAAAAAATTACCACAAAAGATAGCTGAAAGAGAGGAAGACATTATAGATGGCACGAATATAGGTCATAATGCTTGGATAAAAGGAATAAATTGTGAAAGCAATTCTTTAGAAAATCAAGCAATAAGATTGATAGAAAATTGATAAATATAAATAAATTATAAAAAGTTACAAATTATAAATGTAAATTTAATACAATAATAGTAAGTTGTTTGATATAAAGATTTGTTATAAAGCTCTAACATTATGTAGTTATGTTATAAATTTATAAAAAAACATTATAATTTTAAGAAAAGTGTAACCTTTTCTTAAAATAAGTCATTATAAAAGTGTAAGATATCTTATAAAAGGAGAAATAAAATTGAACAATGAAGTTATAGAAAAATATATAGTAAATGGAAAATTAGATTTAGATAAAATAGTAGATGATTATTCTTCTTATGTGAAAACAATAATAAATAATGCAGTTGGAAACAATTTAAAAGATGAAGATAAAGAAGAAATAATGTTGGATACTTTCTTTATTTTATGGAAAAATTTTAATGATAGTAAAAACATATATGTATTGAATTCGTATATTGCAGGAATAACAAGAAATCTTGTAAAAGAAAAATTAAGGAAAATAAATTATACAGTGGATATAAGTGATTATGAAAATATAATTGAAATGGAATCAAATGCTCTATATAAAGAAGAAAGAGAAGAAATAGCATATTTGAAAAAAAGTTTGAAAAAATTAAAAGAAATAGATATTAAAATAATCAATTTATATTACTATTCGTCTAAATCAATAAAAGATATAGCTAAAGAATTAAATATTTCGGAGTCTAATGTAAAAACAAAATTACATAGAATACGAAAAAAACTAAATAAACAATTAAGTAAAGGAGATATCTTGTAATGAATGAAGAATTAAAAGAAAAATTAAAATTAAAAATAGCTATATCTCAAATGAAGGAAGAGGAGAAAATGGCTATGAATAAAGAAAAAAACAAAATAAGTAAAGGTATAGGTCTGGTAGCTTGTTTGGTAATTGCAACAACAGGAATAGTATTTGCAAAAGATAAAGGAAACTTTTTTATAAATTTATTCGGAAAAAATGCAAGTGATGGGGTACAAATAGCAGTAGATAATGGATATGTAAAAAAAACTGAGACAAAATATATTAAGGCAGATGGAATAGAAGTTACAATAGATTCATTTTTGATAGATGACTATAATTTTGATATGAATTTTAAAATTAATCTAGACGATAAATATGATATAAAAGAGATGCAAGGGCTTCAACCATTTGATCTGAAAGTTATAGACGAAAATAATGAAATAGTATTTTTAACTAGTGAGGCTGAAACAATGATTGCAGAAGAGAATAAAACTGTAGGAACACAAAATTTCCATCCTTTATTTTGGGGAGGATATAGCATGAATGGAGATATTATTAGTGATAATGAAATAATGCTTCACTTAACAGCATATGGCTCTGAAGAACACAAAATACCTAAATCAAAGAAATTATACGTAACATTTTCTAAAGTTATAAACAAGACTGCTATTCAAGAAGGAGCAAATGATATATATGCTGGAAATTGGAAATTTGAATTAGATGTTCCAGAAAAAATGTATAATAGAGAAACAATTATATATAGGATGAAATCTTGTAATGATGAAAAAACAGAAGTTAGCAATGCAACTTTATCAAATACAGCTTTTAAAATTTTCATTTCGGAAACAACAACAGATAAAATAGATTATGAATTATTAAAAGCAAGACCGCCTAAAAATGCTTCTGATATGATTGCACTGGGTAAAGAATATGTTGAAACATCAGATGGAAAAAGATTTGAACCATCAGGAAAAAACGATGGAGATGGTGGGTATACCGTACCAGCAGAAGATGATAAAATTGTTAATTATTCACAAACATTTAATTTAACAAAATTTGATGCAACAGATGTATTAAAAGTACACATTTTTACAAATAAAGGCGAAGAAATTGTAATTGAATATGAAAGAAATAAATAGAATTATAAAATTAAGCAAATATAAAAATATTTCTGAATTTGAATATAAAGGATATACATATTTAATTTTATATAATGGATATTTAAATGATGAAAACTTTAATTTGGAGAACGTTTTTTAACTAGTCAGATTATATTAAAAAATAACTATTTAAGATTAAATTTAAAAATATAAATATGACCAAAAGTTGGAAAGGATAGATATGAAAAAATGTATATTTTATATATGTTTAGTAATAGTTTTGAGTAGTATAGCAATAGGAGTTGCTGTTATAAAAAATAGTAAAAACAAAACAAACTCTGAACAAAATAAAAATTCCATAGTTAAGCAAATGTCTACAGATAATGGCGTTGAAGAAGATAAAGAAATGGTAAGAGATAATAGTGTTTACGATTATAGAAATCCTGTAATACCAAAAGGTTTTAGAACAGTTGAAACAGAACTTGCAAGTTGGAAATTAGATGAAGATGGAAATCCTATTGGTTGGGACAAAGGATTGGTAATTGAGGATGATATAGGAAACCAATTTGTATGGATACCTGTAAAAGATACAAGTAATATAAAAAGAAAAGATGGATTTTATGAAAAAAAAGAACAAAACTATGTAAATAGTTGTAAGGAAGCTGACGATAATAATTCGACAGTTGAATCTAGCGAATTATATAAAAGTATAAAAAAATATAGAGGATTCTATATTGCCAGATACGAAGCTGGAATAGAAGATCAATTAAAAAGAAATATACAGGATGGTACAATAAAACCTATATCAAAACAGAATGTATATGTTTGGAATTATATTCGTTGGGGCTCTGCATATGGATACGCTTTAGATGGTGTCCAAGGAGATGATAGAGAAAATGGAGCAGTAAAAGTAGCACGTTCAATGTATCCTAATACAGATAAATTAAAAACATACAATCTACCTAATGATTTGACAAACGATACTGGTGTAATTTCTACACTTTGTTATGGAGTACAATGGGATTTAACAATGGATTTTTTAGATGATGTATATAACACATACTCGCATACTAAATATGTAGAAAATAGTTCAGGTATGGGTTGGTATGGTACAACAAAATTACAATTAACAGGTACAAATTTAAATTCTAATAATAGTAATTGTGTTAAGAATATTTATGATTTAGCAGGAAATATACACGAATGGACTATGGAATCATATAAAGATAAATACAGGATATATAGAGGTGGATTATATGATGCAGGAAAAAATGATTTCTCCGCATCAACAAGAGGTCATTGCGTCCCAGATGGATTAGGCAGCTATATGTATGTTGGTTTTAGAGTGGCGTTGTATTTAAAATAGATACTAAAAGAGACAGATGTTCGTTTAAATCATTTGTCTTTAATTATTTAATATATAAATAACTAAAAGAAACTTAAAAGGAGGTATGCAGTAATGTCTTGGAATTTACATTATTTGAAAATAACTGATAACGAAAAAAAATTAGAATATGAAAGAAACTTTGAAGATGGAGAATTGGATTTAATAGATGAATGTAATCGTATTCTTGGAGATTTCAATTCATTTTGTGATTATTATGCAATGCTTGATAGCTCATTAAAGGATTTGAAAAAATTCATAGAAAGAGTAGAGGATTTAAAAAATAAACTGGGTTCACCAATAGAAATAAAAAAAATTATTGTTGAGATAAATAAGTGGGTAATTAACTTTGTTGGAATGTTTAAAAATTACTTAGATTATTACGAAGTCCAAGTAAAGCAAGTATATGGGGATGATTCAAAAGAACTAGAAGAATTTAAAAATAAATGTTCAAAATTTTACGATAAATATTTTGAGTATCGTTTTTTATATAATTTAAGGCATTTTAGTGTTCACTATAAATTGCCGATTACTAAAATTACTCAAAATATTGAAGATAAAAGAAGAATATTTTACATAGATAAAGATCAATTAAAAGCGTGGAATGGATGGAAATCTACTATAAAACAAGATATAAGAAAACTAGAACAGGATATCGATATAAAACAATTCATATTAAAAGTAGAAAAAATATTAAGAGAATTAAATAAAGATATTTCGTATTATAATACATCAGAAGTTTTAGGTGCAATAAGAATTATGAAAAAATATGTTAAGAATAAAGAGACACCATATATAGTAAAAGAAAATAAAACTAATGATGTTAAAGTTCGATTTGAGATAAAAAATATGATAGATGATTATATCTTGGCTAATAAAAACATATTAGATTTGGGTATTATCTCATGTTCTGTGTATAATAAAGAATATGGACTTCAAATATTTGATCCTTTGGATTTAATGTTTACAAAGGAGCAAAAAGAAAGATTGGGGTTGCAATAAAATTGAAAGTTTAACAAAAATTGTAGGACAAAAAAAGTAGGACAAAAAAAGATGGACTAGAATATTGAAAAATAGATAGTATAATAAGTATAGTGGGAGTTATAAAAAATGACTTCCACTATTTATTTTGCTAAAAAATAAAAAAGTATTCAATTTGGTTAGACTTTCAATTTTTGTCATATTATAATTAAATTATAAAGATAAATAAAGCCTACCCATAATTGAGAAAGGAGGGCAAATGGGTAGAAAAGAGAATTTAGCAAATGCACGAAATATTTTTTCTGAAATAATGATGAAAATAAGCAATGATAAGGAAGAATGGAAAGAGTTTCTAAAGTTTTCTTCAAAATTCTATAAATATTCTTTTACTGAAAATTTATTAATGTATGCACAAAATAAAGATGTAACAATGTGTGCAACATTAGAAGAATGGAACTCTATTGGTAGATGGGTAAAACCTAAAAGTCAGAGTTTAAAAATTCTAAAAGATGTTGAAAATGATACATATTTAGAATATGTTTTTGATGTAAAAGATACTTATGCAAGAAGTGATATTCCTAATGCTTATACAGATGAAAAATTAAATGTTTTCAAATGGAATGCAAATGAAAATGAAACAATTGATATTTTAAAGGAATACTTAAATTATGAAAATGCAGAAACATTAAGAGATATTATTTCAATATATGTTGCAGAAGAAATAGATAATGCTGGTCTATTAAATGGTTTAAGTGAAGATGAAGAAAACATTGTTTTAAAACCAGAATTTATGGAATTATTAGTAAAAAATACTATGTTTCAAATATCTGCAAGATGTGGAATATCTGTGGAAAACGAAGATGATTTCTTTACAGAATATGAACAAATTGCTAATCCAATGGCAATAAATATTTTAGGAAATTGTGTTAATCATTGTTCAGAAGATTTGTTAAGAATAGTAGAATTTAAGGTTAAACAAAATAAAAAGGAGGAACAAAATTATGGCACTAGGGAAATATGGAGTAATATTGAAGAAGAATCTAAAGGAATTGTATCCAGTCAGATACAGCGAGTTGATGATAGACACAACATTGATGGAGAAATTAGAGGAGAGGGAACAAGAGATTCTGAAACAGAGGGAGATAATAGAACAGCAAGTGAAAGAACAGAACCCAGCACCTCAAACTCACGAATTTATAGTGATGGCGAAGTACAATCAAATGATAGAGAATTTAGTGGAGGAATTGCTACAACCGATGTTGGAGGAGAAAATCTAGAAAATAATATAGAACAAAGTCAAGAAGTAGATACAACTACTTCTTTTTTTGAGCCTGTTGTTTCTGAAGAACTAATTAACAAGATATTAGAACAAGGTGGAGTTACAGAAAATTCAACAGATAGAATAAAAGAAATTCTTGGTAGTAATTTATCTGCAAAAGAAGAAAGTTTTGCTATAAGAGATGAATACGGAGACTCTGGGGTTTCTAATGATGAATATAATTGGGAGTCAAGAGCTAAAGGTTTGACTATAACAGATAAATCTAACAATGCAACAATAACATTGAAATGGTCAGATGTTGCAAGTAGAATGAAAAATATTTTTCATATAGAAAATATGCAATTAGGTTTTGATAGCATTATTCAAATGTCGTATGTTCAAGATACAATACCAACAGAAGATGATAATGTTGAAGAAAACAATTATCAAGAAGGAAATAATGTTCAAAATGGAATAGAAATTCAACCTCAAGACGAGAAAGAAATAATACCAGAAGAAATTAATTATAGATTTGAAGAAATAGAAAAAAGAAATTCACTAGAAAGAATTAAAGACAATATAAATGCAATAAAATTACTGAAAAATATAGAAAACGAAAATAGATTAGCAACAGCAGATGAACAACAGGTATTAGCAAAATATAGTGGCTGGGGTGGTCTATCAAAATTATTTGATACAAGAATAGATAATTTCAAAAACGAAAAACAAGAATTAAAAAATATATTAACAGATGAAGAAATGAAAAATGCACAAGCCAGTACATTAAATTCATTTTATACAAATACAACAGTAATAGACAGTATGTATCTAGCATTACAAAGAATGGGTTACAAAGGTGGAAATATATTAGAACCATCAGCAGGTATAGGAAATTTTCTAGGCAGAATACCAACTAATTTTAATAGTAAATTTACTGCAATAGAAATTGACGATATAACAGGTAGAATTTTAAAACAACTATATCAAAAAGAAAATGTGTATATTCAAGGTTTTGAGAAAACTGAATTACAAGATAATTTTTATGATGTTGCAATTTCAAATGTACCTTTTGGAAATTATAGTGTTTTTGATAAAAGATACAACAAAGAAAATTTTAAAATACACGATTATTTTTTTGCAAAGTCATTAGATAAAGTAAGAAATGGTGGAGTTATTGCATTTATAACAACAAAAGGAACAATGGACAAAATGTCATCTAATTTTAGAAGATATATTGCACAAAGGGCTGATTTATTGGGTGCAATAAGATTACCAAAAGATGTATTTTCTAATACAGAAGTTACAACAGATATAATTTTTCTTCAAAAGCGAGAACAATTAAGAGAACAATTACCAGACTGGGTTAATACAGAGGAATATTTTTCAGATGTGCAAATGAATAAATATTTTATTGACCACCCAGAAATGATAATGGGGGAATTAAGAAAAACGACCAATCAATTTGGAGCAGATTTAGAGGTAGTTAATAATAATGGAAACTTGGAAGAAATGCTTACAGAGGCAATAAATAAACTACCAATGAATGTTTTAAAGTATGAAGAAATACAAAATACCGAAAATCAAAACATAAGTGCAGATGAAATAATACAAGCCACAGGAGATGTAAAAAATTATAGTTTTACATTAGTAGATAACAAAATATACTATCGTGAAAATTCAATAATGAGATTACAAAATAAAACAGGTATGGCTGAACAAAGAATAAAAAGTTTAATACATTTAAGAGATGTGTTAAGAGATGTTATAGATATTCAATCTAAAGATGTTTCAGATGATGAGGTACAACCATATACTCAAAGATTAAATCAAGTATATGATGATTTTGTAAAAAAATATGGATATGTAAATAGTAAAGCAAATAAAAATGTGTTTTACGAAGATAGCGAATACTCTTTGTTAACGGCATTAGAGGAATATAACGAAGAAACAAAACAATATGAAAAAAGAGATATTTTTTACAAAAGAACTATACAACCCTACAAAGAAATAACGCACACAGAAAATGCAGAACAAGCACTAATATGTTCTTTAAATCAAATTGGAAATGTAAATTTGCAATATATTAGTAAATTATGTGGGCAAGATGTGGATAACGTAATTGAAGAATTACGAGGAAAGATATATAGAAATCCATTAAAAGCAACTAATGATATTGCAACAGGTTGGGAAACAGCTGAAGAATATTTAAGTGGATATGTTGTTGATAAATTAGCAGAGGCAGAAAGTTTTGCAAAAGATAATCCAATGTATATGGAAAATGTTAAAGCACTAAAAGAGGTGCAACCAGTATGGCTTGAAGCAAGTGATATTGAAGTTAATTTAGGTGCAACTTGGATTCCACAAGAATATATAACACAATTCGCAAAAGAAACATTAAAAATAAGAGATAGCTATTATAGTAGATACGATTTTTCTGTTAGATACAATAGTGAAATTTCAAAATGGATTATTGAAAATAAAGGTTGGAATAACAATGTTGAAAATACACAAATTTATGGAACAAAAAGAATTGAAGGAGTAGATTTATTAGAAGATACTCTTAACTTAAAACATACAACAATATATGATAAAGACCCAAAGAATCCAGAAGGAAAGAAAAGAATTGTTAATAAACAAGAAACAATACTTGCAAGAGAAAAGCAAGAGGCATTAAAAGAGAGGTTTAAAAATTGGATTTATGAAGATAGTGAAAGACGAGATAATATTGTTAGAATTTATAATAAACAATTTAATAGAATACGATTACGAGAATTTGATGGTAGCTTTTTAGAGTTACCCAATAAATCTAATTTAATAGATTTAAAACCTCATCAAAAAAATGCTATTGCAAGAATTTTATATAGTAAAGATAATACTTTACTAGCACATTGTGTAGGTGCAGGAAAAACTTTTGAAATGGTTGCAGGGTGTATGGAATTACGCAGATTAGGAATTGCAAGAAAGCCTCTTATAGTTGTTCCTAACCATTTAGTAGAGGATTGGGGAAAAGAATTTTATAAATTATATCCTAATGCTAAAATACTTGTTGCGACTAAAAAAGATTTTCAAAAAGAAAATAGAGAAAAATTAGTTTCTAAAATAGCAACAGGAGATTATGATGCAATTATAATGGCACATAGTAGTTTTGAAAAAATACCAGTAAGTCTTCAGACACAAGAAAGATTTGTAAAAAATGAAATAGAACAAATTGAAAGAGCAATAACAAGTGCAAATGATGATACAGGTCAAAGTAGAACAATATTACAACTAGAAACTGCTAAAAGAAATGCAGAAAAACGACTAGACCAATTATTAAATAGCAAGAAAAAAGATAATGTTATAGATTTTGAAAAACTAGGAGTTGACTACTTATTTGTAGATGAATCTCACTCATATAAGAATTTGTACGTATATACAAAAATGAATAATATAGCAGGGGTTCAACATACAAGAAGTCAAAAAGCTTCAGATATGTTTATGAAAATACAATATCTATTAGACAAAAATGGAGGAAAGGGTGTATGTTTTGCAACAGGAACACCAGTAAGTAATTCAATGGCAGAACTATATACAGTACAAAGATATTTACAACCACACACATTAGACACAATGGGACTATCTAATTTTGATGATTGGGCTAGTACATTTGGAGAAGTAGTTTCTAGTTTTGAACTTGCACCAGATGGTAGTGGTTATAGAGTTAAAGAAAGATTTAGTAAGTTTAACAATATACCAGAACTAATGAACATTTTTAGAGAGGTTGCAGATATACAAACACCAAGTATGTTAAAGCTACCAGTACCAGAATTAAAAAATAAAGAATACACAATAGTTAGTAGCCCACCAACAAATGATATTAAAGAATTTATTGGAACACTTGCCCAAAGGTCAGAGGCAATAAAGAATGGTGGAGTTGATCCAAAAGTTGATAATATGTTAAACATTACAAATGAGGGAAAAAAGGCAGCATTAGATATGAGATTAATTGATGAATTATATGAAGACACAGTTAATAGCAAAGTAAATAATGTTGTAGAAAATGTATATAGAATTTATAACGAGAGTTCCGAATTTAGTGGAACTCAATTATTATTTTGTGATATGTCAACACCGACTAAAATAAGTGGGAAATTTGATGTTTATAATGATATAAAAAATAAATTAATTGAGAAAGGTATTCCAGCAGATGAAATTGAGTTCATACATAATGCAGACACAGATACCCAAAAAGCTAATTTATTTAAAAATGTTAGGGCTGGTAATGTGCGAATATTGTTAGGAAGTACAGCAAAACTAGGAGCAGGTACAAATATACAAGATAAATTAGTAGCATTACATCATATTGATGTTCCGTGGCGACCTTCAGATGTGGAGCAACGAGAGGGAAGAATTTTAAGACAAGGAAACACCAATAAAGAAGTTGAGATATTAAGATATGTAACAAAAGAAAGTTTTGATGCGTATTCGTGGCAACTAATTGAAACAAAGCAAAAATTTATATCTCAAATTTATAGAGGAGATACTTCTATTAGAAATATGGACGATTTAGATAATTCAGTAATGAGCTATGCACAAATAAAAGCTATTGCATCTGGTAATCCAATGATTTTAGAAAAGTTCAAAGTAGATAATGAAGTTCAAAAATTACAAGATAAGGAAAGAAATTATAAAGCAACAAAATATAGGTTAGAAGATAGCTTAAATAAGATTATACCTTATGATATTGAACAAACCAAAAATCGAATTGATAGAATAAAAAAATCTATTGAAAATAGGGAAGAAAAACAATTAGAAGATAACTGCAATGTAGAAATTGATAATAAAATCTTTACAACTTATAAAGATGCAGGAGCTGAAATATTAGAATTTTCAGATAAATATATGCAACTAGGACAAGAATATCATCTTGGGAAATATAGAGGTTATGAACTTACTATGACAAATTGTGGAAACTCTGGTTTGTTTTTTGATAATAATGAGGTTAAAAAAGTTATTAAAATAAAAGCAGAATATGAAATGAGTTTTGATTTATTAAAAATACCATCATTAAACATAAAGAAAATAGATGAGTATTTAGACAGGTTAGAAGATTTACTTACTAACGAAGAAAATAAATTAAATGATTTATATAGACAACAAAAACAATGTGAAGAAGAATTAAAAAAGCCTTTTGAATATGCTGAACAATTACAACAATTATTAAAAAGAAAAATAGAAATAGATAGTGAATTAAAGCTAGATGAAGATAAAGAAAAGCCAGTAGTTGTTGATGAATATGAGATTGAAACAGAAGAAGAAAATAATAATGAAGAATATTCTGAAGAAGAGGAGGAAGAAGAATTTGATGAATACTGAAAGATATAATAGATATTTAGAAATTGAAAAAGAAATGGAACAATTAAAAAATGAGTTTCAAAAAATAGCTTTGCAAGATGAAAAATTAAAAGCATATTTTAAAGATAAAAATGTTAGTTATGACAGTATAAGAGTTGCAGGTGCTATTTTAGGTGGAATTGATATTAGAAATTTTAATGCAGAAAATAATCAAAAAGAAAAATATCCATACACTGAAGAACAACTAAAAATGATAGACAAATATCATGAATTAGATACTGAAAAAGATGAGTTAGAATGGCAAGAGAAAATCGAAGAAGAAATGTAAAAATAAAAGTTATAAAACTTGAAAGAGGGTGGTTGTGATGGGATTTTAACCTATAAAATAAAACTAGGAAAGGAATGATTTTAATATGTCAAATTATTGCTATAACGAGGTACACGCTTCAAAAGAAATATTAGATGAAATATATGATTATAACACCAAAAGGGTTACATTTGAGAAACTATTACCCATACCAAAAGATGTAACCAATAAGTATGATTGGTGTTTAGAAAATTGGGGAGTAGGTGGAGATGCGTTTGAATGTAGTGGAGTACCAGAAGATGAATTATTAGTATTTGGAACACATTGGAATGCACCATTTAATGTGGTTGAGGCACTGTGTAAAAAATATCCTAATTCAGATTTAGATTGGTATTATGATGCTGAAGGATTAGATTTTGTTAGTCATTGGTATTCGGCAGTTGATGGAAGTGTAATTGATAAAATTACACCTAAAAGATCTTATGATGAAGAGGAAGAAGATGAAACAGAATTTGAAGACTTTTTTGAAGAAAGTGAATATGAAATGTAGGAGGGAATTTATGCTAGAAGAAAAAATTTTAAATGAAGATATAAAGATTTTTAGATATGGAAATATTTATAGAATCTATGGAAAAACATTTGATGTTAGAGAAGAATTAAAACAACTTGGAGCAAAGTGGAATAATGACAATAAAAAATTAGAAATGTCTGAAGAAGATTTTTCAAAACTTTCAGACACAATAAAAAATAAAGTTATGGAATTAGAAAAGAAACAAAAAAACTTAAGTTTAGAAAATATAAAAAGTATTATTTTAACAGGTCAAATAAGGGTTTATCTAAACGAAGATAATATGTATAGAGTATATGGAAGAACAAAAGAAATATACAAAGATTTACAAAATATAGGATTTGAACTTTTAGATAATAATTATGCTATGAGAAAAGAAGATTTTGATAGAATTTTCTCAAACGAAGTTAAAGAATTTATAAATGATTATGAAACAAATAAAACCAATGAAAAAGCAGAAATTGAAAACGAAGAATCTGAAGAAGAAATTTATGAACAGGAAATTTATTAAATGAAGAATGTTAGGTTAATAACTACGAAAAATGGATTTGAAGTTTTAAAGGCTTTTTTAGAGGAAAATTATTTAGGAAATTATATTGCTAATAATGAAAACGATTTGTTTTATATTGATATAACAAATTCTCCAGATGTTATAGATAATCTTGAAAATGATACAATACTATTTTCTAAAAATGATATTACACAAGATGACGAATTTGTATGGATTGAAACAATGCAAGATATGAAAAGAAAAAATGCTACATACTATTCAATAATAATAAATACTGAAGATAAATCTATTGAAGAATTTATGAACGAAAGTGGCAAAATTGTGCTACCAATTTTAAAACTTGAGAGTTCTGAAAGAATAGAAAATATTGAAAATCTAGTTAATGATAGAATGCTAGAAGAAGATTTAGAAATGTAATGGAGGTATAGAGATGCAAGGAGATTTATTAAATAAATTTTTAGAAAATCAAGAAAAAACAGAAAAAAATAAAAATGCTAAAGAACAAGAAAATAAAGAAGAAATATCATTAATTGATGTTGATTTATTAGATGAATTTGAAAATCATATATTTTCTGCGATAAGTAAAAATAAATTTGAAGAGTTAAAGGAAAGTATTTCTAGGGCTGGGGTACTAGCTCCAATTATTGTTAGAAAAAAAGCTAATGGCAGATTTGAAATTATTAGTGGTCATAACAGAACAAGATGTTGTAAGGAATTAGAAATAAAACAGATACCTGCAATAATAAAAGATTATGATAATGATATGGCTGAATTAATAATGATAGAAACTAATTTAGCACAAAGGGAAAATATATTACCTTGTGAGAAAGGGTTAGCATATAAAATTAGATATGATTTAATTAAAAAAATGAATAATAAAAAGGTACAAAATGATAGTGACACCAGTACATTGGAGGAAAAAGTCCCAGTGGGACTAGAGGGTAATTCTATTGATAAATTAGCTAATGAAAGCGAAGATAGTGCTACTCAAATAAAAAGATTTATAAGATTAACAGAGTTAAATGATAATTTAAAACAAAAAGTAAATGATGAAATTATAGGCGTAAGAGCAGGAGTTGAATTATCATATATTAAACCAGAGGAACAAGTAATTGTTAATGATATTATAGAAGAAAAAAATATAAAAATAACTACTGCTCAAGCAGAAAGATTAAGAGAAGTATATGGTACTATTACAAAAGAAAATGTGTTAGATATAATTAAAGGTACAGATAAAAAGAAAAAGCAAGATAAATTTACAGGTAAAATAAATAAAAAAATATATAAGAAATATAAAGATAAGTTCGCAAATGATAATGAGTTTAGCGAACTTATTGATTTTTTACTCGAAAATCATTATAAAAGTCAGTCAGACGAATGACGGACATTTTAACTATAAGTAATACTCGTTGAAGGCTCTGCCTTCAAGCTGTTGGTGGATGTCTGTCGGACATCTATTCTTGCTCTACGAGGTATAAAAATGCGAGGAGAGTAAAAATATGAAACAAAGCGATACTGTAAAAATATCATTGCGATTAGATAAAGATACATATAACAAGTTATGTGTGATAAGCAAATCAAATAGCAGTACAATCTCACAAGTTATAAGGGATTATATCAATGTTGGTGTTGGATTAAAAACAACATCAGACGATATTGATAGAATTTCAGAAATAATTAAAAGACAAGTGGAAAATGTGTGTGAACAACCAATTGAAAGGTTAATAAAAATAGTTATAAAAAATATAAAATCAGCAGAGGCAAGTAAATATATACTCTGTTCGTTATTAAAAGAATTTAGTAATGAAAATGTTGATGAAATAATAGAAAATGCAGAAACACAAGCAATAATATATGCAACAAATAGGAGCAATTAAAAATGACAAAAGTTATTTCAAAATTAAGAGCATATTCTCCCAATAAAAAAGAAACACCAGTAGGAAATGTTAAACATCTTTACTATATTGCTACAAGAACTAATGCAGTAGCAAATGAATATGGAAGTACAATTTTTGGATATTATGATTATAAAAATATACCAAAAAATATTCAGAAAAAAGAGGTAGCTAAATATATAAAGAATATTTCAGAAAATAAAAATAATGTATATAGGGGAATTGTATCACTAAAAGAAGAAGATGCAATAAGGCTAGGATTTAATAAAAGAGAGAATTGGGAGAGTATGATAAAAAATAGCATTGCAGATATTGCTAAAATTGTTAACATACCATTTTCAAGATTGGAATATTGTGGAGTTGTGCATTTAAAAAAGGGTAACCCACATTTACACTATATGTTTTGGGATAGGCAGCAAACAATTAACAGATGTTTTATTTCAACATATCAACAAAATAAAATTAGAGATGTATTAGCAAAAGGTATATATAAAGAGGAATTACAAGAATTATATGCTGAAAGAGAATTATTAAAAAATGATTTGAAAAATAGGGATTTAATTGAAGAAATGAAAACTATTAGTATAGAAAATTGTGATTCTAAAGTACCATATATAAAAATTAAAAATTCGAATAAACAAAAATTAATAAGCGAATTTAAAAGTATAAGTAAGCAACTACCTAAAACTCGGCAGATTAGCCTATGCTTTTATGAACGAAGATTTGAAAATTAAAATAAATAGTTTAATTGATAATTTAATAAATAGTAATTTTGATATGAAAAATAGTTATCAAAATTATTTAGAGAAAGTAAATGAAATAGGAAATTATTTTTCAGATGAACAATGTGAAAAAATAATAAAATCCGAAATAGATAAAATGTATAACCTGTTAGGGAATAAGTTGATACAACTAATGAGAGAATATACAGAAATAAAAGCTGAAACTATTATTTTTAACTTATTTGAAATAATGAGCAGATTAGAAAGTCAAGAACAAGCACGAGCAAATTCTGAGGAATATATAAATTCATTATCAGATAATGCTAGAAAAGAATGGGCTAGAAGAATGAGTTATGGTGGAGAATTTGAAAGATAGGAGGTGCTTTACAATTGGCAGAGAGTTACAGATGAATGTATTAGTAGTAAAGGCAAATGAAGAACCTTTTACAAAGAGAGTTGGAAACAATTTAGAAAATATAAGAAAAATTGTAGAAGATGAAAACTTTGAAATAATGGAATATGAAGATTATCTTATTTGTTATAATTCAAAAGGTCTTATAAATAGTTTAGCAATAAATAGATATATAGACGGATTAGCAGTTAGAGGTACATTTGCAATTACAGGAAACAACAGAAAAGAAATGGATTTTATAGGGTTAACAGATGAACAAATTGAAAGATTAACTGAAGAATTTACAATTGATAGAGAGGAGGATTTAGAATTGTGAAAAAGAATAAGAAGATATTTGGAATAATAGGAACAATATTAAATATTCCAGTAAGTTCAGCAATATCAGTATTTATACATACTTTTTTAACAAAGCAAGATATTCCAAGAAATTTAATAGATTATCAAAAAATAGTAGTAGATAAAAGATATTTACCACTATTTTTTTTGGTTTTCTGCTTTATGGAATTATTGATTATTGCAGGATTGATAGTTAATAAAGAAAGTAAGTTTTATAGTAATTTAGATAGTATAACAGATAAAATTCAAACTCCTCAAAGAAGTGGTCAAGGTCAACATCGGTACTGCAAGATGGCAGACTGAAAAAGAATTTCAAAAAAATTTCAAATGCAACAAAATTTCTTTAAATGGCAAAAAAGAATTTAAAAATGAAAAAGGTGGATTAGTTGTTGGCTATAAAAGAAAAAGAAATACAGAAGAAATCTACTATGTTGAAGATGATATACATTCTTTAACAATAGGTGCAACCAGAAGTGGAAAAACAAGAAGTGTAGTTCTTCAAACTATTGGTAATTTAGCACTGGCAGGAGAGTCAATGATTTTGTCAGATCCTAAGGGAGAATTGTTTGAATACACATCTCCATATTTAAAAAGCAAAGGCTATAAGGTAATAACTTTAGATTTTAAAAATCCAATGAAATCTAATAGTTATAATTTTTTGCAACCTGTTATAGATGCTGTAAATAGGCAAGATTATAGGAAAGCAGAAGAATATGCTTGGGATATAACAAACTCTTTAGTAGGAGATGAAAATTCACATTCTGAAAAAATTTGGAGAGATGGAGAAATGAGCGTAATTGCAGGAGCAATTATAAGTGTTGTTTTTGATAATAAAGAACATCCAGAATATCAAAATTTAACAAATGTATTTATGTTTATATCAGAAATGTGTAGGGCTGTTGGAAATAAACAAATGCCAATAAATCAATATATAGAAAGTTTAAGCGAAGAACACCCTGCAACAAGTGTTTTTAATATTGCACGAATTGCACCAGAGAAAACACGAAGTTCATTTTTTACATCAGCACTAGCAACATTAAAATTATTTACCAATAAAAGTATTTATTCTATGACTTGTAAAAGTGATTTTTCACTAATTGATGCAGGAAAAGAAAGAGTCGCAACATTTATTATTTTACCAGATGAAAAGACAAACTATTATAGTTTGGCAAGTTTATTTGTATATCAAAATTATGTTGCATTAGTTGAAAAAGCAGATTCAAGAGGTGGAGAACTATTTAAAAGAGTAAATTACATACTTGATGAGTTTGGTAACTTTAGCTCTATACCAGCATTTAGCAATATGCTAACAGTAGCAGGTGGAAGAAAAATAAGGTTTAATTTATTTTTACAATCATTCTCACAATTAGAAAGCAAATATGGTAGGGAAGTTGCTGAAAATATAAGAGATAACTGTCAGATTTGGATTTACTTAAAAACTGCAAGTACAGAAAGTGCAAGTATAATCTCTAAAAAGTTAGGTACTTATACTACATCAACATATAGCAGGAGCAATAGTTATTCAAAATATCAAAATGGTAGTAATTCAGAAAGTATGAATTTAATTTCAAGACCATTATTAACTGAAGATGAAATTATGAGAATTGAAAGACCATACATATTGGTTATTCCAACAGGAATGTACCCAGTAATGTCAAATTTACCAGATTTATCAAAATGGAAATTTAACAAATTATATGGAATGGGTAGTAAATCTCATAATACAAAACTACGCAAGACAAGAGAAGAAGAAAGAAAGGAAAAAGAATTACAACAAATTCAACTATGGGGAATTTGGAATTTATTTAATAAAAGGTAGGAGGAATTTATGTATGGGAAGAAAAATAGGAAAAATGGTAATTACGACATTCACAGTAGGAATGTTATTAACAAATTGTTGTTTCGCAGCTGGCATAGGAGAAAGCCAACTTGCAAGAGGAACAGAAAATTTGATAAAGGATGTAACTAATTGGCTTTTGATATTAGCACCAATACTAACAGCCTGTTTAGTAGGTTATTATTGGATTAGAAAGGGTGCTAGTGATGAAATGGATACTAAAAGATGGGATAGCAGAATTAAAACTGCAATTATATCTTGTATAGGGGTTATATTAACAAGTGGAATATTAAACATTATCATTGGCTACTTTAGGTAATAATAATTGACCGATTTATTAAAAGATTTATTAGTTGATATTATTGATGGTGTTGATGGTGCTATCAACAGTGCTTTTAATGATTTAATAGGAATGTGTTTTGATGCAGAATATCAACTAACTACCGTATTCGGAGAGCAAGTAATGAATTTAGATAAATTAAAAATGCTAATATTTACTTTTGCTTTAACACTTATAATTTTAAAATTCTTAAAGAAAGGGTTTGACATTTATATTTTATGGTCAGAGGGAGAGGCAGATACACCACCATTAACATTTGTGGTTTATTTTATAAGAGCAGTAGTAGTTTTAATATGTTCAATGCTTTTATATGAGTGGTTAGTAGAAGTTGCAAAGGATTTTTCTAATAGTATGTTGCAGTCGTTGAATTTCAATGCAACAGCAACTATTACAACTAGATTAGCAAGTATAGCAGATCAAGGATTATATAATGCAATAATGGCGATTATTGCACTAATTTTAATATTTGTATTATGGGTGCAATTCATAATAAGAGGAACTGAAATATTTATTTTAAAATTAGGATTTCCACTTGCAAGTGTTGGGCTTATAAATGCTGATGGAGGAGTATTTACACAATATATTAGTAAATTATTTAAAAGTGTTTTAACAGTTGTTGTGCAAATACTCTGTTGCAAATTTGGATTGCTTTTAATTGCAACAGGACAAATGATTTATGCAATAGCAATGATAGTTGTTGCAATAAAAACACCTAAAATGTTACAAGACTTTATGCTTGGTGGTGGAGGTGGTGGCATTTCTAATGTCATCGTTACTGCAAGTAAAACAATGGAATTATCTGGTCAAATAAGTAGAAAACTTAAACAATTAAAGAAGGTGAAATAAAAAATGAATACATTAAATGAAATAATCAAATTAATAAGATTTGTTGCTATTCCATTTGGAACTACATTTAGAGTTGTATTTTGTTTTATAAAAATGATATATGACGAGGAGGCAATAAATGCTTATAAAAAGAAAATAATAAATATTATAGCCTTTTTTATAATATCTGAATTGATTTTTGTGATAAGTGATTTAGTCAAATTTTATTTCGGAGAATTTTATCATTAAAGGCTAGGTTAGGAGTAAAAATGGAGGAAGAAAAAATAAAACTTTATATTCCAAGTAATGTAAAAGTAAGAGTGGAATTTTTTAAAGGTTTTGGCTTTAAAGAATTAATAGCTACAATTATTGTTGCTATATGTTTGATACCAATTTCGTTAATTGCATATTTTTGTGGAAATAAAAGTTATTTAATTCCTGTAATAATTGAAATGGTGGGTGTATTAGCTACAATAATTGCTACAACAAAAGATGAAAATAATTTATGTGTTGTTAATCAAGTTAAATTTTTAATTGACTTTTTAAAAATGCAGAAAAATTATGAATACGAATATTATGATAAATGGAGGAATTAAAGATGTGGAAGTTTTTGGATTTTTTTAAATTTTGGAAAAAAGAAAAAAAGAAAAGTTGCAATGATGAAATAAATATTTTAGATATTAAAAATAATTTTATTTATACTAAAGATAACTACATAATAATGGCTCTTAAAATATATGCAATAAATATGCAACTTTTTTCAAGAAGAGAATTGAATTTGAAAGTAAAAGAAGTAACAAATGAATTAGCAAATGATTTAAAAGAATTAAAATTTATAACTGTTTCAAGACCTGTTGATGTAGCAGGTCTTGTTGAGAATTTAAGGGATTTATTAAGTGAAACAGAAACACAAAAACAAAAGAATTTATTAAAACAAAACATTAAGGAAACAGTTAGATTAACAGTTACTGGAGATATAGTAGAAAGACAAAACTTTATTACTATATTTGAAAAAAATTCAGATGTTGCAGAAAAAGAATTGCAAAAACGAGCAATGGATTTAGTTAATAAGTTTAATAATTGTGGAATAAGAGTGGAAATTCTTGGAGAGCAAGAGTTAATACAATTATGTAATAGTACATTAAATATAAATTTCGCATTTAGAGAAGATTTAGATGAGTATGATGAAAAAATACCATATTTAAAATTATAGGAGGTGCAAAAAAAATTGAAGAAAACAGAGATTACAGGAGTTTTAGAAAATAAAAATCTGCTTAATATTTTAACACCAATACGGAGGTATAGAATATAAATCTAATAAAATAAGAATTGGAGATGTATATGCTAAAATTTATACAATAATTAAATATCCACAATCTGTTGATATAGGGTGGCTTTCAAAAATAACAAATATGCCGAATACAATTTGTTCTTTAAATTTCTCGCCAACAGATAATACTTTGTTGATTCAAAACATATCAAAAGGTATAAGACAAAACGAGGCTACTGTTGATAATATAAAAGATGAAATATTAAGACAAAGAACAGAAAAAGAAATTGAAGATGGTCAAGAGTTAATAAAAAGAATTGACCAAGATGGAGAAATTGTTGGATATATGACAATTTTAATAATGGTGATTGCTGAAGATGAAGAAGAATTATTAAAAAGGTGTAAAAAAATAGAAAGTAAAGTAATGGGGTTACAGATGAAAGTAAGAAATCTTGCTAATTTAGTAAGAAATGCTTACAAGTCTATAACTCCATTTAATATTTTAAACGATAAAATAAGAAAAATAGCAAATAGAAATGTACCACTATCAAGTTTTGTTGGAGGATTGCCATTTGCAAGTAATGGCTTCAATGATAATAGTGGTTATTATTTTGCAAAAGATACAGAGGGTGGAATTATAGTTTTAGATTCTTGGAAAAGAGGTGGAGATAGAACTAATAGTAACTATGTAATAATGGGAACAGCAGGTGTTGGAAAATCAACTATTGCAAAACATTTAATGTTAAATGAGTTTATGACAGGAACTAAAATTATAAGTATAGACCCTGAAAGAGAACTGAAAGAAATGACAGAAAAGTTAGATGGCGACTGGTTAAATGTAGGAAGTGGAGCAGGTGGAATAATAAATCCATTGCAAATAAAAGATGTTCCTCTAGATGATGAAAATGAAGAAAACAAAGCATATATTGATGAGGGAAAAGGTATGGGTGCTATGGCATTGCATTTTCAAACATTAAGAACATTTTTCAGATTATTATTCCCAGAATTAACATCAATTCAAATAGCTCTTTTGGAAGAAACATTAGAAGAATTGTACAATAAGTTTGGGATTTATTGGAATACAGATATATCAACATTCAAAAACACAGAATTCCCAATTATGAATGATTTATATGAACTAATAAAGAAGAAAGCTCCTAACATTGAAGATAAGCGAAAAAAAGAAGATTATGAGATATTACAATCTCTAATTAGAACAATATCAATAGGAGCAGATAGTGCATTATTTAATGGATACACAAGCATAAAAACAGAAACTAATTTTATATGTTTAGACACACACAATTTACAAGATGCTTCAGAACGAGTAAAAAAAGCTCAATATTTTAATATACTAACTTATTGTTGGGAATTGATGAGTAAAGATAAAACAGAAAGAACTATGTTAGTGTGTGATGAGGCATATTTATTGATTGACCCTCAAGTACCACAGAGTTTGGTGTTTTTAAGAAATATAGCTAAAAGATGCCGTAAATATGAGGGAAGTTTATGTGTTATAAGCCACAGTATTGTAGATTTTCTTGATAGTTCAGTAAAGCTATATGGTCAAGCAATTTTAGATATGGCAACATATAAAATTTTAATGGGAACAGATGGAAAAAACTTGGAGGAAACAAAAGAACTATTCAAGTTAAGTGAATATCAAAGTGATTTTCTATATTCAAAGAAAAGAGGTTATGGAATATTTATAATAGGTGCATACCGTGTACTAGCAAAATTTGATATATTCCCTTATGAATTTAGTTTCTTTGGCAAAGGTGGTGGTCGATAATGGCAGTTGATCCATATACTGCGAAGTTAATAGCACAAGCTGTAATTTCAAGAATTACTGATGAAGAAAAAAGACAAAAAATGGTTATAGGTGTCGTAATTGGAGTTATAATTTTTATACTTTTAATTGCAACGCCTATGTTGTTAGTCACATCTGCTTGGGAAGATATACAAGAGTTCTTTGGATTTAAAACAGAGGAGGAATTTCATTCAAGCCATATTTATACAACTTTATACAAAGTAAAAACAGAGTATGGTTATGAATTAAATATTGGAGAATTAAATTTTAATGGAAAATTACCAATGCCAGTAATTAAGCCAATAATAACTTGTGCTTTTGGAATGAGAAAACACCCAATAACTGGTCAAATGAATTATCATTCTGGTATAGATTTAGCAAGTAAATGGCACTCGCCAGTAATGAGTGTTTTAGATGGAAAAGTTGTTTTTGCAGGTGTATCTGGAAGCTATGGAAATTGTGTAAAAATAGAACACCCCTATGGAGATGGAACTATATATACTTTATATGCACATTTAGCTGAAATATATGTTACACAAGGTCAAGAAGTAATACAAGGAACAATTATAGGCTCACAGGGTGGAGATCCACTTCGAGATAAAAATCCAGGGTCATCAACAGGTAGTCATTTGCATTTTGAAATAAGGAAAAGCAGTGGAGGAGATTTTGTTGACCCTGCATTATACTTGTTTGCAGGAGGTGAAGAATAATTGAATAAGCCAATAGAAGAAGTTGTAAAAGAATATTTTAAAGAATATGATATTGAGGATTTAATGGAATATGGCTCAGATGAGGATAGCCATAATATGCCTACTATTTCAGATGTATATAAAAATATTTTAGATAGATTAAATATTTCATATAATAGCATTGTAACAGAAGATGTAAGTGATGGAAAATATGCAACAACAATAGAGTTAGAAGATGGAACTAATATTATAGTTGATACATCAGCTAGAAATGGAGTGGAAATAGTTGCAAGTAATGTTGAAGATATTAATAAAAGGTATGAAGAAATATTAGAACAAGAAGATGAATTTGAAATGTAGAAATTGTAGGACAAAAAAATGCTAACAAAAAAAGTAGGACAAAAAAAGATGGACTAGAATATTGTAAAATAGATAGTATAATAGGTATAGTGGAAGTCATAAAAAAGTGTCTTCCACTATTATTTTTGAAATAAAAATGAATGGAGTGATGTAACTTGATTTTAGCAATAACAAATTCAAATGAAAAGTTAATTAGAGAATTATGTGCCAAAAACAATTATGATGAAATTGAAGTTTATACTGGAATTAAAAATCTGCAAGAATTTGCCATAAGAGAATTACAAAACCTTGATAATTTTAAATATCTTATTTTAGATATTACAGATTTGAAAGAAAAAGAAGAAATAATTATTAAGTCGGTAGTTGCAATAAAATCAATGCACAATATAAGAATTATAATATTAGCCACAGGATATAAACAAGGAGACAATATTTTATCAAGATTATTTAAAGAGGGAATATATAATTTTATTATTGGAGATAGTTATCAAAAGCAAGATGAAGAATTTGAAAAATGCTTGTCAGATGAGGGAAATACCTATAAAGATGCAATACGATTTAGGGTAGAGGAAAATACTACAAAAAGAAATAATAAAGTTATTATAAAAAAAGAATATAAAAAATTAAAACAATTACTAACAGTTGCAATTGCAGGAACACAAGAACATATAGGAGCTACAACACAGGCTCTTTTATTATGCAAATTTTTTAATGATAGAGGATTAAAGGCTTGTTATATATCTGCTAATAGTTCAGAAGATATAAAAGAATTACAAGATAATTTAGGAAAAACTCTAACCAATGGAATGTTTCAGTATAAAGATATTGATATATATGACAAAAATGAAAAAATAACAGCAATGGCTTATGGTTATGATGTTTATATATATGATTATGGAATATTAAATAAAAGCAATTTAGAAATGTTTATAAATAATGACAAAAGAATAATTGTTGGTGGCAGTAAGTTATGGGAAATAAGAAATATATTTCTTACATTTACAGAATTAAAAGATTTAGAAGATGTTTATTATATAATTTCGCATTGTCCTGCTGAAGATAAAAATACTGTTACATCAAATATGGGAAAATTCAAGAAAAAAACTTACTTTAGCGAATATGCTCCTAATCCATTTGAAATAAAAAATTCAGAAATATTCCAAGAAATATTTAAAGATGAGGTCGAAGAAAAAAACAATAATTTAATTGCAGTAGAGAATAAAGGAATATTAAGCTTTTTTAGGAGAAATAAATAATTATGAAAAGAAATTTATATAAAAAATATAAAAAGCAAAGTAAGTTAAAAGATAAATATAATACAGAAAAAAATAGCATATTAAAAACTATTCTTTCATTTAGTAGTGATGTTATATCAAAAATAATAAAAACAATATTTTATATATGTATAGTAGCTCTATGTTCTTTAGGGGCTACTTATTTATTTAATTATATTATTAAGGGGGGAATTTAAAATGCAAGATAAATTGAAAAAGATAGGAATTATATCATTATCATTGATAACATTACTTCCAATGTCGTGTTTTGCAAGTGTTTTAACTAATGTTGAAAATTATAAAGAAAATGGCACAGAGTATATTAAAAAAACATATTCTATTTCAGCTGAAGAAGAAGATAATTTTTTATCTAATTTAGATACAAATTTTAAAGTTAATAATATCGAATATCAAATATTAAGTAAAGCTAAAACAGGTGGAGATTCAACAAAACAAATTGATATATCCACTACTAGAAATGCTGAACTGAATAGCAATAAGTTAGATGATATATTAAATTATTTTCCAACAGAGATAGAATACAACGAGAATGGTTATATAGGAAAATATAAAATAGATGTTAATTCAATTAAAGTAGAAAATCATTTTAATGGCTACAAAGATGTGCTATTAGAAGAAACAAAAACATATGAAAATATAGATAAAAATGATTTAGATAATATACCAAAACAAATTGAGAATAATGGAGAAACATTTGATTTGATAACAACAAATTGGGAAGTAGTTGAAAATATAAAAATTGGAGATAATGATGTTCCAAGTAAATACAAAGCTATCTGTAAGTATGCAACAACACAAAAAATACAAAATCCTATAACATATAATATAACTGCACAATATAAAGGAATTGCAGAGAAAACAATAAAAGAAAATTATAATTATGTTGTTACATATAAGCCAATAATTGAAGATGAGCCACAAGAAGAAAAAAGTGATAAAAAAGATTATACAGCAGTGGGTGCAGTTGGAACTACTGGTATAATATTAGTTTTACTATTCTTAAAAAAGAAAAATGTAACAATCTATAATTATGAAAATAAAGATTGGAAAGAGTTAGGAAAAATATCATTAAGTAATCAAACAATAAATTTAGACAGATATCATTATAAAGCTAAAACTAATAGATACAGAATAGTTTTAGATAATAAAATAGTTGATAAATTAGATGGTAAGATTTTAAAAATCCAAAGAAATGGAAGATGCTCAAAACAGTTAATAAACAAGAAAAACAATATTACACCATATAGAATAGATATTGTGATATAGGGGGGATTGATTATGAATAAAGGATTAAAAATTTTTTTAATAACAATACCACTTATAGTAATAACAATTGTTGCTTCAATATTTATTGCAAAGAAAACAGAAGTTGTGAATGCCAAAAAAGTTATTGTGGAAAATATACAAGTTGGAGATAATACAAAATTAAGTGAGGAAGATGTTGTAGAACAGATAATAATATTAAATGATGATGAAATTGGAGTATTAACAATTCCAGATATATTATTAGAAAATGCACCAGTAAAAGAAAGTACAGAATTATCAACACTTGCAACAGCAATAGGTCATTTCACAAATACAAGTATTTATAATGGAAATGTTGGACTAGCCTCTCATAATGGAGGAGATGGAGATTATTTCAAAGACTTAAATAAATTAAAAGTTGGAAATGAAATATATTATCAAACTAGGTTTGGTGTAAAAAGATATTTGGTAAAAACAATAAAAGTAATTGCTGAAGATGATTGGTCTTATCTAGGAGAAACTGAAGATAATAGAATAACATTAATTACTTGTGTAAATGGAAAACCTAATAAAAGGTTATGTGTTCAAGCAATCGAGTCAGAAGAAAATATGGAAAATAATATTTAAAAATTTTTTTCAATTTGGTTAGACTTTATAATAATTGTGATTGTATAATTATTATAAGGGGAGTGATGTATATGTTTAAAATTATAGTAATATTCACAAAAACAATGGCTGGATTGATTATTCTAGCAACAGGATTACGAGGTATCGATTTACTTATGGTAAAAGCAGAAAATGCAAGACAAGAAAATGTTATTCAAAGCAATGTTGAAGTTGCAGATAATAAAGATAATTCTATTTCTGAATTAGAGTCAAATAAACAAGAAAATAATAATTCTAATGTTGAAACTAATTCAAACAAACTAGAACAACAAAAGCCTGTATCTAATACTAACAAACCAGTTGAAACAAAAACTCAAAGTAATGCAATAAAAGAAAGCATCAAAGAAGAACCAAAAGTTAATGTAAATGAAAATAACAATACTCAAAATATAAATACAAATAATCAACCAAAAGAAGAAAAGCAAAATGCAGTGCAACAGCCACAGGAAAAACAAGAAGAAAAAAATGAAACCAAGCAGGAGGTGGTGCAACAACCTGTTAGAGAGGTAAGAAGAAATGATGAAATGATACAAAAGATTAAGAATTATATAAGTACACACGAAACAGAGAGAATGAAAAAATATGGATATAGTTTTGTTGTTGATCCAGAGGTTGTAAAAATAACACATCCTTTTACATATTCAGAATTTAATATGAATAGCTGTTTAAATAGAACAGGAGAATATAGGATATATGCACAAGATTATTATTACAACGGAAAGTATGTTGAAACACAATGCTTTGTCTATTAAAAATTAAATAAAAATATTGAAAGTGCCTTTTATAAGGTGCTTTTTTTTAGGAGGTAAAATTATGGTCGAAAAAATAAAAAAATCTTTGGTAGCAACAATTATAGTTTTAATGTTGTTACCAACACAATTAATTCAAGTATTCGCAGTATCAGAGGGAGATAATCCATATTTAAAAAGAGGAAATTTAGGAGATTATACAGTGCAATATGATGCAGGAGGATATTGGGTTTATATTTCATATAACATTGTTACATACACAGATACAGATGGAACTGAAAGAGTTGCATACTGTGTAACACCTAATACCCCACGGAATTGAATGGACTAATGGAAGTGTTGATGGATATAATGTAAACATTACTCAAACATTACAAAATAATGAATTGTGGAGAGTAATGAGGCACGGATACCCTTATGCAACACCTGCTCAAATGGGAGTAGAAAATGAACAAGATGCATATTTAGCAACTAAACTTGCAATTCAATGTGTATTATTAAATCGCCCTACTAATCAAATAAAAACTTATTATAGAGGTGGTCAAGATCCAGTTGCAGGTTTAAGACTAGCAGATATAACTCGTCGTGGAAATAAAGTTGTAGATGCAATTTATAATTTAGTAAATTATGCAAGAACAAGTAATGAAACACCAACAGATAACACAATTTTAAATATCTCAAAAGTTGGAGATTTCAAAGATGAGGGAGATAATATTACACAAACATATTCAGTATCATCAACAACATCAATGGCAAGTTATTCAATAAGAGATTTAACAGGATTTCCAAGTGGTTCATTTACAGCTGATATTAATGGAAATGCAAAAACATTTTTTAACAACGGAGAGAATTTCAAAGTAGTAATGCCAAAATCATCAATTACAGGAAAAATTGATGGAGAAGTATTGGTTTTAGCACATTGTGAAACTTATAGCATTTACTATGGAGAAGGACCTAGTGGATTCCAAAATTATGCACTATACCCTGATCCATATCAAGATATAAGTAAAACAGTAGCAACAAGCATTACACCTAATACTGCAAAAATAACAATAGTTAAAGTAGATAAAGATACAAAAGAAAAACTATCTGGTGTAACATTCAATGCAAAATATGAAAACGGTCAAAACATTGGAGATTTTACAACAGATGCAAATGGAGTAATTGAAATTAAAAATCTAATGAATGGAACAATTATATTAACAGAAACAAAAACAAAAGAAAGCTATAAATTAAAAGTAGATAAAATAGCAGTAGAACTTAATGTTGGAGAAAGTAAAACAGTAGAAGTTGAAAATGAGAAAATGAAAGGAAAAATTAAGGTTATTAAAGTTGACCAAGATAACAATGAAGTTAAGCTAGAGGGAGTTACATTTCAAGTTACAAACTCTAAAGGAAATGTTGTTGATACAATTGTAACAAATTCAAATGGAGAGGCAACAACAAAAAAATTACCAATAAATGATACATATAAAGTTAAAGAAACAAGTACAAGGAAAGAATATGTATTATCAGATAAAGTTGAAACAGTTACATTAAAAGAAAATGAAATTAAGAATTTAACATTTACTAACGAAAAGAAAAAAGGTCAAATTAAAGTAATTAAAGTTGACAAAGATAACAATGAGGTAAAACTAGCAGGAGTTACATTTAATGTTATAGACAGCAATGGTACTATATTAGAAAGCATTACAACAGACAAAAACGGAGAGGCGACAACACATAAATATTCAGTCAGAGATTTTGAAAAATTAACATTAAAAGAGGTTGAAACTCAAAAAGATTATGTGTTAAGTGATACACCACAAACTATTGAATTAAAGGAAAATGAAATTACAACAATTAAATTTGAAAACGAAAAAATCAAAGGAAAAATACAAATAAATAAAACAAGTGCAAATGATAATAAATTAACAGGAGATAAAGCAGGAACAAAACTTGAAGGAGCAAAATTTGAAATATATGATGCTAAAGGAAATTTAGTAGATACTTTAATTACAAATAAAGATGGAAAAGCTATTTCAAAACTACTTGTTAAAGGCGAATATTCTGTTAAAGAAATAGAATCTGGATCTAAATTCTATTTAGTAAATACTGAAGAATTTAAAGCTGAAATTAAAGAAAATTTACAAATTGTGAATATAGTTGTAAAAGAAGAAAGTGTTGATATTGATGTTAGTGTAAAGAAAACTGGATTTAAAGAAACACAAAGCAAAGATACAATTTATTATGATTTTTCAGATATAATCAATAAATCAAATGTTTCTTTAGATAACTTTACTTGGAAAGATACACTACCAACAAACGCCTTAACTGCTAACAAAATTTATACAGGAACTTGGAATGAGGAATTAGAATATTCAGTATGGTATAAAACAAACTTAAATGACGACTATGTAATGTTAGTAGATGGCTTAAATTCAACAATAAATAACGAAGTTAAGTTTACAGATATTGAATTTAGAGAGGGAGAATTTGTAACAGATTTTGAATTTAGATTTGGTACTGTTAAATCTGGATTTAGAGAAATTGAAAAACCTAGATTATATTGCGATATGAAAGATAATTTAGGAAATGGTTTTGTATTTACAAATCATACAATGGTTAGTGGCAATTATGAAGATAAATATGTTGAAGATAAAGATGATTGGACTACAATTACTTATTACAAAGACATAAAAATTAACGAAAAATTGCCCAAAACTGGCTTTTAGTGTTGACTTTTATCTTTTTTTAATATAATAATTGTATGAAAATATGAATTCATATTATAGATTAATTATTTTTTGTTAGGGATAGGAGAAATCCTATCCTTTAACTAAGTATATAAATTTTTTCAAAATAATTAGAACTAATAGTATTTAATATAGTTTGAATTTTTTGATAATGTTCTGTTCAAAATTTTTAATAATTTCCAAAATAAAATGTCTTCCCAAAGATATAGTTAAATATATGTAAGTAAGTAAAATGTCTGTTAAGATGCAAAATTTTGTTGAAAATATAAAAAAATTGAGGATTATTAGCATAATTGAGGTTATAAAGCATTAAAGTGTAAAAAAGTGTAAAAAATATATATTGATTTTCACTGTATTGTATAGTATTCTTATAAAAAATAATTTATATTCTATTTCCTGTTAACTCAGGTTTTAGATAAAAGGGAATATGGTATGCGTGCAATTAAAAAGGAGGACTTTTTATGAAAAAAAATGTAAACAGCTTAGTGCGGAAATGCGTTGCATGTATTTCAAGCCTTGTTATTGCTTCACTTGCCGTAAGCGGAAGTGCATATGCTGCAACGACAGATGACGTACATACAGAAAGTGTACAGACAGATGCTGATATGACATCGATGGAAACAGTGAAGAAACTTGAAGCAATCAAGGATTCTTTGGTAGGCTCACCTGCCTCAGTTAATGCAACTAGCATGTATCTGGGTCATGTGCAGTTTACTGGAGAAAACTATGGTGCATGGAGAACTGTTGGAGGAGGAACTGCAACTCATGTACGTATGTGTATTGCGTTTAAGCCAACAAGTTCTGGACCGAGTGTAGAGATGCCTGTGATTTTACAGCAGTATCCGCATGTGGATAGAGGACAATTGTATTGCACCACATATACTACCTCACCCGATGCAGACGGCTACTACTTTTTTGTGAGCAACTATTTCACAATATCTCAGTACTCGGACTGCAGATTACATTATAATGCCATGAATTCTAATACCATATATGAACCCAGAACGGTTGATGTTCATGCATGGTTCGACTATTATTAATCATTTGACTTAATTAGTATAGGCACGCATACTATTATTTCCAAAAAAGGGGTGTTCATTGAGCACCCCTTTTATTAAGTTAAACAAAATACTATTCTTTGCTTGTAGGTAAAGTTAGTAGAGACATGAATTTTAACTTGAGTAAATTACTCTAAAAGATGAAATAGAATTCAAAACTGTTTGATGCTAAAAATAAGCATACAATTTAATTGAAAAATTAAAAGAAGAATAAGATAATTTATGTGACTTCAGATAATTAGAATTAAGAATAAGCCAAAGTTAAAATATGGTAATGAATAGAGCGCGAGCATATCATAAAAGGTTAATTAAAATTAGTAATTTATTTACTATTATAAAAAAGAATATGTAACTTTTCGAAAAAATCTTAGGACAAGAAAATCTTAATCAAGCATAGATACTATTATTTTACATGAGGATATTCTACACTAAGAATATCTTCTTTTTGTATTATATAGAGATTGTGTTATGGAAAAATATAAATCAAAGGGATAAACACGTAGGATTTTATCAATTGTAGCTGTTTGAGAGATAGAAAGGAGGAGAAATGCTTAATTTATTAATTGCAGATGATAATATTGAATATATAAAGAATCTATCAAATCTTATTCTTTATAGAAATGAAAAAATAAGATTAGTAAAAATAACGAGTAGTGTACAAGAAACTTTGAAATCAATAAAAGATTGCAAAATTGATTTGATTTTGCTTGATTTAATAATGCCATATGAAAATGGTGAAGAAGTGTTAAAGAAACTGGAAACATTAAGATGTTATAAACATAAACCAGAAGTAATTATTGTTTCTGGAGATGATAAACTAATAAATAAGGTTAAATCTAAATATAACGTATTAGATGTAGTTTATAAAGATTTAGGGTTTGAAAATGCTTTATCAATTATTAATAAAAATATAAACAATTTAGAAAAACAAAAAAGAAGTAATAATTATAAAGATAAGGTATTGGATGAATTATTAAAACTAAAATACAATATAAAGCATAATGGGACGAAGTATATAATGGAAACTATAATGTTTATAATTAGCAATAACAAAAATTCAGAAATGCTTATTAATAATCTAGAAAAAAACGTATATCCTTTAATTGCACATAGATTTGGAAAATCTGTTGGAAATATAAAAAATAATATAGTTAAGGCTACCAACAATATGTATAATGAATGTGAAATGGATTACATGATAGATTACTTTGGATATGGTTATGATAGAAAACCTACTCCCAAAACAGTTATAATGACAATTGTAAATAAAGTTTTATCTTAAAAGATATATGGTATTTATTAAAAGAGTAAAATAATTTAATGTTAAATTTACATTTTTTTACACTTTTCGACAAAACTAAAAAAAGTTGAATATAATTATAATATAACAACAAAAAGAAATGACAAAATAAGAAAAAACGAAAGGAGGAATTTTTATGAGTGATCCAATGGTAGAGGCAACTCAAATATGGCTAAATCAAACTTATGGAAACAACAGCGGTTATAATATTATTCCAGAAAATGGGAATACTGGATGGACTACAATTTATGCTTTAAGGAGGGCTTTACAAATCGAATTAGGTATAACTAATACATCAGATAATTTTGGTCCAACCACAACTGCAAGATTTATTGAGAGGTTTCCAAATGGAGTGTTACAACAAACACAAGGAGATCCGTATCAAGATAATATTTATGCAATTATACAGGGGGCATTATGGTGTAAGGGATATAGTGTAGGTGCATCATCTATTACTCGCCACTTTTATGGAGGAACGGGTGATGCAATAAGAAGTATGAAAACAGATGCTGGTATGGTAAATCCAGGTTCTGAGGTAACGGTAAGTGTTATGAAGGCATTATTATCTATGAATCAATACAAATTAATTTCTGGCGGAAGTGGTATGATAAGATATATTCAGCAAGAATTAAACAGAAGATTTCCTGGATATATAGAATATGAACCATGTGACGGAGTTTATGGAAGACAAATGAATAAATCAATGATAATTGCTTTACAGGCGTTAGAGGGATTTTCCATAAGTCAAGCAACAGGAAATTTTGGCGCTGGAACAAAAAGTCTTTTGCCGATTTTACCATATAATGGAACTACATATTCAGCAGATACTATAAAAAAATTTATATTATTAGTTAGATATGCTTTATATTGTAATGGATTTAACGCATATTTAGAGAGCGATGTGTACGATTCTGAATTGATTCAAAAAGTTTCAGAGTTTCAAACAGAAATGATGCTGAATGTAACCGGAAATGTAGATGTTGATACTTGGATGTCTTTATTATTAAGTAAAGGAAATCCTGATAGAAGTTGTACAGCGTGTGATACTAGATTTGAAATGACGCAGGAAAGAATTAATTATTTATTATCTAATGGATATACCGTTGTAGGAAGATATTTGACAGGTGGAAATTTTAAACAACTAAGACCAGGAGAACCACAGAGAATATTAAATTCTGGATTAAAGTTTTTCCCTATTTTTCAAGAGTCTGGTACTAATATAGATTATTTTAGTTCAGCACGTGGAACAACAGATGCATTAAGCGCTGTACATGCCGCAAAGAAACATGGCATTCCTAATAATAATGTTATTTATTTTGCAGTAGATATGGACGTGACTGATGCTCAAATAACAAATTATATATTACCATATTTTTCAAGTATAAAAAATAAAATGACAGAATTAAATAATATGTTTAAAATTGGAATTTATGGAACTAGAAATGCGTGTTCAAGGGTCATGAATGCAGGGTATGCAACAACATGCTTTGTAAGTGATATGTCCACGGGGTATTCTGGAAATATGGGATTCAGTATGCCAATGAATTGGAATTTTGATCAGTTTGCTGAAATACAGGTTGTTACTCAAAGTGGAGCGTGGGATTTGGACAAGGTTGCGTATTCGGGAAGATTCTCAGCTGTTGAATCATTAGATACCCCAATTTTTGCAGGACACGCAACTATTCCAAATAATGTAAATAAATATTATTTAGGAACTATAAAGAATTTTAATGGGAATGATTTTGGTAAGTTTTTTACTTTAAATTCTGACAAAATAAAACTAATAATCAATATAAAGAAAAATGCTACTTTAGAACGACAATATAGATTAGTAACTGCAATATTTGAATTTGGATATGATTACGCATTAGGAAATAATCAATATATATATACCACAATTGAAGATGATGAGATAGAGCTACAATTGAATAATTTTACAAATGTTGATAGTGGAGTAGATTATAAAATAAGCTACGAGATTATGCAACAAGAATGGGAAGATCCATTACCACAGAATTTTTCGGTAGATATGGATGTATATATTTCAACAAATTAAATCTTCGATTATGTATATATTTCTTTGTATGGCTATATAAGATTGTTTTCAGATACAGAAGATATTAATTATAATAATTGATACAAAAGAAGTTTATAATAATTGTATTTATATATAACTATTATAAACTTTTTTTTATTATATTGTAAAAAAATAAAATATTTATAATTTTTGTATAATATTAATAAAAAGTATAATAATAAAGTTAGATGCAACATTCTATTTAAGATTTTAATAAAAAATTAACAAAATTTAATGAAACTGTATTTGGAAAAATATAGTTTTGTATTAAATATATGTAAAATTATAAAAATAAGAATTATATATTTAATGTAGAGAAGAAGGTAATGCCTATGATGTACGGCGAAAGCTATTCTACAGAAGAATTACAAGAATTACTTATAAAAATGAGACATATTATTGAGCAATGCGAAGAAATTCAAAAGAAATTTGAATTTACTATTCCTAACTATGTTCTAGAGGAAATTGTATTTACAAAAAATAAAATGGAAAAATGCAATTTACACTTAATGATTAATATTGCATTTCTAAACAATAAATTAACTAAGAGACAAGCTCAAAAATTAAAAAAATATTATTGTTAATAGAAATAAATAAGAGCTTATTATAAATATAATATCTATAATAAGCTCTTTTATTATACATTTTTTTCAAGATAATCTCTTACATAAGAAAAGAAATTCTTTGGAGTAACTTCATCATTTTTATCATAAACATAAAAAAATTTTTTTAAAATATCTTCAGGAGCAACTTCATTTATTCTTTTAATAGAATTAATAATTCTCCATTTAGCCTTACTAAAAGTAATTTTTCTTCTTATAGAAACAACTTTGTATAAATGGTTTAGATTGTCCTCCAATGTAGGATCGTTATAGGTAATATCAATTGCTTCTGAGAGACACTTGGTTCCCTTTGAAGAGGGTTTTAATTTTAGTGCAATAAACATATCTTTTTTCTTTTTTTCGAAGTCATTGTTTTTAGATAGAGGAACTTGTTTAATAAACTCTACTAAATTTTCATACTCAATAGGCTTTTCAATTATTTTATATACTTTAGATGCTTTTCTAATTTTTCCAATTTTTAGTCTATCTCCAGTTATGACAATAATGTTACATTTATTTCGCTCTTCTGGAATTTTACTTAAGTATTCAATAATCTCTAAACCATTCATCTTAGGCATATCTAAATCTAAAAGTAGAATGTCTGGTTTTTTTTCTAAATATTCCTTTAAAGCTCTTTCGCCATCTGTAGTAAATGAGACAATTTTAATCTCCTTGTCTTTGGTTAGAAATTGAACATAAGTTGAACCGATATTTATATCGTCCTCTGCAATCATAAGATTAATCATTGCATATACCTCCGTAAAAATAATAAAGTGTTTGAAGTGAGCTCTACGATTGATTTCTAACTGTTAGGATTATATCATGAAGCAAAATTATTTACAATAATTGCTCGACATAAAAACAAAAAAATTGCTACTTTTTGCTACTTTTTACCTATTTTTGCTACTTTACAACATGAGTAGAAAAAAATGTACTACTATGCATACAGGACAAAGTCCATAAATTAGAGGTAATATACAAATGTAGAATTTTAATGCACTAAAGATAACTATGTATTACTTAACAATTTATGGGCTTTTTAATTTTTATAAATGGGGGATGTTTATGTAGTAACTATAATAATTAAATAAGAAGAAAGATGTAATTCAATATTACCTCTAATCAATTTGGACTTTATTCAAAAAGATTGATTGGAGGAGTTTGTATGGATTACAAAGAATATTCAGATAAAGAAATTGCAAGGGCATTTACTGCATATATGATTAAACTTATTAAACATTCTGCAATTGACTATGTAAGAAAGGTTAAAAGATCTCAAGAAAGGGAGAGTTCTTTCAGCGATGTTATATCTAGAGATGTGTCATTATCAAGTTTCATTGATGATGGCTCATCTCTTTGTTTATACGAAAGAACAATTGAAGAAAGATTTGAGAGAGGATTTAAGAAATTAAGTAAGACTGAACAAAAGCTAGTTAAATTATTAAAATCAAAACTATCTTTAACGGAAATAAGTGAAGTTCTTAATATTGATATTGAAAGTGTGTATTCACTAAAAAGCAGAACAAGGAAGAAATTAAAAAAATATATGGAGGAAGAAGATTATGAATAATAAAGAGCTAGTAATGAATGTTAGAAAAGCAGTAGATGGAAACTTGGAGGCGACTTTTAAGTTAATCTTGGAATTTGAAAGTGTAATAAATCAAGAATGCAAGATAGATGGTAAGTTTAATCAAGATTCTAAGGATTATATAGTTGATAAACTCATCTTGAAAATTAAAAAATTCAAAAAAATATAACTTTTTTTATCAAGGTAGCTCATTTTCATCGCCAGTTAGTGTAAAGAGGATTTCAAAAACCTCTTTGCACATTGACAACTGAATATATTGATTACAAGACTTTAACTAATATAGAGAGCTCCAAGATGGCGAATGTTACTTGAAAAGTAAATAGCGACTAAAACGAGGGAAAAATCAAATTATGGTAGATTTGAACTGGCGATGAAATATATTAGGGATAATGATACTTCGACCTAGTTGAAAAGGGGTCGCTTTGCGAATAGACAGAGAGGTGCAATTCCTATGTGAAAAATACCAATTTCACTTGTAATCAGTACACTTTATCGAAAAGTTTAGAAATGAATAAAAATAATATTAATGAAAATAATATTTATGTAATAAATTTCGATAGATTGGAGGCTGAAGAATGAACAAGAAAAAAGAAAGAATAGATGAAAATGAGAAAAATAAATATAAGGTTAAATATGTTTTTAATGAGAATTCAAATATAGATATAAATGAAATTTTAAAAGAGTGTTTTTTAATGCAGATAAAAAATTTAAAAGTTTAGCTCATTTTATAATTGTTTACAAAAAGTTTGGAATTAATGAAAAAATATTGTATAATGATTATAGGGTGATTGCTTTAGAGGGGGGAATTAGAAATTGTTTGATTTAGTACCGCTAAGTAATCAAATAGTAACAGATTTTCTAAACAGAATATTTAAAGTTGCTATTTATATAAGATTATCAAGAGAGGATGGAGATAAAGACGAAAGTTCAAGTGTAACAAATCAAAGACAAATATTAACAAGATTTATACAAGCAAATGAAAATTTTATATTAGTAAAAGAATATGTTGATGACGGATATACAGGTACAAACTTTAATAGACCAGCTTTTAAAGAAATGATAGAAGATATAGAAAAGGGAAAAATTGATACAGTTATTACTAAAGATTTATCAAGACTTGGAAGAGATTATATTGATACAGGGTATTATCTTCAAAGATATTTTCCAGAAAAAAGAGTAAGATATATTGCTTTATTAGATAATATAGATACTTTGCAAGATGCTGGAATGAATGATATAGCACCATTTAAATCTGTAATAAATGATATGTATGTAAAAGATATATCTTCTAAAGTAAAAAGTGCTTTAAGAGAAAGAAAAAAGGCAGGAAATTTTTTAGGAACAACACCACCATATGGATACAAAAAAAGTGAAAACAATAAATATCAATTAGTTATTAATGAAGAAGAGGCTAATGTTGTAAGACATATTTTTGATTTATATTTACAAGGAAATGGCTTAACAAAGATTGCACAAATTCTTACCAAAGAGGAGATACCAGTTCCAGGAATAGCAAGGTCCATTAGAGCCAATAGTAAAAGTGAATTATATTATTGTTGGAAGCAAGGGACTATAAGTAGAATATTAAGAAATATAGTTTATACTGGTTGCTTGGAACAATTTAAGAGGGAAAAAATAAATTATAAATCTAAAGTCAGAGTTGCTGTTCCAAAAGAAAAAAGAGTAATTTGTGAAAATACACACGAGCCTATAATAAGTAAGGAAAAGTTTGAAGAAGTTCAAAATCTTTTGAAAAACAATAGCTCGTTTAAAAAAGGAACTAAACACGATTATTTGTTTAAAGGGCTCTTGTTTTGTGAAGAGTGTGGAGCAAAATTATATTTAACATATTCCAATTATGCTTTAAAGAAATATGGAGAATATAGATATACAACAGTGTGCTATACTTATTCACAGCTATATAACAAATGTACTAGGCATTCAAATAGTATTCCACTATTAGAAAAACTGCTAATTGAACATATAAAAAAGGTTTGTTGTTTATATGTAAATAAGGATTTAGAGGAAGAACTTATAGAATTAGCTGAAAGAGAAAAAGATGATAGAGAGTCGATAAATAATTATAATAACAAATTATTGGAAATAGATAATAAAATAGAAGAAATTAATTCTTGTATAAAAAATTTGTATATAGATAAAGTAAAACAAGTAATAACTGAAGAAAACTATGTTGAACTTTCAAAATCATTTGAAGAAGATAAGAAAAAACTTTTAAAAGAAAAGGAAAAATATACTATTTTAGTAAGTGAAAAAAATTCTAAAAAAGATAATAGAAATAAAATAAAAAAGTTAGCTACTCAATTTGTTTCAATGGAAAAACCAACAAAAGAAGTTCTTAATCAAATGATTGAAAAAATTACTATTTCTGAAGAAAATGAAATTACAATTTATTTCAAGTTTAAAGAGTTAAATAATATCGGCAAAGAAACAAAATTACCAGAGTGCAAAACTGTTAATAAAAGAAATAATAAAAAAGCAAGTTAATAAAAAAATAAAGTAGCTAGTGATGTATGGTTTAAAATTATTTTTAAATAATTTTTTTACCGCTACATCACTAGCTACTTCATATTTGAATTTATTTAAAGCTTCAGCAGCTGCTGGAACAACTTTTTTATTTGAATTGTTATAGTTTGACATAATATTCACCTCCTATAATTGTACATTTAGTATTCTGAAAAAACTTATCTCGCTTTTTCAATATTATGATGTGCAATTATAATTTTTTTAAACTGGAAATTTTATGAAGTTTAAAATCATATAATTAAAAAGAAAATTTCAAAAAAATTATTTTAATTGCATCATTTAAATGATGTCTTTATTCAAGAAAATCATTACAGTATTTAATGTAACCAATATAAAAAAATAATTCAAAATATGTATAAGAAAAAAATTACAGTTAATAATCTATTCAGATGATTAAATAAGTTGGATTGATTAAAAAAGTGTTTAATTATTAAAAAAATTTTGACGGGGTGAGTATTTTATGAAAAAAGATGAAGATGAAATTGAAGATGCAACAAAGTATGGTGAGTTTGTGTCATCTTATTTTGCTTGGCTAACTTTAGATGGGCAAAAGGAAAGAGCTGATAATTTAGATAAGATGACAAAAGGTAAACACAAAAAGAAAAAATAGTTTGTGGGCAAATGGTATAATTATTAATTTTGACTATTCTAAAAGAAAAAATATTGAATTATAGGCACTTTTGTGTTATTATATATCTTACCTAAATGTTAAATTATAAGACGCTGGGTGGTAAAAAAATGCCAAATTGCCCCGTCCCCAGTGGCATAAATTGAAAGGAGATTATATATGCAATATAAGTTTACAAATAGAGCTGAAAAAGCTTTACAAATTGCAAATGACACAGCTACATCATTAGGCCATAGTTATATAGGAACAGAGCATTTACTTTATGGCTTATCACTTGAAGGCAATGGCGTTGCAAGTAAAGTTCTAGAATTGCAGAATGTTACTCCAGATAAAATAATAGAAGAAATAGAAGAATTAATAGGAATCATAGAAAATGATATAGATATATTTGAAACTGCAGGTTTTACTCCAAGAACAAAAAAAGTAATTGAGAATGCGTATAAAGAAGCAAAAAAAATAGGAAGCGAATTTATAGGAACAGAGCAACTATTAGTTGGAATAATGCAAGAGGCAGATAGTGTTGCGGTTAGAATTTTGCTAGATTTAGATGTTAGTCCGCAAAAACTATATAATGAAATTGCAAAAGTAATTAATGAAGAAGATTTTACTCAAAATGATGTATTAGATAGTAAATATGTTGGAAGCTATAATTCAACACCAACTTTAAATCAATTTGGAGCAGATTTAACAAAACAAGCACGAGAAGGAAAATTAGATCCAGTAATTGGGAGAAAAGATGAAATAGAAAGAGTTGTTCAAATTTTATCAAGAAGAACAAAAAATAATCCATGCTTAATAGGCGAGCCAGGTGTTGGAAAAACAGCTGTAATTGAAGGTTTAGCAGAAAAAATTGTATTAAGTGATGTTCCAGAATTATTAAGAAATAAAAGAATAGTTACATTAGATGTTACAAGTATGATTGCAGGTGCAAAATATAGAGGAGATTTTGAAGAAAGAATAAAAAAATGTTTAAATGAAGTAAAAAAAGCTGGAGATGTTGTGCTATTTATAGATGAAATTCACACAATAGTTGGTGCAGGGGCTGCAGAAGGTGCAATTGATGCTGCAAATATACTAAAGCCATTATTAGCAAGAGGAGAAATACAATTAATTGGCGCAACAACAATTACTGAATATAGGAAATATATTGAAAAAGATGCTGCACTTGAAAGAAGATTTAGTCCTGTTAATGTTTTAGAACCAACACCAGAAGATACAATAAATATTCTAAGAGGGGTTCGTGATAAATATGAAGCACATCATAATGTGAAAATAACTGATGAAGCAATAATTTCAGCAGTAGAACTATCTGTTAGATATATAAATGATAGATTTTTACCAGATAAAGCAATTGACTTAATTGATGAAGCATCATCAAAATTAAAAATGAAAACATATACAAGACCAGAAAAATTAAAAGAACAAGAAGAAAAAATTGCTCAAATTGAAAAAGAAAAGGAAGAAGCAATTTTAGTACAGGATTTTGAAAAAGCAGCAAATTTAAGAGATGAAGAACAAGAATTAAAAGAAAAATTAGAAAAAGATAATAAAAGATGGGAGAATAAAACGAGTAGAAATATTACTATTCTAAATGAAGAAGATATTGCTGAGGTTATTTCAAGCTGGACTAATATTCCTGTTAAGAAATTAACACAAGATGAAAATGATAAATTAAAATCATTAGAAAATGTACTTCACAAGAGAGTTGTAGGCCAAAATGAGGCTGTAGAAGCGGTTGCAAAAGCAATAAGAAGAGGAAGATTGGGTTTAAAAGATCCAAATAGACCAATAGGATCATTCCTATTTTTGGGACCAACAGGAGTTGGAAAAACAGAACTTTCAAAAGCTTTAGCTGAAAGCTTATTTGGAAATGAAGATGCAATGATTAGAATAGATATGTCTGAATTTATGGAGCCACATTCAGTATCTAAGTTAATAGGTTCGCCACCAGGATATGTAGGATTTGATGAAGGAGGACAATTAACAGAAAAAATAAGAAGAAAACCATATTCAGTATTATTATTTGATGAAATAGAAAAAGCACATCCTGATGTAATGAATATGTTACTTCAAATTTTAGAAGATGGAAGACTAACAGATTCACAAGGTAGAACAGTAAATTTCAAAAACACAGTTGTTATTATGACTTCAAATATTGGTGCTAGAATAATTACAGATAAAAAAGCTTTGGGATTTTCATTAAGTTCAGAAGATAGTAAAATGGAAGAGAACAAACAATATGAAAATACTAAAAAAGATGTTATGGCTGAATTAAAAAAAGAATTTAAACCAGAGTTTATAAATCGTATTGATGAAATTATAGTTTTCCATAAACTTAATCAAGAAGATATTATGCATATAATAGATATAATGTTAAGCAAGGTGCAAAAAAGATTAAAAGCAAATAATTTGGAAATTGAGATAGATGAAAATGTAAATAAACTTATATTTGAAAAAGGATTTGATAAAAATTATGGAGCAAGGCCATTAAGGAGAGCAATTCAAACGTATGTTGAAGATGAGATAAGTGAGGCTATTCTTGATGGGAAAATTAAAGAAGGAAAAAGGGTTGTATTTACAATTGATGAAAATGAAAAAGTAGTAATTAAATAATCAGGACGGTTTTAAGTTATGGAGACTATTCTAAAAATCAAATTCCACTAACCTTAATTACTAAATTTTGTCGAAATATGTAGATTACGTTAATATATTAAATTCCGCAAACTTGCTGGCTCGGCTTTGACAAAGAATAAAAGGAACAATAAACAAGAGGAAGACTTTTGTTTAGTTTGTTCCTTTTATTGACTTTGCCAAACCTTGCCAAACTGCACGTTTGTGCTACATTTTAATATATTAACTTCATCTACATATTTCGACAAAATTCAGTAATTATGGTTGGTGGAATTTGATTTTTAGAACAGTCTCCAAAACTTAAAACCGTCCCGATTATTTAATCTTAAGAATAATAGAAGTGATAATAGAATAAACTTCATCAGGAGGTAATGAGGTAATTATGAAGGATATAATTTTTAAAGGCTGTGGTACAGCTATATGTACACCTTTTGATGAAAAGGGAGAGGTTAATTATGATGTATTTGAAAAGTTTATAGAGTTTCAAATTGAAAATAAAGTAGATAGCATAATAGTATGTGGAACAACTGGTGAATCAGCAACAATGAGCGTAGATGAGAAAAAAGAAGTAATAGAATTTGTTGTAAAAAAAGTAAATAAAAGAATTCCTGTAATTGCTGGAACAGGAAGTAATAATACTATTGAAGCTGTTAATATGACAAAATATGCTGAAAGTGTTGGAGCAGACGGGGTTTTAATTGTAACACCATATTATAATAAAACAACTCAAAAAGGTTTAATAAAGCATTATGAACGAATTGCTCAAAATACGAATTTACCAATAATTTTGTATAATGTTCCAAGTAGAACAGGAGTAAACATAGAACCGGAAACATGTGTAGAGTTGTCTAAGATAAAAAATATCGTGGGAATTAAAGAAGCGAGTGGAAATGTCTCTCAAATTGCTAAAATCGCAAGTTTATGTGGAAATGAACTAGCAATTTATTCTGGAAATGATGATCAAATTTTGCCGGTTCTGTCTATAGGAGGAATTGGGGTTATTTCTGTTATGTCAAATATAAAGCCTGAATATGTGCATAACATGATATGTGAATATAAGAAAGGAAATATTGAGAAGGCAGAAGAAATGCAGATTAAAGCATTAGAATTAATTAATTTGTTATTTTGTGAAGTTAATCCTATTCCTATAAAATCAGCACTTAGAATTATAGGATATAATTTTGGAGAGCCAAGACTTCCTTTAGTTAAGATGTCTGATGAAAATTTAATAAAATTGGAAAGTGCTTTGAAAAAATGAAATTCAAGAAAAACACTTGATTTTTTGTTGAAAATGTAGTATCATATAGAAATATGAATGATGAATAAATAAATGAAAGGGGAAATACCAATGGCAGAAGTATATATGGCAGGAGATTTTAGAAATGGAACAACATTTGAAATGGATGGAAACGTATTCAAAGTTGTAGAATTTCAACACGTTAAACCAGGAAAAGGTTCAGCTTTTGTTAGAACAAAATTAAAAAATGTAATAAGTGGGGCAGTTATTGAAAAAACATTTAACCCATCAGAAAAATATCCAGGAGCAGAAATAGAGAAAAAAGAAATGCAATATCTTTATAATGATGAAGATTTATACTATTTCATGGATAATGAAACTTATGAACAAATGCCTTTAAACAAAGAACAATTAGGAGATGCTTTAAAATATATTAAAGAAAACATGAATGTTAAAATCTTATCATTTAAAGGAAATGTATTTGCTGTTGAACCACCAATGTTTGTTGAATTAGAAGTAACATACACAGAACCAGGATTTGCTGGAAACACAACAACAACATCTGGAAAACCAGCTAAATTAGAAAATGGATTAGAAATCTTAGTTCCATTATTTGTAAACATCGGAGATATCGTAAAAATCGATACAAGAACTGGTGATTATATGGAAAGAATTAACTAATTAATAAAAAAATAAAAAGTAGTAATAAGCTTATATAATTATGTACTAAAGTGCATAATAAATATAAGCTTATTTTAGAAAGGTTTTAAATTAATGGCAGAAATTAGTAAAAGATTTGAAAAAATTATTAATGATATTGAAAATAATATTACTGATGAAAAACAACTTGAATTTATTAATAAAAAAATAATCGAAGTTTCAATGTTACATTTAGAGGTTATAGATGAATTAACAGATGTTATAAAAAATAAAATTAGTAATATTGAAAAAACTCAAAATTCAATAGAAAACAAACTAAATAAAATGCAAAATTCTATTTCAGGTATTGAAAATGATATTTATGATGAAGGTTTTGAGTTTGAAATAATTTGTCCATATTGTAATACAACATTTGTTGCTGATGTAGAATCAAAAACAGATATCAAATGTCCGGAATGCAATAATACAATAGAGCTAGATTGGAATGGTGGCGAAGAGTTTAACAAATGTTCAGGACACTGCTCAGCCTGTAATTCAAGATGTGGAGAAAGCTTTTTTGATGAATTTGGAGAAGATATTAATTTCATTGATGATAAAGAAGATGATGATGAAGATAATGATGATATGTAAGGATTGATAAATAAACACAAGTATTATCAGAAAATATATTAATTATAGGTATAAAAGAATAAATCAAAAAAGAAATATAAAAACTTCAGATTAGTAAAAGGATTATATAATATTAAAACAAAGACATAGGATCAATATAATTTGATCCTTTTTTTACTGTAAAATGCAGATGTGGACCAGTAGTAGCACCATTAGTGGGATTTCCGGTTACCATCTTTATATGGATTATTTGCAAAACCATAAACATTTTTTGGTCCAACTTGAGCTATTATTTGTCCTTGTTCAACAAAATCACCAGGTGAAACGATAAAATTAGGAGATACATGATGAAAAATAACAGTATAATTATCATTTTGAACAACAACACTACAGCCACCACTTCCCATAAAACCAGTTCTAGTTACTTTTCCCGAAATCGCTGAGATTATGTTCGTTCCAGGTGGAGCAGGAAGGTCAATTCCGCCATGAAAATTTGTAGCTCCAGCAGTTGGTGCTCCACGATATCCAAATGGTGAGCTAATTCTTGTATATCCAGGAAGTGGCCAACAAATGTTGGTTGTGGAGATAAATTGAGTTATTGGAACATCTGAATTATTGGACAAAATACCTTCATTAGAATTTTGAAATAGATTTGTTTGATTATTAGCAAAAATTGGAATGAAAAAAATACAAATAAAAAGTGTAAAAAATAATATCACTTTAAAATAAAATTTTGTAAATGAATTGAAATTTTTAAACATAGAGCTCCTTTCTGATTATAAATAATAATACTATAGAAAATTTAAAATATTATATAATGTGGAAATAATTGCGAATAAAAAATAAATAAAAAAATATAAAAATATATATAATAATAAATATAAAAGCAATTATAGAAAAAAGATAATAATTTAGTAGAAAAGGGAGACAACTCCCTTTTTAATTTATTATGCTTGTTTGTCATTTTTAAAAGCAAAAAATTTACTTATAAAGAAATTTAAAATTATTACAATAACAGTAAAAGCAAGTTTTACAGGTTGGAAAGGTAATTTCATTATATTATAAAAAATAATTACTCCACCTTCTTCAACTACCATTGTGAAAGCTCTACCAACCATAAATTTACCAAATTCTTTTAATTTTTCGTTAAAGCCTTCAGCAGTTGAATTAAAAACCAATTTCCTATTAGTAAAATATGCAAATAATACTGCACAAATTATTCCTACAGCACTTGCAATAGCACCATTAATATGAAAAACACCTTCAAGCAAATATGAAACACCTAAATTTACAATAGTTGTTAGAACACCAAAAATGCCATAAAGAATAACTTCTCTAGAGAATAGTTTTTTAAATAATTTTTTTAATTGCTCCATTTTTTTGTCCTTTCTGATAAATTTAAAATAATAAAAACCTTGCAAGCTTATCCCTGCAAGGTTTTTACTATGGCAGGGGTAGAAGGACTCGAACCCTCACAGGCGGTTTTGGAGACCGATGTGCTACCATTAACACTATACCC
>CAMEHU010000005.1 GCA_945917765.1 uncultured Lachnospiraceae bacterium | reverse complement strand
AACTAGAAGGTAACTAGATTACCTTGAAATTTATCTATATATTTTTGAGTGTGCTGAATAAAATTTAAATTTTTGGAAAAAATTATTATAAAAGTATTTACAAAAATTATTTTATATGATATAGTATCCAAAGAGTTAAGTTTTGAAAGTATACAAAACTTTTCTGGTGATTATGACATGGAGGTAATACCTGTTCCCATTCCGAACACAGAAGTCAAGCTCCAATGTGCCAACAATATTTGCGGGTTACCCTGCTGAGAAGATAGGTTGTCGCCAGATTATATATTCCTCGTTAGCTCAGTTGGTAGAGCGCTCGGCTGTCGAGCAGGTCGCAAGACCAAGAAGTTAGCAGCTCTATAAGGAAACTTATAGATGAAAAAGGTGGCTAATTCGGTGAAACCCGTAATTGAGTAATCAAACGGCAATACCGAGCAAGGCGAAAGCTATGTGTAGAGACTATACACCACCTACCTAAGTCGCAAGATATGGTAAAGAGATAGTCCAGACTACAAATTATATTTATATATAATGTTAACGAAAGTTAATGTGGTGCAGTAACCGATAGGTCGTTGGTTCGAGTCCAACACGAGGAGCCATAAGATAGATAATCGAAAGATTATCTATTTTTTTATGTATAAAAAAGTTAAGTGTGTCAAAATTATTTTAAAAATTAATTTTTATGGCAACAGATTGATTCTACATAACTTTTATGATAAAATACTACCATAAATTCCAAAGGGAAATCCTTTGTTTATATAGAGTTTATATATGTTAGTACAAAATTAATAAATAATTTTATGGTCAGGTACTAACAAAACAAGCGATGAAGGTCAGCTTCGCTTGTATCCTAGTATACTAAAAATGTGCTTATTTATTCAATAATTTGAATTTTGAAAGGAGCATTTATATGAGTCATTTCAATGACGACGGTCGCTTCACTATAAAAGTTATGAAGAAAAGTTATTCTTTTTTGCATGATGTGACAGATCCAATTTCTAAAGAAGAATGGGAAAATTCAAGCAAGAACAATGATGTTATTACTGCTCGTGAAGAACAGTTTTCTTATGATTTCAGAGTCTGTGATTTAAAGGAAAGATATTCATCGTCTAAGTACAAAAGAATGAGCTTTTATGTTGCTGAAGGATTCGGAAAGCCATTTCACAAGCTTCACCCAGAATACACAGGAAATTTTCTTTGTGAAGTTCATAGTGGAGGTATTCTCCTTATAGTTGTGAATAACTATGAGAGAAAATGGGATGATGATGATGACTGCGATGAACCTTATCCTGGCTGGCAGTCTCTTATAGACACAACTAATATTTAGGATCTAGTAATAAAAAAACAAGAAACTCTTTAATTTGAGCATCCTGTTTTTTTATATACTTCACTTCTTGAAAAATATCATATTTTTGATATAATACAATAAAAAAAGGAGGGATTTTATGCAACTTTTAAATCAAAAGAACTTTAAAATATATACATTAGACAATTTATTAGCTGTACCAACAAACTTATACAACCAAGACGGAACTATAAATGAAAATTGTCACCGCACTGCTATAGGACAGCTTCACCATGATTTAAAGATACTTAATCAAAAGAAAAATATCCCCATAATTAGTGATAAAATAGTTGAATATTTAGAAGAATTAAACCAATCATTTGACATTGTAATGCCAGTTCCATCCAAAGCAAACAACAATATTACTTTGGTATGTCAAGATATTTCTAATAAAACAAACATATTAATGTTAGATTATATTAAAAATGTAAACAATGATTTTATTATTTTAAATGAAGCTGAATTAAAAAATAAGACAATTCTGATAATTGATGATACATATAATACTGGTAGAACCTTAAAAAATATATACAGTAAAATTAAACATTTAGCTACTAATGTAGTAGCTATAACTTTTGTAAGGAATAGGTGAAATATGAAAATAAATGTTATTATATTAGGTGCTGGTAACTCAACACGAATGGGTACTAATGAAAATAAAGTATTTATGAAAATTAATAATAAATTTATATTAGAATATTCAATAGAGACTTTTTTAAAAGTAAATGATATTACAAGTATTATAGTAGTCTACAATAAAAAAGATTTAGAAAAAATTGAATTAATTAGTAATAAGTATGATAATGTGATTTTTGTCGAGGGTGGAACTAGTAGGCAAGAAAGTTTAATAAACGGAATTAATAAAATAGATATAGATGCTGATAAAATAATTATTCATGATGCGGCACGACCATTAATCTATATAGATGTGTTAAATAACATTATTAATGCAAGTAATAATAAAAAAGCATTAATACCTGTAAGAACAGCAATAGAAGGCGTAAAAATAATTGAAAACAATGTAATTACTAAATCTGTTAATAGAGATACTGTTGTATTCTGCCAAACACCACAAATATTTGACAAAGATATAATTCTTAAATTAAAAGAAAACAACAAAAGAGGAGTAATTGCTTTTCTATTAGATTCTAATATAAAATTGGATATATATCATTTGGAAAAAAATATATTAAAGATCACAACATTAGATGATTTTTATTATTATGATTATTTAATAAGGAGAGAGCTAAATGAAAAGGATTGTTGAATATAAAATACCTAAACATTACATAGATATAATTGAAAATTTCTATAATTTTTTAACGGAAAACTATAGAGATAAAATCTTACTTTTTTCGCTAAGTGGAAGTACTGTATTCGAAAATATTGTTGAAAATGTAAGTGATATTGATTATATACTAATACTTAAAGATTGTACACCAGACGATTATAGAAAAATATATCAATATAAAAATCAATTTGATATTAAAATTGGTGGAAGTATTTTCACAGCGAATGAATGTAAAAATAAGCAAATAGATTATTTAGCAATGTACTACTTGTATTTAATTAATATTGGGAATATAGAACCAATATATATGTCAAATAATTTTGAAAACAATATAACAAAAGATGATATGTTAGAATCAATTAGAAATGTTGAAATATTAAATTTAAGAACATTAAAAAAGATGGTTTATTCTCGAAATATAAAAGATACTAAATTGCTGATGAAGAACATTTTGTTTCTTGAAAAGGATTTTTTAATTTTAAATGATATGTATTGTACAAGCAAGAGTGAAATAGTAGATAAATTTAATGAAATGTTTAACTTACAATTTGATTTATCAATTTTTGATTGCTTAAATAATAATTTATCTAACGAACAATTTGATTTATTATTAAAATATATTGATGAAGTAATTGTAGAACTTAATGATGTAGATTTTAAAAAAATGCTAAAAGAACAGAAAACTGTTGGAACATCTTTATCACAAAAGAGTTGTGGGAATATTAATAAAAGAATTTTTACTGGAAACTATGAAGAATGTAAAGTAGGAAATCTAATATCTATTTCAGGTGATAGAGGAAGAAAAGTAGGTTATATTGGTAAAGCACTACCTAAATTAGCTCCTAAAAAGGCATTTTGGAATATATTTAATAGCAATATCGGAAAAATACCAGAAGAACAGAATATAAGATATTATATAGAAGAATATTACAAACAAGTTTTATCAAAAGTAGATATAGAAGAATTATTAAAAGATGAAAAAGACCCTATTTTATTATGCTATGAAAAAGGACAAGATTTCTGTCATAGACATGTCTTAGCAGAATATATCGAAATGAAGTATGGCATTAAAGTAAGAGATATAAAAATTGATAAAGATTTAAATATAGTAGAAAATCAAAGACCAGGATATATTAGAACTATACTTGAAGATGTTATATCAAAAGAGCAAGAGAGATAAGGCGTAATACAACATAATAATAACTAAAAGGACGAGCGTTTGCTAGTCCTTTTTCCAAATAGTAATGAATTAAATTACTATACTTATTTATAAAAAATATAAAAAGACATTGCAAACCACAAAAACTTATGTTAAATTAAAACCAAGTTAAAAGAGCTGTAACACAAATTTCCTATTTATAAAAATTTGTAAACCTCAGCTGAAACGGAGCCATGAAAAGATAATCGAAAGATTATCTTTTTTTATGTTTAATTAATTAAATTTCAAAATATATTGAGTAACTTTAATAAAACACTTGTCGGAAATCTTCGTAGATGATACAATATTTACGAAAATTTCCGACAAAGGAGAGTTGAAAATGTTACACAAAATGAAATTAAATGAAAGTCCATTTGAAAAAATAAAAAATGGAACAAAAACAATAGAATTTAGATTATATGATGAAAAAAGACAACAAATAAAAATTGGAGATCAAATAGAGTTTTCAAAATTACCAGATTTACAAGAAAAATTGTTAGTTGATGTTGTTGAATTATATAGGGAAACTACATTTGAAAATCTATTTAGGAAACTATACAATGATGAAGAAGAAATAAAAAGAAAAAACAATGCTATGCATAAAATCTATTCTACAGAAAAGGAACAACAATATGGTATTTTAGGAATTAAAATAAAAATCAATATAGATGATTTAAAATCAAGTATTGAGAAATTTACCCCATATAATGAGCAAGAAGAAGTTGATAGAAGAATAATGCTAAATTACATCAATGACTTTGATGACGTATTAACTAGACAAAATGAATATGGGCATTTCACAAGTTCAGCATTTGTTCTTAATAAAGAAAGAACTAAGATTCTAATGATATACCACAATATATATAATTCATGGGCATGGGTTGGAGGACACAGTGATGGTGATAGTGACCTTCTATATGTTGCTATGAAAGAGGCAAAAGAGGAAACTGGAATAAAAAATGTTAAGCCAATTTCTGAAGATATTTATTCACTTGAAATAATTAATGTAAGTGGTCATGAAAAAAGAGGAAAATATGTTGGTTCACATGTTCATCTTAATGTTACATATTTATTAGAGGCTGATGAATGTGAAGAAATACATATAAAAGAAGATGAAAATAGTGGTGTAAAATGGGTTCCTATTGATGAAATTCTAAATATAACATCAGAGGTTTGGATTAGAGATAGAGTTTATGCTAAAGTTATAGATAAGATGAAGAAGGATAGAATTATCTGATGGTATATTAGTTGTAAAGGAATAGTTTGTTAAGTATAATTTAGGGAGTAATTTTTATGGAAATAGTTAATATTAAAGAAAATAGTGAATTTTTATCAGAATATATAGAATTATGCAGTTATGAGTGGGGAAGCAAAAAAACAAAATTAGAAATGCAAAAATATGTTGAGAAGAGGAAGAAAATTATTCTTAATGATGACAAGGTGATAAGTATTCTTGGATTAGTTGATAATAATATCTTAATTGGTTTTATTTCGTTATTTAAATATGATGGAGAAGATAGAAAAGATTTAACACCATGGTATGCGACAATGTATGTAAAAAAAGAGTATAGAGATAGGGGCTATTCAAAAATATTGAATGATGCAATTTTAAAAGAAGCGGTTAAATTAGGATATAAAAAAGTATATTTAAAAACTGAGTTAGATAATTATTACGAAAAATTTGGAGCTAAGTATGTTGGAAAGTTAAATGAATTTGAGAAATTATATTATTTTGAATTAAATGAGGAGTAGAATACTGGAAATAAGACAGATAAAAATGGAATAGTAATTGACAAGTATTAAAAAATGTAGAAATAGCAATGGGAATAATAACATTAAATGAAGGTTTAATATCTAAAAAAATAAATACACGAGTATTAGTTGTCAATCATTTTTGAAAATGTCTCAAAAGTTTTTTAACATTAGCACTAATTTTATAATGAAATTAGTGCTAATATTTTTGTTTATGAAACCATTTCCAAACGATGCTCTTGATTATTAACAAATTTTTCAAAATACTCTCTTTTCCACGGATGTATCATTCGTGGAATATAAACTTTTCTTTCTTTTACTTCTTCAACTTCATCAAAATTCTCAGATTTACTTTGCACTTCTGGTATTTCCTCTAACGAAAATACACTATTATCAACGGTTGCATACATCTTGTTGTCAAATGATTGAATAACCATACACTTTGTACCTTTGTTGAAATATATTGGATATCCATGTTGATTTGTAAACCTATAATACTTATTTTTGAATTTTATGGCATGCCCTTTATCAACTACCCTTGATGTCAAAATTGCTAAAATTAGATTGATTTTTGGCTTTTCGGGTCGCTTTTCGAAGACAGATTTGCTATTATTGATACATAGAGCAAATTTTTTATTATATCTGTCTATGAACTTTGCTAAGAATTGATTGGCTTCTTGTATTGTATTTATTTGGGCTAGCCTTAATTCTTGTGGTAAGCGTTGTTGAAACGTTTGAAATAAGCGCTCTATCCTTGGTTTAAATTCGGGTATAGAACTTGTCTCTATCTGTATGCCTAACTGTTTGCAAGCGTAAGCATACTGTGTGAAAGTGTCTTCTTCTACCAGAGAAGACGCTTTCTTTTTGTATTCAAACACTGTCCTTTTGTCTGTTTTTATTTTGTATGGTATTCCATATTTTGTAAGAAATTGATATGTTATATTGTAATATCCATTTAAGGTCTCTTGTTCATCAAAATATAATCCTAATACATTTCCTGTGGCATCATCTAATACTGCATGTAGAGCTGTTTTCTTGTCTCCAAACCATAAATGAATACATGCATCCATTTGAAGTTCTTCGCCGAAATATTGGCACCTTGGTTGTCTTGGATGTGCATCTTCTACTGCAACTATTTTTTCTTGAATAATTGCTTGTTCTGACTTTGTTCTTGCTACTTTTTGTTCTAATGCCAATTGCTTTCTGATACGTTTTCTTGTTGATTTGTGGGTTCTTGGAGAAAAGATATATCTGTCCCTTAATAAAACTCTAACTTCATTAATTGAAATATTAATATTTTCTCTTTCTGCTAAGAACTCTGCAAAAGCTGTATATGTACAATCAAAATATTTATTTTGATATAATTGTTCAATTTCATTTTTTTCCTCGTCTGTAAGTGCATGTGCTGGTTTTCTACCACGGTTCCCATGTATAAAATACTCTTTTCCTTTTGCTTTGTAACCTGCAATCATTCGATCTACTTGTCTAATTGAGCGGTTAAGCTGTATTGCTGCTCTTTTTTTATTTCCATTTGTTTCAACTAATTTCTTAATTATTTTATATTTAAATTCTTCATTCATTCTTAATTCAACCTTTCTCATGTATACCTCCAATAAAAAATGTATGCTTATTATATTTTTTATTGGTTATACTTTCAATATTTAATTAAGACATTTTCTCAAATGATTTATTAAGACATTATCACAAATGAATTATAATGTTAATAATGAGAAAGTAAAATAATGTTGTAATTTACCTATAAACATGATATAATAATCAACATAAACCATATTTAAATCAAGCATTAAAGGTCAGTATTGCTTGAAAACCCAAGGAAATAATTATTTTAAGGAGGCTTTAATATTTATGAAGGTATTTGTAGGTTGCGCATCTCGGAACACAGATGTAGAGGAGTACAATGATTTAGCAAAAAAAATTGCTAATTATATTGTAAAAGGTAATCATTCATATGTATTTGGAGGCTGTAATAACGGACTTATGGGTGTAATTTACAAAATAGTAAATTCCTCAGATGGTAGCATTATTGCTGAAGGAGTTAAAGCATATGAGGATGAGATTACTAGTCTGATTGCAAATAGTTCAAATCCAAACCTGAAAACAAACATTCATAATACTGTAAATGAAAGGACAAATGCTGTATTCAAGAATTCAGATGTTATAATATTTATTACAGGTGGAATAGGAAGCATATATGAACTTATGTCTGCTATTGAAACCAAAAGAGCAGGAGAGCATAATAACCCTATTTTTATAATTAATGTTAACGGGTATTATGATAATTTAATCAGAATGCTTGAAAAAACATATAAAGAAGGATTTGCAAGTCTTTCAAATAAGGAGGTTTATAACATTTGTTATTCATTTGAAGAGCTGGAGAGGAAATTAAATGTTATTCAGAGCAACTTAATTTAAATGCACTTAATAAAACTTGGAGCAAAAAAAGTATGTAATTTTTAATTACATACTTTTTTATATTATATGAAAGTTTATTAAAATCTAATCATGTTTTATGGCAATTTCACCTTGTTTTTTATAAATACTATTAGAGGGAACTACACCTCTTACAGATGATAATGGATAGATATTAGAATTATTTCCAATAACACTTCCAGGATTTAATACTGATCCACAGCCAACTTCAACCATATCTCCAATCATACATCCAAATTTTTTCAATCCAGTTTCTATTTTGTTTTCTCCATTTTTCACAACAACTAACTTTTTATCAGATTTTACATTAGAAGTTATAGAACCAGCACCCATATGAGATTTATATCCTAAAACAGAATCTCCAACATAGTTGTAATGAGGAACCTGAACATTGTTAAATAAAATAACATTTTTTAATTCTGTAGAATTTCCTACAACACAGTTATTACCTACAATTGCATTGCCTCTTATAAATGCACAGTGTCTTACTTCAGTTTCTTTTCCAATTATTGCTGGTCCTGCAATATAAGCAGTTGGAGCAATTTTGGCTGATTTTGCAATCCAAATGTTTTCTCCAATTTTATTATATTCTTCAGTACTTAAAGATTCACCTAAAGTAATTATAAATTCTTTTATTTTAGGTAAAACTTCCCAAGGATATTCACATCCATTAAAAATTTCTTTTGCTATTGTTTCATTTAAATTATATAAATTTGATATTTTACAAATTTCCATAGTAATCTCATTCCTTGTATTTATATTTAGGTTTTTTTAGGAAATACCTATAAACCAATTGTTATAGATATTTATAATACATAAATACAGATAAGTCAAGTGTTAAGGGGAAAGAGTTGAAATAAGAAAATAGATTTAATTATAAACTATATTCATAATCATTTTTAGAAATATCTTTTTGAGAAATTGAAATTTTTGATTCTGATTTTATATTTTGTTTTAAAACACTAGGAGAAACTTGTAGAGATTGTTTAAAGCGTTGCTTTTTTTCTTCAAGTGATATTAAATGATTGGCTTCATTTATAACATTTTTGACATACTTAAAAGAGTTTTTGGATTTTAAAGAATGTCTTACAAATCTGTAATTAGCTTGTAACTTACGATATCCTTTGATTCCAATTTTTGCTGTATTAACAGCTATTGTATTAATTTTATTTGGAATAAAAATCGATTTTAAATAATGATGTTTGTTAATAATTTTTTGAATAAAAACAAATTTTGATAAATCAAATTTGGGTAATTTTGAATTGATTTTTTTGATAATAGGATTAAATTTTTCTTTAACTGAAGACGATATTTTAATTATATTTTGTAAAAATATAGGTAGAGGTTTTTTATCTAGTAATCCAAGTTGATATAACTTTAAATTTTTCTTATATGCTGCATGTTTTTCTAATCTGAAATATTTTTTGCAACTTATATTTGGATTTTGAATCCAACTATTGTTTTGGGTATCATACCAAAAATTAATTTCTTCTCCGAGGGATATCATTTTTTCAATTTGTGAACTAATTTTCTTTTGTTTAGATAAAATGTGTTTATATTTTATAAATTCATGTATTGAAACATTTTCTAAAGATTTAAAATTTTGCTTTTGTGATTCTAATTTTGATAATTCTAAATTTAGTTTAATAATTTTTTTCATATAGAATAAAATCTACTCCTTTCTTTGAATAAAAAATAATTAGGAAGAAAATACAGTATTATAATAATATATTTTATGCAAAAAGTAAAGAAAAATCGTTCGACGAAATTCGACAAAAAATTACAATAATAAGTCTGAAAATCTTTGAAATAAAAAGGGTTCACGATTCAAATACTATCAAAATTTACTTGCAATTTATTGACAAAAATGATATAGTATCATAAGAATATTTATAGGAGGAAAAGTTTGTGATTAATCCTGATATTTATAATTTGTTAATAAGCAAAATTGATAAAGAAAATATAATTTTAAATGAATCTATGAAAAAACACACTTCTTTTAAAATAGGTGGAGAAGCAGAGTGTTTCATAAAAGCAAAAAATATTGAAGATGTAAAATTTATACTAAATATTTGTAATGAAAATAAAATACCATTAACAATAATAGGAAATGGAAGTAATATTTTAGTTAAGGATAATGGAATAAAAGGTATTGTTTTAAAAATTGGAATTGACAATATGGAAATTACTGATTACAAAAATATTGAAAATACAGTAAATATAGAAGATAATATAGAAGAATCAAATGCAGAAAATAAAGTAATAGTAACTATTGGAGCTGGTTTTTTGCTTGCAAAACTTGCTCAAATATTGTTAAAAAATTCAATAACAGGTTTTGAATTTGCTTCAGGTATTCCAGGAACAATAGGTGGAGCAGTAAGAATGAATGCTGGAGCATATGGTTCAGAGTTTAAAGATATTGTTTTAGAAACAACTTGTTTGACTAAAAATGGTGAAATAATCAAATTATCAAATAAAGAGCAACAATTTGATTATAGAAGAAGTATTTTCAAAGACAAAGATTATATTATATTAGAAACAAAACTATTATTAAATCGTATTGAAAATAATACTATAATAAAAGAAAAAATGGATGAACTAAAGAAAAGTAGAATTGAAAAACAACCTATAGAATATCCAAGTGCGGGAAGTACTTTTAAAAGAGGTAATGATTTCATAACAGCAAAATTAATTGATGAATGTGGATTAAAAGGATATAGTGTAGGAGGAGCAGAAGTATCTACAAAACATGCTGGATTTGTAATAAATAAAGGAAATGCTACTGCAGAAGATGTTTTAGAATTAGTTGAAATTATTAAAAATAAAGTTTTAGAAAAATTTGAAAAAGAGATAGAACTTGAAATAGAAGTAATAGGGGAATAAGAAAGGAAGAATAAAATGAAAGGTTTTTTTGAATGGTTTAAATCAAGCTCAAAAATGAAAAGATGGATTTTTTTAATACTATTAGGTGTTGTTGCAATATGTTTTTCAATTTCAAAAATTTTAGTAACAAATAAATTAGAAACAGTGAAAGATATAGCAATTATAATAGTAGGATTTGTTTGTGGATTTTTAGCATTTATTTATGGATTAGTACATATGAATAAAAGAACTTTAGAGTTACTAGTTCAAGAAACAGATGATAGAGAAGAAGAAAAACTAAAATCATTAATTTATAATAGAAAATTTTATAGTCAAGGTCCTAAAATCGTTGTTATAGGTGGAGGAACAGGACTTAATGCTGTATTAAAAGGATTGAAAAAATATACAGATAATTTAACTGCTATTGTTACTGTTTCAGATTATGGTGAACAATCTACTGATTCAAGAAAAATATTAGAAACACTTCCATTAGAAGATATAAAAGAAAGTATGGTTGCATTAGCACAAAATGAAGAAGAAATGAATAACTTATTAAATTATAAATTTGATGATGGAAAATTAAAATCTTTATCTTTTGGAGATATTTATTTACTAGCAATGCAAAAGGTTTATAGAGATTTTTCAAAATCTGTTAAACAATCAAGTGATGTTTTAAATATCACAGGAAAAGTTTTACCTGTTACTATGGAAGAAATGAAGATTTGTGCAGAATTAGACGATGGAACTGTTATTGAAAATAGAGCTGATATACCTGAAATAGTAAATAGTAAAAAAAGCAAAATAAACAGAATATTTGTAAATCCTACAAATTGTAGAGTTGCACCAGGTGTGGCAGAAGCTATAGAGGAAGCTGATGCAATAATTATTGGCCCAGGTAATTTATATACAAATGTTATACCTAATTTATTAGTTAAAGGTGTAACAAGAGCTATTAAAAATTGCAAAGGTTTCAAAATATATATTAGTAATATAATGACAGAACCAGGACAAACATCTAATTATACTCTATCAGACCATGTTAAAGCTATTATTGACCATGTTGGTGAAGGAGTAATAGATTATTGTATTTATGATACAGGAGAAATTGTTCCTGAAATAATTAGAAAATACAATGAAGATGGTAGTGATCTTGTTGAACAAGATACAGCTAAAGCTAAATCTATGGGAATGCATTTATTAAAAAGAGATTTAGCAACTGTTGATGGTGAAAAAATAAGACATAATTCAGATGCAATAGCAGCTTCAATAATTGAATTGATTTGTGAGGATTTAAAATTTAGAGATATGCAAAATAATCCTGAATATATGATTCTAAATGATAAATTAAAATTCAAGAAAAAGAAGATTAAGGAAACAAAGAAACATAAAGTTGGTAAATTAAATGAATTAGACGAGGAAAAGAAAAGTAAATTCCTTAACAAATATGAGCAAAGAGTTAATTCTATAAGAGAAAGAGATGAGAAATTTAAACAAAAAAATAGAATTGCTAAAATTGGAAAAAATAGTAAAAATGAAGTAAAAAATAATGAAAACAATAAAAATAGTTTTGATGGAAAATTAGATGTGAAATCAGAGAAAAATAAAAAAATAGTTGATAATAACAAAAAGGAAGCTAGTAAAATTTCTGCTAGAAGACAAAAGATAGAAGATAAACTAAATAAAATTACAAATGGAGAAAACTTAAATAAAAAACAATAAAAGGAATAGGAGGAGTAGATGGAAAGCTTATATTTATTATATGGCCAAGAAACATTTTTATTAGAAGATTTTATAAAAAAAATAAAGAAATCTTTTGATAAATTGGTTGAAGGGATAAATTTTATAAAAATAGATGAAACAAATGTAAATCAGTTAATTTCAAACATCGAAACTCCTAGTTTTGGTTTTGATAGAAAACTAATAATTGTAAAAGAATCAGGTCTATTAAAAAAAGAAGGAAAAAAGAAAAATTCTTATATAACAAGTTTAGTTGAAAGTATCGCAGATTATATAAAAGATAATATAGATAATATAAAACAAGATAATGTTATAGTATTTATAGAATCTGAGGCTGATAAAAACAAGTTATATAAGGTGTTAGATGAATATGGAAAAGTTATTAATTTTGAACCAGAAAAAATGCCTAATTTAGTTAAAAGAATCCGTGCTATAAGCTCAGCATATAAAGTTGAAATATCTGATTATGATGCGCAATATTTAGTTGAATGTTGCGGAACAAATTTGCAGGATATTATTAATGAACTAAGAAAATTAATAGAATACGCAGGCCCTAATGGAAAGATTAGTAAGCAAGATATCGATATTCTAGCAACAAAACAAATAGACAGTGTTATTTTTGATTTAACAGATAATTTAGGAAAAAAAGATATAAAAAAGGCAATGGAGGTTTTCTACAATTTGATATATCAAAAAGAGCCTGTTCAGAAGATACTAATTACATTATATAATCATTTCAAAAAATTATATTTGGTTAAATATGCTTTAAAGTATAATGAAAATATTGCAGAAGCTTTAAAACTAAAGCCAAATCAAACATTCCTGGTTAATAAATATAAAGCACAATCTAATTATTTTAATGAATTTGAATTAAGAAAGATATTACAAGAATTTTCAGATTTAGATTATAATTATAAAATTGGGTTAATTGATTTAAATATTGGAATAGAAGCGGTTTTGTGTAGATATTGTGGAAAATAAAATTAGATATTTGGGACGGTTCTAAAAATTTAAAATTAGTATTTTGGGGATAGGTTCAAAGATCAACAATTATAAAAAATATTAGTAATTATAAAAATATTAGTAAAAAGGTTGACAAATAAGCAAAAAAGTAGTATTATAGTTAGGTACAAAAAAGAAGAAGCAATCCACTTCTCACCTTATCGAACAGAAAAAGGTTAATAAATATTGTAATTCTTGTATTTATTTTTAAAATATATATAAGAACTTTATTTAGAAGGTGGGTTGGCTTAATTCAAGTCAATCTTTATTTTTTTAGGAGGTGTTTTATTATAAAACAAGAATTACCAATTAATGAACAAATAAGAGCAAAAGAAGTTCAATTAATCGATGATCAAGGTGAAAAAAGAGGTACAGTCTCTTTAAATGAAGCTCTAGATATTGCATACGAGAAAAAACTAGATTTAGTTCTAGTTGCTCCAAATGCTGAGCCACCAGTTTGCAAAATAATGAATTATGGAAAGTATAAATTTGAGCAAGCAAAAAAGGAAAAAGAGGCAAGAAAAAAACAAAAAACTTTTGAAGTTAAGGAAATAAGAATTACACCTAATATTGAACAACATGATTTTGAATTCAAAGCTAAGAATGCTAGAAAGTTTATTGAAGACGGAAATAAAGTTAAAATAACTGTTAGATTTAGAGGTAGAGAATTAAATTATGTTAAATTAGGAGAAGCAGTACTAAATGATTTTATTGAAAATTTATCTGATGTTGCAACTCCAGAGAAAAAACCAGTATTAGAAGGTAAAAATATGTTTATAATCCTAGCTAAAAAAGCTGATAAATAATTAAAGAGAGGAGAGAATGGCTATGCCAAAACTAAAAACAAACAAAGCAGCTAAAAAAAGATATTCTTATACAGCAACAGGAAAGGTAAAAAGAACTAAGGCAAATAGAAGACATTTATTAGCTAACAAAACAAAAAGACAAAAAACAAATGGTAAAATAATGAATGCTTATGCTGACAAAACATGTGAAGCAGGAATTAAAAAATTATTACCATATGGTAATTAATGGTAATCTAATATAAATACAATAATATTTATATTAGGAATATTAGAAATAAGTAGAAACTTATAACAGAAATTTGAAAAAAAGGATAGGAGTGAAAATAAATGGCAAGAGTAAAAACAGCAATAATTACTCGTAAAAAACATAAAAAAATATTAAAAAGAGCAAAAGGATATTATGGTGCAAAACACTATAGATTTAGAAATGCTAAACAAGCAGTTATGAAATCTGGTGCATATGCATATGTAGGAAGAAAAGATAAAAAGAGTAATTTTAGAAAATTATGGATAGCAAGAATTAATGCTGGAGCTAGACAAAATGGTTTAACATACAGCAAAATGATTGCAGGACTTAAAAAAGCTAATGTTGTAGTTAACAGAAAAATGTTAGCTGAATTAGCTGTTAATGATAGTGAAGCATTTGCTAAAATCGCTGAAATAGCTAAAAATGCTTAATTAAATATTACAATGAAAAAAAGACGCTTTTAAAGCGTTCTTTTTTTTGACAAAGCCAATGGGGACGGGGCAATTTGGCTTCCAAATTGCCCCGTCCCCATTGGCTCATAATTGTCAATTTTTTTCTATTTTAGCAATATAATAATTAATATCAAAATAAGTAACCTCATACGGTAAAGCAGCTTTAATATCTCTAAGCAAAGCTCCTTTCATAAAGTGAATCATATTGCATATTTCTTTTTCGTATTGTGTATGTATTTCCTTTTCTAAGTCAATTTCCATTCCGTCTTTATAGCAATCAATCAAATGCTTTTCAATAGTTGCTTGAGTAAGGCCTCGTAAGTTTACGATTTCTTTAATTGTTTTTCCAGACATATATAAGTTGTAAGTAGTAATTTTTGTTGGCTCTCTATCTGATTTACTTTCTTTTGGTATTTTTATTTTTTTACTAGAAATCTTTGTTGCCATTTCAGTAACTTTTTCAGGTGATTTTTCTATTTGATGTTCTTCAACATATTTTTGTATTTCATGCAAAAAATATTTACCATAATTATCAGCTTTATATTTTCCAACACCAGAAACACGATATAATTCATCTAAAGAAGTAGGGTATAAAATACACATTTCTATTAATGTTGAATCTGCAAATATAATAAATGGTGGTACATTAAGTTCTTCTGCTAATTGTTTTCTAATAGCAGATAATGTACCAAAAAGCTCAATATCGTAATTGATTTCTGATGCTTTGGGTTTTACTTTTTCTATTTTTCTTTTTATAAATACTTTTTTGTCATTAAATAAAACATCTGAACATGCTGGTGTTAGTACTAATATAGGGTATTTGTCACCAACACAATTGATGTAGTTCTCAGATACTAAAAATGAAATTAGTTCTTTTATTGTGTCTTTAGAATAGTCGCTCATTATTCCGTACGTGGATAAATCATCAAATTTCATAGATTTAATTTTGGCAGTTTTTGAGCCTTTTAAAACATCAGTAACAAGACCAATTCCAAATCTTTCTCTCATTCTTTTTATACAAGACATTATTTTCTTTGAATCTGTAGTTATATCAGTTGATTCTATTTCACTATTACAATTACTACAGTTATTGCAATTTTCATAATCTGTTTTTTCTCCAAAATATTCTAGGATATATTTACGAAGACATTTATCAGTATTACAATAATCAACCATATCATTTAATTTTTGATATTCAACTAATTTTGTACTAGTAGAACCTGTTTGTTCAATCAAGAATTTATTAGATACAATATCAGATCTATTAAACAACAATATACATTCTGCAGGTGAACCATCACGACCACTACGACCAGCTTCTTGGTAGTAGCTTTCCAAATCTTTAGGCATATTATAATGAATTACATATCTAATATTAGATTTATCAATTCCCATACCAAATGCATTTGTTGCAACCATTATAGAGGTTTTGTCAAAAACAAAATCATTTTGGTTTTGCTCTCTTGCAGAGTCAGACATTCCACCATGATATTTTGAAACAGAAAATCCTTGTTCTGAAAGTTCGTTAAATAAGTTATCAACATTTTTACGAGATAAACAATAAATAATTCCTGAAATATCTTTATGGTTATTTAAATAATCTAATAAATATTTCTTTTTATCAATTGGTGTTTCTACGCTAAATGAAAGATTTTTTCTATCGAATCCTGTAGTAAGAGTGAATGGATTTGATAGTTTCAAAAGATTTATAATATCATTTTTAACAAGCTCTGTTGCAGTTGCTGTAAATGCTGCAACAATAGGTCTTTTTTTCAAATTTAGAATAATATTTGCAATCTCAGTATAACTTGGTCTGAAATCATGACCCCATTGAGAAACACAGTGTGCTTCATCAATTGCAAACATGGAAATATTAATATTATTTAATAAATTGATAAAACCTTCAGAATTTAAGCGCTCTGGGGCAACATAAATAATTTTATACATTCCTAATTTGGCATTTTCAATTGTCTGAAAGTATTCAGAAGTACTTAAAGTACTGTTTATAAATGTAGCAGAAATACCATTTTGAATTAATGAATCAACTTGGTCCTTCATTAATGAAATTAATGGAGAAATTACTATAGTAGTTCCTTCAAAAGTAAGTGCTGGAATTTGATAACAAATAGATTTACCAGCACCAGTTGGCATAATTGCTAAGCAATCTTCTTTGTTTAAAATATGCGAAATAATTTCTTCTTGGCCTTTTCTAAAATCGTCATAACCAAAGTGATTTTTTAATAATTGTTTTGCTGTATTAATCATAATTCATCTTCTTTCTACATAAGTTTTAATAAATATTATCAACTACTTAAAAATTTGTCAATTAGTTGATTAATAGTTTTTGATTATTTTAAAGGAGGTTTATTATATAAATGTTCTATATAGATGGGCATTGTGATACCTTAAGTAAAGCATTAGATGAAAAAAAGGATTTGTATGAAAATAACTTGCAGTTTTCCTTAAAAAAAGCAAATGAAATAGGTGGTCGGAATACAAGTGATGGCATGTTTTGTTGACAGTAAATATTTGAATATTGAAAATGGTGGTTTTATAAGGTGTAATAGTATCATAAACAAGATAGAGGAATATCAATCAAAAAATAATTGTAACATTATTATAAAAAATAAAAATGATTTATTAGAAGCTTTAAAAAATGTTGAAATTAACATAGGAAACAGTGTAAAAAAAATTGAGAATGGTTCAGATAATATTGAAACTAGTAGTGAAACAAAGGTGATTTTAAGTATAGAAAATGGTTCTGCAATAAGTGGAGATTTAGATAATGTTGAGTATTTTTATAATAAAGGAGTTAGGATTGCCTCAATAACTTGGAACGATGATAATGAGCTTGGTTGTGGAGCTAAAACTAAAAATGATAATGGGCTAACAGAACTAGGAAAAAAGTATGTTAATAAATTAAATGATTATGGGATACTAGTTGATGTTTCACACCTTTCCGAAAAAAGCTTCTGGGAGGTTGTATCAATTACAAATAAACCTATAATTGCAACACATTCGAATGTTTATAATTTATGTAAAAATCCAAGAAATCTAAAAGATGAACAAATAAAAGCTATTGCAAAATCAGGAGGTATAATTGGAATTTGTTTTTATTCGGATTTTCTAAATAACCAAAAAAGAGCAAATATAAAAGATATTGTTAAGCATATAAAATATATAAAAGATTTGGTTGGAATTGATTATATAGGATTTGGAAGTGATTTTGATGGAATGAATGTTGAAAAAACTGCTGAAGGAGTTGAAAATATTAGCTTTATAAATAATATCACAGAAGAATTGAAAAGACAATGTTTTTCTTGTGAAGAGATTGTGAAAATTATGTGGAATAATTGGTCAAATGTGTTGAAAAAAAGTTTGTTATAGTTTAGAATTATTGTGGAAGGGAGGAATAGATATGAAAACAAGAGCAGAATTAAAACAAGAAGCAAAAGATACTTTAAGAGGAAGATGGGGGACAGCGATAGGAATTTCACTATTATATTTAATAGTCGTTTCTGGAATAACAATGGTAGCTAGCTTTATTCCTGTAGTTGGAGGAGTTGCTTCAGTAGCTGTTTCAATTCCATTATCATTTGGATTTATTGGTCAACTGATAAAATTTTCTAGAAATGAAGAATTTGGATATTTTGATTTCTTTACAAATGGTTTTAACAATTTTGCAAGAGCTTGGTCAATTTTTGGTAATACACTTTTAAAACTTTTAGGATGGATAATAGCTTTATTTGGAACTATTATTGTTGGAATAGGAGTTATAGCTGCATTAGCAGTTGTAGGTGTTGTAACTATAACAGGTAATGGAAATTCAGTTGAAAGCATAGTAACTGCAGGAGGAATATTTGCAGTAGTAGCTATTTTAATGTTTGTAGTGTTCTATGCATTGTATATAGTTCTTATTGTAAAATCATATTACTATGTATTAACAGAATATATAGGAAATGATAATATTGATATGTCAGCTAAAGAAGTTGTTGAGAAAAGTAAAGAACTTATGACAGGAAACAGATGGAGATTTTTCGTTTTAAGTCTTTCATTTATGGGATGGGCAATACTTGCAAGTTTGACATGTGGTATAGGATACATATGGCTTGCTCCATATATGGAAATAACAACAATTAAATTCTATGAAGATATAGCAGGAATCAGTGGAGAAAGTATTACTGATGAATTAATTGAACAATAATAAGAGCTTTAGAATGTATTATTTAAATGAAAAAAGTAAATAATTATTAGAAAATATAATATAAAAAGCAAAAATATTATGTAAAACTATTTACAAATTCGGGAAAATATGATATAAATATACAAGTTTAAATAATATATTTAACACATAATTAGCAATTAATTTTACTAATTAACAAAACAAGAGATTTGTCGATGAAGATAGCTTCAGCCTTTTGGCATACCTCTTTAAAATGGCACACGGTTATATTAGCTGTGTGCCATATTTTTATTTTGAAAATACTATTTGTATTAATATTTGTAAATTACTGTTTTTTAATCTTAGGTTTAGCAATCAAAGATGCAATATACCCAAAGAAAACAGCAGCAGCAATACCACCGGCAGAAGCTTTAACACCACCAATAAATGCACCAAGTAAACCCTGTTCTTTTACACCTTCAATAGCCCCCTTAGCTAAATTTGCACCAAATCCCAATAATGGAACAGTTGCACCAGCACCAGCGAAATCTATAATATATTTATAAATACCAAGGCCTCCAAGTATAGCACCTGCAGTTACAAAAGTAACTAAAATTCTAGCAGGTGTTAATTTGGTTTTATCAATTAATATTTGGCCAATAATACATATGAGCCCACCTACTACGAAGCATCTTAGTAATTGCATATAATCTATATTTTGAATAAAATTCATTATTATCAATCCTTTCTTGCACAATTGGGGACGCGTTCCTACTGTGCATTTTGCACAGTTTGGGACACATCAGTTTTAAAGATCCGTCCCTAGTTGTGCATTTTGCACAATAGGGACGCGTCCCCAATTGTGCATTATATCTCTATACTAATTGCATGCGCAATTCCAGGAATGCTTTCACCTTGCTGAGTACTAGTTGAATTCATCAATGCACCAGTTGCAATTAGTAAAATCCTTTTTAATTTCTTATCTTTTAATTGCTTGTAGAAGTAACCGGAAAATATAGTTCCTATACATCCACAACCAGAACCGCCAGAATGAGTGTCTTGGGTTTCTTTGTCAAACATCAAAACTCCGCAATCATTATAGTTTGATTTTATATTATAACCTTTTGTTTCTGCTAGTTCTGTAACTATTTCTTTTCCAATATGACCTAAATCACCAGTAATGATAGCATCATAGTAACTTGGCTTTCTACCTGTATCTTTAAAATGAGTTATTAAAGTATCTAATGCAGCAGGTGCCATTGCTGCTCCCATGTTATTAGCATCTTTTATTCCCATATCAACAATTTTACCAGGTGTTATATGTGTGATATAAGGTCCTTCTCCTGAGGCTGATAAAATAGCAGCACCAGAACCGGTAACAGTCCATTGAGATGTAGGTGGACGTTGATTTCCAAGTTCAAGAGGAAATCTGAATTGTTTTTCTGCACTACAGAAATGGCTAGATGTTGCACACATTACATTTTTAGCAGCTCCTGAACCAACAAATATACTGCCAAGACACATACTTTCAACAAAAGTTGAACAGGCTCCAAAAACACCAAAAAATGGAATATTTAATTCTCGTAAACCGAAGCTTGATGAGATACATTGATTTAATAAATCCCCTGCAAAGCAGTAATCGATATCTTGTACACTGATTTCTGATTTTGAAATAAGTGTATTAACAGTTTCTTTAACAAATTTACTTTCGGCTTTTTCCCAGCTTTTTTCACCCCAAAATTCATCTTCAATACATTGGTCAAAATATTTGGCCATAGGTCCTTGAGCTTCTTTAGGTCCTACAATTGAAGCAGTTTCCAATATTGTTGGTGGTTTTTCAAATTTTATGGTTTGCATACCAATATGTTCCAATATAATCACTCCTTTTTTATTTAGTTTTGCATAATTTTGAGAATTTATACATATTTTTTTAGCCATTGGGTAGCCATTGGGGACGGGGCAATTTGGCACAAATATGTTTGTGCCAAATTGCCCCGTCCCCAATGGCTAAAAAAATATGTGTAATAGTAATTGAAAACTTAGAAAAATTGTGATATAAGAAAATCAAAAGGAGGGAATAATTGTAAAATGAGATTAGATAAATTTTTAAAGATTTCAAGAGTAATTAAAAGAAGAACAGTTGCAAATGAAGCTGCAGATAATGGTAGAGTAATAGTAAATGGAAAAATTGCTAAACCTAGCTGTGATGTTAAAGTTGGGGATGTTGTTGAAATAAAATTTGGAGATAAAACTTCAAAATTTGAAATAATTAATATTCCACAAGTTCAAGGGAAAGATATGGGAGAATTAATTAAGATTTTATAATGATGAAACATTTCGGGACGGTCTTGCTTTGTTTCAAAATTGAATTTGAAAATCTGTCCCCTGTTTTAAATTTTTAAAATTTTCTCCGTCCCTGATTTAAAAAGGAGGTAACTTTATATGAATTCAAAGCAAAAGTATGATGTTATTTTAATTGGTATGGGACCAAGTTCAATTTTTTGTGCATATGAGCTTATTCAATTAAGAAAGGCTGAAAAAGTATTGCTAATTGAACAAGGAAAACGAGTTGAGGATAGAGCGTGTCCTATTGAAAAAACAGGAAAATGTACTAAATGTAAACCTTTTTGCAATATTACAAGTGGCTTTTCAGGTGCTGGTGCGTTTTCAGATGGAAAATTATCTTTATATAACTCAGAAGATGATGATATTTATGTTGGTGGAAATTTGCATAAATATATTGGTGTAGATGAAACTAAAAAATTAATAGATTATACTGATGAAATATATTTGAAATTTGGTGCAGATCCAAAACTTGAGGGTGTTGAATTTAAAGAAGAAGTTACTAAAATAAGAAAAAAAGCTGATAAAGAGAAAATCAATTTAATAGATATTCCTATAAGACATTTAGGAACTGAAAAAGCTCACGAATTATATTTGAAATTAGAAAAGTATTTGGAAGAGAATAATATAACAATGTTATTTGAAACAGAAGTAAAAGATTTAATTATTGAAAATAATAAAATTAAAGGTGTTATAGCAAAATCTGTAAAATCTAAAACAACAGAACAAGAAGAATATTACTCTGATAAAGTTGTTATGGCTGTGGGAAGAAAAGGTGCAAATTGGTTATCTGATATGTGTAATAAACACAATATAGATACAAGAGCTGGTGTGGTTGATATAGGTATCAGATATGAATTGTCAGATGAAGTAATGAAAAATATTAATAAATATATGTATGAAGGAAAATTTATAGGATATCCATATCCATTTAAAGATAAAGTAAGAACTTTTTGCCAAAATCCAAGTGGATTTGTTTCATCAGAAGTGTATGACAATAATCTTACACTAGTAAATGGGCATTCATATAAGGATAAGAAAAGTAATAACACAAATTTAGCAATTTTAGTGTCACATAATTTTACACATCCATTTAATAAGCCAATTGAATATGGAAGAAATGTTGCTAAAAACCTAAATGAATTAGGTCAAGGAAATGTTGTAGTTCAGCGTTTAGGCGATATAAACAGAGGAAAGAGAACATGGCAAGAGGAGTTAGATAGAAATACTGTTGTACCAACTTTAAAGTCAGCTGTTCCAGGTGATATAACATTTGCAATTGGTTATAGAACAATGACTGATATATTACAATTTATTAAAGAAATGGATAAAATTGTTGAAGGTTTTGCACATCCTGATAATTTACTTTATGGACCTGAAATAAAATTTTATAGTAATAAGGTATTAATTAATGAAAAATTCGAAACGAGTGTTAATGGTTTGTATTCAATTGGGGATGGCGGAGGAATGACTAGAGGATTAATGATGGCATCAGCCTCAGGTGTTCAAATGGCTAGGTTTTTAGAGTTGTAAGTTTTAAATGAAAAATGCAAGTACAAATTATAAGTCAATTGTTTACAAAATAATAAAAAAGTACACCCATGGATTAAATCCGCGGGTGTACAATACGTTCACGCATATTGATTCGAAGTTCTTCTTTTTCCTTATATGCTATGATATGCATTTCCTCAAATAAAAATTTGTCAATTAAGTGTATTATCGGCTGTTTGGCATTTATAATTGTCTGAGGTGTGCCATCATAGTAAAAGCCTTCGGAAATCATAATGTTTAGAGAAGCTTTTTCAGTAGAAAGAGCTTCAATTTTTTCAAGTTCTGGATTTGAATGATACCAATTTAAAAAATCAGATAAAAAATTGTCTGTGAAATAATTTTTCATTGGCAACATGAGTTAGAACCCTCCTCGTATAAATTAATAATAGCATTTAGCTATTTCACAAAGTATAATATGATTTTAAGTATGTGTCAAGATGCTTAGGGGATTTTTAGCTAAAACTATTGTTAAACTAAAAGAAATAATATATAATAAAAAACAAAAAAATGAGATAATTAAAAATCATATGTAGTCACAAAGAAAGGAAGAAGTTTTATGTCAAATTTTGTACATCTGCATGTCCACAGTGAATTTAGTTTATTAGATGGAGCTAACAGAATAAAAGATTTACCGGTAAGAGCAAAAGAACTGGGAATGGATGCAATTGCTATAACAGACCATGGTGTAATGTTTGGAGTAATAGATTTTTACAAAGCTTGTAAAGCAAATGGTATAAAGCCCATAATTGGTTGTGAAGTTTATGTAGCACCTCGTACAAGATTTGATAAAGAGCCAAATATAGATAATAAATATAACCATTTAATATTGCTTGCAAAAAACAATGAAGGTTATAAAAATCTATCTAAATTAGTATCTTTAGGTTTTACAGATGGGTATTATTATAAACCAAGGATAGATAAAGAACTATTAGAAAAATATCACCAAGGATTGATTTGCTGTAGTGCATGTTTAGCAGGTGAGGTGCCTCAAACAATATTAAAAGATGGACTAGAAAAGGCAGAAGAAACAGCTTTATGGTATAAAAATTTATTTGGAGATGATTATTATTTAGAAATTCAAGCAAATAGCTTAAGAGAGCAAATAATAGTTAATCAAAAAATGGTGCAATTATCAAAAAAACTAGGAATAAAACTTGTAGCTACTAATGATGCACATTATCTTACAAAAGATGATTATTATAATCATGAAGTGTTATTATGCATTCAAACAGGGAAGAGGATGACAGATGATGATAGAATGTCATTTGAAACAAATGATTTTTATATTAAATCACCAGAGGAAATGGCAGAATATTTTAAAAATATTCCAGAGGCTATTTCAAATACTGTTGAAGTAGCTGAAAAATGTAATGTTGAATTCGAATTTGGTCACACAATTTTGCCTAATTATGATGTTCCAAAAGAATTTGAAACACATTATGATTATTTAAAAGATTTATGTGATAAAGGTTTAAAGAAAAAATATGGAGAACAAGGAATAACTCAAGAAATACAAGATAGAGCAGAATACGAACTTTCTGTAATCAAAAAAATGGGATATGTTGATTATTTCTTAATAGTTTGGGATTACATTAATTATGCAAGGTCACAAAGTATACCAGTAGGACCAGGTCGTGGTTCTGGTGCTGGTTCAATTGTAGCATATGCAATAGGAATAACAGATATTGACCCAATAAAATACAGCTTGATTTTCGAAAGATTTCTAAATCCTGAAAGAATCAGTATGCCCGATTTTGACGTTGATTTTTGCTATGAGAGAAGACAAGAGGTTATTGATTATGTTGGTAGAAAATATGGGCATGACCATGTTTCTCAAATAATAACATTTGGAACAATGTCAGCAAGAATGGTTATTCGTGATGTTGCAAGAGCTTTAGATGTATCATATTCAGAGGCAGATAAATTAGCTAAAATGATACCAAATGAGTTACACATAACAATCCAAAAGGCTTTAGAACAGAACAAAGAGTTACGGTCAAATTTATGAAAATGATGAAACTATACATAAACTTTTAGATATAGCAATGGGGTTAGAAGGAATGCCAAGACAAGCTTCAACACATGCTTGCCGGAATAGTAATTACAAAAGAGCCAGTAGATACTTATGTTCCATTATATGTAAGAGATGGCTTAATTTCAACACAATATATAATGACAACACTTGAAGAATTACGGATTATTAAAAATGGATTTTTTAGGCCTTCGTACGCTTACAGTAATTCAAGATACGGTTGATTTAGTAAAACAAAATAGAGGAATAGAAATTGAATTTGATAGAGAAATGAATGACCCTAAAGTATATAAATTATGGCAAAATGGCGATAGCATGGGAATATTCCAATTTGAAAGTCAAGGTATGACAAACTTTATGAAAGAGCTTAAACCAGATTGTTTAGAAGATATAATAGCAGGTGTTTCATTATATAGACCAGGACCTATGGACCAAATCCCAAGATATATTGCAAATAAACAAGATCCAGAACATGCTGTTTATACACATCCTGCATTAAAACCAATATTGGAAGTAACTTATGGTTGTATGGTATATCAAGAACAAGTTATGCAGATAGTAAGAGATTTAGCAGGATATTCATTAGGAAGAGCAGACTTAGTTCGCCGTGCAATGGGAAAGAAAAAACTAGATGTAATGGCTAAAGAAAGAGAATACTTTATTCATGGTCAAACAGATGAAAATGGAAATGTAATAATTCCAGGATGTGTACGTAATGGTATAGATGAAAAATCAGCAAATACAATTTTTGATGAAATGGCAGAATTTGCAAAATATGCATTTAATAAATCACATGCTGCTGCATATGCAGTTGTATCATATAGAACAGCATATTTAAAAGCATATTATAAAGAAGAGTTTATGGCAGCAACATTAAACAGCTTTTTAGGAAATTTAGATAAAGTTCCATTATATATTGAAGAATGTAGAAAAATGGGAATAGAAATATTAAAGCCAGATATAAATAAAAGTTTTACTAAATTTACAGTTGATAATGGGAAAATTAGATTTGGCTTGGGCAGTATAAAAAACGTTGGAAATAGTGTTGTTGATAGTATTGTAGAAAATAGAAAACAATATGGTGAATTTAAAGATTTTGCTGATTTTTGTGAAAGAATGCAAGAAAGCTCTGTTAATAAAAAATGTATAGAAAGCTTAATAAAAGCAGGAGTTTTTGATGAATTTGAGCAAACAAGAAGTACATTAATGGCTTCTTATGAAGATATTGTAGATAGTATTTCTAATTCTAATAAAAAAGGATTAAAAGGCCAAGTAACTATGTTTGATTTAGCGTTTGGCGGAGGAGAGTTAAGTAATGATTTAGAGAATGATGATGGTGCAAATAGTTTAAGTAATCAGCTTGATAAAATGAAATATAATTATACTATATTAAAAGAATATTCAGACAAAGAATTATTAGCGATGGAAAAAGAAATGCTTGGTTTATATATTTCAGGTCATCCATTAGAAGAGTATAGAAATATAATTGAACAAGAGGCAACAATAAATACTTTAAAAATGAAAGCAATATTAGATGCTGAAAATGCAGATGGTACTGAATTTCAAGAACAAGATATATCAAGATATAGAGATGGACAAGTTGTAAGAATTGTTGGTATTGTTGAAAGTGTTAAGAAAAAATATACAAAAACCAATAAAATAATGGCTTTTACAACTATTGAAGATTTATATGGACAGTGTGAAATAATAGTTTTTGAAAATTGTTATCAAATGTGTTCAAGCTTTCTTATGGAAGGAAGTATTGTAGTTATTGAAGGAAGATTAAGCATTAGAGAAGATGAAGATGTAAAGATTGTTGCTAATAAAATAATCGAATTTAAGGGTGAAATGCATTCGCCAAAAGCAAATGTAGTAACTATTGATATTACTAATTTATCAGAAGAACAAAAAGATAGATTAAGGGGTGCAATTAGATTTTTTGCTGGAGATAGAAATAACTGTAGAATTGATATAAAAAATGGAGAAAGAATTGACTCTGCAGGGGGAGTTTTAATGAGTGAAACAATTTTTGAAGAGTTTAAAGAAATTGTTGGAAGCGATAATATTTCATAAAAAAGTAGAACAGACTGGCTATATTAGCCAGTCTGTTCTGGGTGAAAGGACACGAAAAGAAAACTAGATGTCATAAATAAAAAGTAATTATTCGAAATCATCATCTTCTTCAGTAAAAACTTCATATTCGTTAATAGCAGCTCCTGATTTCATTACAAGAGCAAGAGTATATGCTGATGCATGGTTTAAAAAGATATCTAAATCTTCAACCTTTGCATCATGACCGAAGTATGAAGCGATGATGTCGAGTGAAACTAATTTCGCAAGGTCAATTAGCTTTTCTATGAAAACCTTGTGAAAATCGTTAAAATCGTATTTTTTTACTGCCCCATCAATACCTTTAGCATTTTCTTTTTTCAGCTGAATAGCTCTTGCAGTAATAAAATAGATTTCTTTATCCTCTTCAGCAATATCCAAATACTTGCGAAGTTCATTAATGTATTTCGATGATATTAAGACACTGTCTTCAAGTTCTTCGTCAAATATGACTCGAACTGTAGTTATTTCCCCATGCTGATAATTGAATGATAAAGAATCAATCCTTTCCATTTTAACCAATTCCTCCGTTTAATAAAATTCATACTGTAAAAGACTAAGATGTAAGAGAGGATTTTATACAGAATGTTTTTAGAGTATAGCATATTCAAAAATAAAAATCAAGACACTGCTAATAATTTTTTAAGTAGAAAATGTTAAAAATGCCAAAAAATGCTAAAAATTAGTTGACACTGATAACAAACTGTGGTAGAATATATACCTGTAAGCCGCCTGGGTCGGGTTCCAAAATGTTAAAATTTTATTTGATGAAATTTTAACTACCTAGTATTTTATGCTTAGCGAGTATACATATAAAGGGAGGTGTACTTAAATGTACGCAATAATCGAAAGTTGTGGAAGACAATACAAAGTTTCAGAAGGAGATGTAGTATTCTTCGAAAAATTAGACACAGAAGAAGGTAAAGCAGTTAAATTTGATAAAGTTGTTTTAGTTTCTAATGATGGTAAAGTAGAAGTAGGAGCTCCTTATGTAAAAGGTGTAAAGGTTGAAGGTAAAGTAGTTGCACATGGTAAAGCTAAAAAAATCTTAGTTTACAAATACAAAGCAAAGAAAAACTACAGAAGAACACAAGGTCACAGACAACCATACACAAAAGTTGAAATAACAAAAATTACAGTTGCTTAATTGTGATTTATTTCAATTATAAGATATAGGAAACTATTGTATGAAATTATAAAAACAAAAATCAAATAGCATGAGGCTATTACAAATTATTAAAATCCAAAAACTGAAAGGAGTGAAAAAACATGGCTCATAAAAAAGGTCAAGGTAGTGTTAAGAACGGTAGAGACAGTGAGTCTAAGCGTCTTGGTTTAAAAAGAGCTGATGGACAAATAGTTCCAGCAGGAAATATCCTAGTAAGACAAAGAGGAACAAAAATTCATCCAGGAACAAACGTAGGTATCGGTAGTGATGATACATTATACGCAAAAGTAACTGGTAGAGTTAAATTTGAAAGATTAGGAAAAGATAAGAAAAAAGTTAGTGTTTATCCAGTAGAGGAAGTAAACAACTAATTTGTTTAAAAAAAGGCGAAATCAATTATGGTTTCGCCTTTTTTTAAACAAATGCACAATTGGGGACGCGTCCCAACTGTGCATTTTGCACAGTTAGGGACACATCAGTAAATGTTTCTTGATAAAACTCTTGTAAACTTATCAGAAATCCTTTATAATATTGTATAAGAGGTGTATTTAAAATGAAATTTGGTTTATCAGAAAAAATATATGAGGAAATTAAAAATGTAGTAAATAAATATAGTAAATACCAATTTAAAATATTTGGCTCAAGAGCTCGTGGTGATTATAAGGAAAATTCTGACATTGATATAGCAATTTTTGGAGATACTAACGAAAGAGATGAATATTTGATATTAAATGAGTTGGATTTAATAAATATGCCATATACCATAGATGTTGTGTTTATGGGAAAAATTGAAAAACAGAGTCTAATTGATTCAATCTTAAAAGAAGGAGTGGTTTTTTAATGAAAAGATTTAATGAGAGAAAAGAAGAGTATTTTAATGCTTTAAACAGATTAAAAGAAGCACTTGAACGAGAAGTAGATGATGTTGTAATAGATGGTGTTCTACATAGATTTGAGTTTACATTTGAATTAGCCTGGAAAACCGTTAAAGATTATTTGGAATATCTAGGAATGACAGAAAAAATTGGTAGTCCAAGAGAAATAATTCAATTAGGATTTAAACAAGGAATTATAAGTGATGGTGAAGCATGGGTTTCAATGATGTTATCAAGAAATGCTTTATCTCATTTATATGATGAAAAAACATCAAGAGAAATTTATGAAAAAATAAAGAATAACTATGTTAAATTATTTGGAGATTTAAAGGAAAAATTAGAATTAGTTTAAATTATTTAACATATATCAGTTGAGGAGAGATTTATTATGGAAAATAATAAAAAAAGAATAGTAACAGGGGATAGACCTACTGGAAAATTACATATAGGACATTATTTTGGGTCAGTAAAGAAGAGAGTTGAATTACAAAATTCGGGTGAATATGATCCATTTATTTTAATCGCAGATGTTCAGGCTTTAACAGATAATTTTAATAATCCAGAAAAAGTTAGAAAAAATGTAAGAAAAATTGCTATGGATTATTTAGCATGTGGAATTGATCCTGAAAAATCAACAATTTATGTTCAATCTATGATACCAGAAATTGCAGAGCTTACAGTTTTTTATTCAAATTTAGTGACAATTGCAAGACTTCAAAGAAATCCTACTGTTAAAACAGAAATAGCTCAAAAAAGAGATTTATTTGGAGAAAGCGTTACATATGGATTTTTAGGATACCCAGTAAGCCAAGCAGCTGATATAACAGCGCTAGGTGGAGAAGTTGTTCCAGCAGGCGAAGATCAAGAGCCATTGATTGAACAATGTAGAGAAATAGTCAGAAAATTCAATTCAATTTATGGTGATATATTAAAAGAACCACAAATTTTATTAAGTGAAGGCAAAAGAATCAAAGGATTAGATGGAAATGAAAAAATGGGTAAATCTTTAGGAAATGCAATATATCTATCTGATTCTGAGGAAGAAATAGCTAAAAAAGTAATGAGTGCAGTAACTGACCCAGGAAGAATAAAAAAAGATGATAAAGGAAATCCTGAGGTATGCATGGTTTATTATTATCATAAGTTATTCTCAACACCTGAAGAAGTTGAGACAGTTTGTAAAGAATGCAGAGCAGGGGAAAGAGGTTGTGTTAGTTGCAAAAAGCAATTAATTCAAAATATTTGCGATACTTTAAAACCAATTAGAGAAAACAGAGCTTATTATGAAGCACATCCTGAAATTGTAGATAAAATCTTAATTGAGGGAACAGAAAAAGCCAGAAAAGAAGCAAAAAAGATTATGAAAGAAGTTAAGAAAGCAATGATGCTAGATTATTTTGAAAATTAAATTTTTAAAATTGGGGACGGTCCTTTTTTTTAAAAATTTGAAAAAAAGGACCGTCCCTGATTTAAAAAGAAAGGAATGAAAAATAATGTTTACAGATTACGTTAAAATATTTGTAAAATCTGGAGATGGTGGAGATGGAGCTATTTCCTTCAGAAGAGAAAAATATGTTGCAGCTGGTGGCCCAGATGGAGGAGATGGAGGAAAAGGTGGAGATGTATATTTCACAGTTGATCCAGATTCTAATACATTAATAGATTTTAGATTTAAGAAAAAGTTTAAAGCTGAAAATGGAAAAAATGGAGAAGGTGCTAGAAGATATGGTAGAGGTGGAGAAGACCTTTATATTAAAGTACCTCTTGGAACAATAATAAAAGATGCTGAGACTGGTAAAGTATTAGCAGATTTATGTGAAAAAGGCCAAACAGAACTTGTATTTCCAGGTGGTAGAGGAGGAAAAGGTAATTCTCATTTTGCTACATCAACAAGACAAGCTCCACATTTTTCACAAGGTGGAGAAAAAGGTATTGAAAAAGAAATAATATTAGAATTAAAATTATTAGCTGATGTAGGATTAATTGGATTTCCAAATGTAGGTAAATCAACATTTCTATCAACTGTAACATCAGCAACTCCTAAAATTGCAGATTATCATTTTACAACATTGGAGCCTAATTTAGGTGTTGTAAAAAGTGAGTATGGTGATAGTTTCGTAATAGCTGATATTCCTGGAATTATAGAAGGTGCAAGTGAAGGAACAGGATTAGGACTTCAATTTTTAAGACATATTGAAAGAACAAGATTATTACTACATGTTATAGATGTTTCTGGTATAGAAGGTAGAAAACCAGTTGATGATTTTAATATTATAAATAATGAATTAAAAAGTTATAGTGAAAAATTAAGTACTAGAAAACAAATTATTGTTGCAAGTAAAGCTGATTTAATACAAGATGAAGAACAATATAATGAATTAGTAAAACTTGCTAAAGAAAAAAATATGGAAATATTCAAAATTTCTTCAGTTACAGGGGAAGGTGTTAAAGAGTTACTTGATTTTGTTTCAAAAACATTGAAAACGTTACCAAAAGAGGATTTAATTGAAGTAGAAGATATCAAGAAAATTTATACACTAGAAGAAAAAGAAGAATTTACAATTGAAAAACAAGATGGAATTTTTGTTGTAGAAGGTCCTGGAGTTGAAAGAATAATGAGAAGAGTTAATCTTGATGATAATGAATCAATGCATTATTTCCATAAAAGTCTTGATAGATTAGGTGTTAACCAAGCATTAAAACAAGCTGGTGTAAAAGATGGAGACACAGTAAGCATTGATGGTTGGGAATTGGAATGGTATGATTAATTATGCATGCGCTAAGAATGCAAATACTATTATAAAAATTAAAGTATGGAAATTTCAACAAAATACAAAACTTATGTTTGACAATTTCTTGTTTGTATGTTATCATATTAATAAGTTATTATAGAAAGGGGTATTGTGCAAATGGAAATTGAAAACAAAAATGATAATAAAACTGAAAAACAAGTTGAAAATCAAAAAGAAAGAAAACATAGAGGAAAAGGTTCAAAGGAACTAAATAATAGAGAAAAAGATATATTAAAATTTATAGAAAAACAAGTAGCCGAATTAGGATACGCACCATCAGTTAGAGAAATAGGAAAAGCTGTAGGGTTAAGCTCAACTGCAACCGTTCATGCATATTTAGCCAAATTGGAAGAAAAAGGATACATTAAAAAAGAAAATCAAAAAGGTAGAACTTTAAGATTATTAAAAGGAACTAACAAGAAAAATGATTCAGAACAACAAGAAAAAACTTTTTACAGTGGTAGAGAATTAGTAGATGTTCCTGTTGTTGGAAAAATTACAGCTGGTGCACCAATCTTAGCTGTAGAAAACATTACAGATAGCTTCTTAATTCCAGTAGATTTTGTGGGAAATTCTGAAAGCTTCATGTTAACTGTTAGTGGAGAAAGTATGATAGAAGCGGGAATTTTAGATGGTGATTATATATTAGTAAAAAGACAAAATGTTGCTAGAAATGGTGAAATAGTAGTTGCTATGATTGATGATGAAGCAACAGTAAAAACTTTTTATATGGAAAATGGACATATAAGATTGCAACCTGAAAATAGTACAATGGAACCAATAATTGTTCCTAACTGTCAAGTTTTAGGTAAAGTAGTTGGAGTTTTTAGAAAATTATAATAAGTTATGAAAGAAAAGAGGAAGTAGAATATGAGTAGAATGAAAACATTTCTAAAATATCTTATGATAGTAATAGCTTTTTATGTATTCAGTAATATCATGATAAATGCATTTTTAAAAGTATCATACGTAGATATGCATGATTATGAAATAAATGTTGACCAAGTTTTTATTGATGTTTCAGAAGCGAAAACATCAAAAAGAAATGGGTATATCAAAGGTATTGTGAAGAATAATACAGATGTTATCGTAGAAAATAAATATTTAAAGTTTAGTATGTTATCAAAAAATGGTAATGTTTTAGGGGAAAAATATATTAGAATTGATAAAATTGAACCAGAGCAATTACGAAAATTTGAACTAAAATTTGAATATGATAATGTTAAATCTTTTAAAATAGAAATGACAGATACCAAACCAGAGGAACAAGATTTTATAGAGTTAATTAAATCAAATGCAAAAGATTTATATAATTTAAAATTTAACTAAATATGACTACTAAAAAATGTAAATTATAGCAAATAATTAATAAAAAAATAAAACAGAGAATTAATTAATTATAAATAATAAATGAAACAAAAACATATTAATAATCTTATCAATAAAAATATATTAGTAAGTATAACATTACTAATATATTTTTTTGTATAAAACATTGATATTTTAAATGAAATGTAATATAATCGTAAAGTAAATGAAATACTAGCGTAATATTTTAAAGAAAGGACAGATTTAATATGTTTAATTGGGGGCAAGATATAGGAATCGATTTAGGAACTGCAACAGTAATTGCATATGTAAAAGGAAAAGGTATTGTATTAAGAGAGCCTTCTGTTGTAGCTGTGGACAGCAATACGGGAGATGTTCTTGCGGTTGGAAAAGAGGCAAGAAGAATGCTTGGAAGAACACCAGGAAACATAGTTGCAACAAGACCATTACGAGAAGGAGTTATTTCAAATTACACAGTAACTGAAAAAATGCTAAAATACTTCATAAACAAGGTTTGCGGTAGATTTGTGTTTGCTCCTAGAATAATGATATGTATTCCATCAAGAGTAACAGAGGTTGAGAAAAAAGCTGTAATAGATGCTGCAACACAAGCAGGAGCTAGAAAAGTATATCTAATAGAAGAGCCAATAGCAGCAGCAATAGGTGCTGGAATAGATATATCAAAACCATGTGGAAATATGGTAGTTGATATTGGTGGAGGAACAACAGATATAGCTGTTATTTCTTTAGGAGGTTCTGTAACAAGTACATCTTTAAAGGTTGCAGGAGATAAATTTGATGAATATATAATTAAATATATTAAGAAAAAACATAATATTATAATTGGAGAACGAACAGCAGAAGACTTAAAAGTAAATATTGGATGTGTATATCCAAAAATGCAAGATGTTGAAATGGATATACGAGGTAGAGACTTAATAGATGGATTACCTAAAACAATAACAATTCATTCAAGTGAAATGTTAGAAGCAATGATTGAACCAGCGTTAATGATTGTAGATGCAGTGCATTCTGTACTTGAAAAAACACCACCAGAATTAGCAGCAGATATAAGTGATAGAGGAATTTACATGACAGGTGGAGGATGTTTAGTAGATGGTTTAGATAAACTACTACAAGAAAAAACTGGGATAAATGTTATGATTGCTCAAGATACAGTATCATGTGTTGCATTAGGAACAGGTAAAGCGTTAGATAATTTAGATTCTCTAAAATAATGATTTAAGTCACAAATATAATAAAAAGTTGCACAAAATATTTTTAAATTATATAATTATGAGTGAAATATAGAAAACGGAGGAATATAAATGAGAATATTAAGAGATTTTAAAATTCCAGATTTCAAATTTCCAAAATTTAAAATGGATGGACTATCAAACATCGAAGAAATGAATGTTGATTATGAATCATTAAAAAATCAACAAGATGGAAAAATAAAGAAAAATTCAAAAACATATGAAATAACAAATTATAAAACTATAAAAGAGATTTTTAGAAATTCAACAACAAAATATGCTGAAAATACTTTTATTTTAGAAAAAAATAATAGCAAGGAGCCATTTAAAGAAATAAAATACAAAGAGTTTAGAAGTGATGTTATTTCTTTAGGAACTGCATTAAATGATTATTTAAAAATAAAAGACACAAGAATTATTATTATTGGAGAAAATACATATCATTGGTATGTATCATATATGTCATTATTATGTGGAAGTGGAATCGCGGTTCCTGTTGATAAAGAACTTCCCGAAAATGAAATAGTTAATGTAATAAATAGAGCAAAAGCAACAGCTGTTATATATTCAACAAAGAAAAAAGAAGTTATTGAAAAAATAATTGCTTCTAATTCAACAGATGTAAAATACTTTATACAAATGAATTCAGATGATGAATTAAAAGGAAAAAAAGTTGGATTAGATTATTTGATTAAACAAGGAAATATATTGATAAATAACGGAAATAATACATATATGGATATTGAAGTTGATCCTAATGAATTTAGAGTATTGTTATTCACATCTGGAACAACATCAAATTCTAAAGGCGTAATGTTATGTAATAGAAATTTAGCTGAAAACATTAATGCAGTTTCTGCATATGTAAAACTATATGAAAATGATAGATTATTATCAATTTTACCATTACATCATACTTATGAATCAACAATAGGATATCTATTACCATTTTCAAATGGATGTTCTGTAAGTATATGTCAAGGTTTAAGATATATAGTATCAGATTTGCAAGAAACAAAGCCTACTGCCATTTTAACAGTTCCATTACTTGTTGAGAATTTATATAAAAAAATAAATGCCAATATTAAGAAAAGTAAAAAAGATGGTATTGTAAATTCAATGATTCATATTACAAATGCATTAAAAAGTGTTAACATAGACATAAAAAGAAAAGTATTTAATGAAATATATGAAAACTTAGGTGGAAATCTAAGAATAATTGTTTCTGCAGCAGCGCCTATAGATAAAAAAATTGGAAAATGGGTTGAAGATATAGGAATAACATTTTTACAAGGATATGGCTTAACTGAAACAGCACCTATATCTGCATTAACACCAGAATACAAAACAAAAGTTGGTTCAGCTGGAAAACCTGTTATTTGTGCAGATATAAAAATAGATAATCCAAATGAAAATGGAGAAGGCGAAATATTAATAAAAAGTGAAACATTAATGCTTGGATATTATGAAGATGAAGAAGCTACAAAAGAGGCAATAATAGATGGATATTTCCATTCAGGAGATATTGGATATTTAGATGATGACGGATATCTATTTATAACAGGAAGATGCAAAAATGTTATTGTAACACAAAATGGCAAAAATATTTATCCAGAAGAAATAGAATTAATGTTAGGTGATATACCTGAAATAAAAGAATCTATGGTTTATGGAAAACAAGACACTGAAAAGAAAAATGATAAAGAATTAATTATTACAGCAAAAGTTATTCCTAATTATGACGAAATTGAAAAAAATCATGGTAAAGGATTAACAGATGAACAAATTCATGATATTATATGGGAAAAAATAAAAGAAGTTAATAGAAAGTTAACATCTTATAAAGCTATAAAAAGATTAGAAATCAAAAAAGATGAATTTGAAAAAACGACAACAATGAAAATTAAAAGATATGTTGAGATAAAAAAAGATAATTAATAGGCTTTTGTAACATATTTGTAATATAATTGACACAAAAAAGAAAAATAAATGTTATTGTAGAAATCGGTAAAATGATGTATAATAATATTGTTAAGAAATATACTTATGACAAAGGAGGGAAATTTACAATGTCTAAATCTGACATGGTAAACGTAAAAATGGTAATAACTGAAGAAAAAATATTGAACAATATTGAGAAAGTACAAAAAATGATTAATCCAAATAGCAAAAAACAAATTGTTCAACTTGAAGAAGATAGCTATTTCAAGGATTTAATTGAATCAATAAAAACATATTTAATTGAATATCCAGAAAAAAATAATTTCCCTAAAGATGTATATGATGCAGCATATGAATTAGTAGAATATGCAACAACACAATTTGAAGAAAATACAAAATCTATTGAAGATTTAATAAGACAAAGAGAAAAAAATATATCATTAGCTGCTGAATTAAAGGAAACATTACAAATTGTAGATAATAAAGAACCAGAATGGAAAAAGAAAATTCAAGAGTTATCTGCTGAAGATTACTCTGAGGAAATTATAGATACATTAGGACAAATGGGTAGAGCTAAAAGCAATAAAACACCAAATTACCTAGAAGCATTAAAAACAGTAAATACAAAAATCGCAAATCTAGAATCAAATTTGCATATAGAAATTGATATGGAAAGAATTGAAGATAGATCAAAAGCTTTAAGTTATATTGGAATAGAAATTGCAGATGCATTAAAAGAAATACCTGTACCACAAGAAAAAGTTGAACAAATTGATGGAGAGAATAGTTTAGAAGAAATAAACGAAAATGTTCAATATGCAGAAAATGATGATAATGAAGATGCTCAATATTACGAAGATACAAGAATTGATGTTAAACCATCTTTATGGCAAAGAATTAAAAATCTTAAATTTATAAGAACAATAAGATATCTTATGAAAATAAAGGTTGTTCTTGAGTTACCAGCACTTCCTGAAGGAAAAATGGAAGAACAACATCAACATTAACCAAAGGGGACGGGGCAATTTGGCATAAATTGCTTCGTCGCTTTGACTTTTGATAATGGATTATAGAAATGTTTTGCTATAAAAGTTTATAGTTTAGATTACTAAAAAGATAAATATAAAATTGTAAAAAAAATCAAAAAAAATTGAAAAATGTATTGACAATATAATCAGATTAGTATATACTTACAATTGTTGGCAACAACACGCGCCCTTAGCTCAGTTGGTCAGAGCAACCGGCTCATAACCGGTGGGTCCTAGGTTCGAATCCTAGAGGGCGCACCATTAATTTAATATTTGGGTAGGTGGCCGAGTGGCTAAAGGCGGCAGACTGTGGTCTTTGGTTAATCAAAAACCTAAAATTGCAGCTCATACAAGCAATTGTATGATGAAAACCGGGCTAATTCGGGGAACTCTTAACAGGCAATGCTGATGACAATCCCGAGCTAGAAAAGTAATTTTCGAGTGTAGAGACTTTATACCTGGTATCTAGAAATAGATAAAGAGAAAGTCCAGACTACAAACATTTAAATGGTAGTGAAAACTATAGTAGTAAGAAATCTGTTCTCATATGAGTACGATGGTTCGAATCCATCCCTGCCCACCATAGAAAGACTAGTATAAACTAGTCTTTTTTTGTATAATAGCGTCAATAGTTGATGCAAAGTTACTTTCAAAGAGCTTCACTAGTGGCTTTTTAAATTTGAATAATGTTTTTTAATACAATTTGAAGGAGGCAATGTAATATATTATAAGTATAGAGTATTTTTATAAATATTAAGTTTAATTCATAGTAATATTAAAAATATAAAAATATAATGTACAGTTACAATTTATATATGATATAATACCTCCAAAGGAAGTGATAAAATGTCAAATAATAAATGGAACACAATAGTAAATAATCTTATAGAACAAGAACTTACAATATCAACAATGGAAAGCTGTACAGGTGGAGGAATAGCAAACGAAATTACAAATATTCCGGGAGCTTCAGAAATCATAAAAGAAAGTTTTATAACATATTGTAATGAGGCAAAAATTAAACAGGGTGTGCCTTCAGTTTTAATAGAGCAATATACAGTATATAGTCCTGAAGTAGCAATAGCAATGGCTAAAACTGTAAAAGAACAAACTGGCTCTGATATTGGCATAGGAGTTACTGGGCTATTAGGAAGGAAGGATCCAGCAAATCAAGTGGAAAAGCTTAATATTGCATGGTATTCAATAATAGATGAAAACAACGATATTATTATTAATGAAATAAATGTACCTGACGTGGAAAGAAAAGAACAAAAGGATTTTATTATAGATGCAATTGCAACAAGTTTATTGGAAAAGGAGAATTAAACTATGAAAATTATATCATGGAATGTAGCAGGATTTAGAGCATGTTTAAAAAAAGGATTTGACGATTTTTTTAAAGAAATAGATGCAGATATTTTTTGTATGCAGGAATCAAAAGTGTTACCAGAACAATTTGAATATAATCCAGAAGGATATTATCAATATTTAAATCCGGCCGAAAAGAAAGGATATTCAGGTACATTAGTATATACAAAAGTAAAACCATTAAATGTGACTTTTGGAATGGGAATTGAAGAACATGACCATGAAGGAAGAATTATAACAATGGAGTTTGAAAAATACTATGTTATTACTGTATATGTGCCTAATGTTAAAAGAGAGTTAACAAGATTAGATTATAGAATGCAATGGGAAGATGATTTTAGAAAATATTTAAAAAAGTTAGAGAAGAATAAACCTGTAATAGTATGTGGTGACTTAAATGTGGCACATGAAGAAATAGATTTGAAAAATGCTAAGGCAAATAGAGGAAATGCAGGATTTACTGATGAAGAAAGGGGCAAATTTACGGAATTGCTAGATGCAGGTTTTATAGATACTTTTAGATATTTCAATCCAGAAAAAGAGCAGTATTCATGGTGGAGCTATATGGGACAAGCAAGAAGTAAAAATATAGGCTGGAGAATTGATTATTTCGTTGTGTCAAAAGAGTTGATTGATAATGTATCAAATGCTATGATTTATGATGAGGTTTTAGGAAGTGACCATTGTCCGATAAGGTTAGATGTTAATTTATAGAAATATGAATTAAATAAGTATTGAATTAATAATCAAATTACAATGTATGGTTTTAAAATAATAATTTGAAAATTAAAAAGTTGAATTTGTGTTATAAGAAAAGAGGTAATAAATATGAAAAAAATTGTAAAAATAATTTTAATAAGTATTTTAGCCATAATTCTTACAATAGGAATATATATTAGCGCGAGTGGTTATATTTTTTATAAAAATACTGTAAAAACAGCCAATCTAGAAGATAAAGTAAAACAAATTAGGCAGTCAGAATCATTTATACCAATATCAGAAATTCCAAAAGATTATATAAATGCTGTTATAGCTGTTGAAGACCATAGGTTTAAAGAACATGGTGCAATTGATGTAATAGCAATAGGTAGGGCAATATCATCAGATGTTAAAAATAAAGAGCTGGTTGAGGGTGGCAGTACTATAACTCAACAGGTTGTTAAGAACTTATATTATATGGAAGATGATACCAAAAATGATTCACTAGATAGAAAAATTTCTGAAATTATTATAGGAGTTCAGCTTGAGAAAAAGTATTCAAAAGATGAAATTCTTGAATTATATGCAAATAATATATATTTTGGAGATGGATATTATTGCATAAAAGATGCAGCAGAAGGCTATTTTGGTAAATTACCGTCTGAAATGAATTTATATGAATGTACTTTACTTGCAGGTATTCCAAATGCACCAAGTGTGTATTCACCAAATGTAAATCCAGAATTATCTAAACAAAGACAGGCTAAAGTAATTAGGTCGATGGTGAAGTATGGATATCTAACTCAAGAGAAGGCGGATGAAATAGATTTAAATGAGTATTATGAAAATAATGATATATAAAATTTAAGACATTTTTATAAAAACGATAAATTGTGTTTAAGTAAAAAATATCAATAGAACTATATAAAAATAAATGAAAAGCATTAGTAAATTTATAATAAAATAAATTTACTAATTTTTATATAAAAACTGTTTAGAAAAAAGCAAATTGGAAAATATATCATTAGATAATTATAGAGAAGGTGTAACGAATGAATAATAGTGTGAAAATCACAACAGATAATAAGAGTGATAAAATAGATATAAAAAAGTTATATGGAAGTGAATGTATATCATCAGTTAATGAGTTTATTTCAAATTATAAGATAGATGTTAATAGAGGTTTGAGTTCAAAAAAAGCTGAAGAAAATATAATAAAATATGGAAAAAATGAACTAAATAGCAGTAAACCTAAAAAATGGTATAAATTCTTTTTTGAAAGTTTAATAACACCATTTAATTTGATTTTAATAGGGATAATATTGGTTTTAATATACACAGATGTATATTTAACAACACCACCAAGCTATGCAAATATTATAGTAATTGTTACCTTGATTTTACTTAGTACAATACTAGAGTTTGCAATAGTATATAAGTCAAATAAAGATGCTGCAAATTTGAAAAAGTTAATTGCAACAACAGCGACTGTAATACGTGATGGTAAAAAAATAAAATTACCAATTTCAGAATTGACAATTGGTGATGTTGTACTTTTATCAGCAGGGGATTTAATTCCAGGGGATTTAAGAATAATCGAATCAAATAATTTACATGTTAGTCAATCATCTTTAACAGGTGAATCTGAAGCAATAGAAAAATTTACAGATAGTCAGTTACAATCAATTGATGAAATAGAAGGAATTTCAGATTTAGATGATATTTGTTTTATGGGAACAAATGTAACAAGTGGAGCAGGAAAAGGAGTTATTTTCAAAACTGCAAACAACACTTATTTTGGAAAGATTTCAACTGTGATTAATCAAGGAAAGCCTAAAACAAACTTTCAAAAAGGAACAGAAAACCTAAGTAAATTACTTATAAAATTTATGTTAGTAATGATTCCAATTACTTTCTTATTAAATGCAAATAAACATAGTGTTTTGATAGCATTTACATTTTCAGTAGCAATAGCTATTGGAATTACGCCTTTATTATTACCAGTAATATTGTCTTCGAGTTTAGGAAAAGGTGCAATAAGAATGTCAAAGAAAAAAACAATTGTTAAAAGATTAGATAGTATTCAAAGTTTTGGTGCAATGAATATTTTGTGTACAGATAAAACAGGAACATTAACTGAAGATAATATTGTATTAGAAAAATATTTGGATGTATATGGAAAAGAAAATATAAAGGTTTTAAATTATGTGTATTTAAATGCAGTTTTTCAAACAGGTCTAAAGGGAAGTATTGATGAGGCAATTTTAAGAAGAGCTGAAAAGGAAAATATTTTAAATTTGAAAAACGAATATACAAAAATAAATGAAATACCTTTTGATTTTGTAAGAAGATGCTTATCTGTGATAATTTCTGGAAATGATGGATTACGAATAATTACAAAAGGTGCTATTGAAGAAATACTAAACATGTGCCAAAATGCTGAGGATAATGGAAATATTATTCCGATAACAAATGAGTTGAAAAACAATATCAAAAATATTTCAAAAAAATTAAATCAAGATGGTATGAGAGTTATTGGAGTATGTAGTAAAATTTTAGATACTGCAACAATGGACTTTTCTGTAAAAGATGAGTCAAATATGACTTTTCTAGGATTTATCGGATTTTTAGATCCACCGAAAGAAAGTGCAAAAGAATCAATAAAAAGGTTAAATGATGCGGGAATAAGAGTAATTGTTTTAACAGGGGATAATGAGTTTGTTACAAGAGCAATTTGCGAAAAAGTAAATATAAATACAAAACGAATTGTTTTGGGGAACAGTTTAGATACGATGGAAGATTCGGCAGTACAAAGACTTTTACGAAATACAAATGTTTTTGCAAAATTATCACCAATTCAAAAGGCAAGAATTATAAGGCTTTTGAAAGAAAGTGGAAATGTTGTTGGATATATGGGGGATGGAATAAACGATAGCCCATCACTTACAAATTCAGAGGTTGGAATTTCTGTTGATACAGCAGTAGATATTGCAAAAGAAACAGCTGATATTATTTTATTAGAAAAAGATTTAAATGTTTTAACAGACGGAGTTGAAGAAGGAAGAAAAACTTTTGGTAATTTAATGAAATATATTAAATTAGCTGTAAGCTTTAATTTTGGAGAGGTTTTATCAGTTGTTATAGCAAGTATATTTTTGCCGTTTTTTCCAATAACACCAATTCAATTATTGGTTCAAAGTTTATTATATGATTGTGGACAATTGTCAATTCCATTAGATAATGTTGATAAGGAATATCTAGCAAAACCAAAAACATGGAATATTAAAAATATACAAAGATTTATGCTATATATGGGACCAACAAGTTCAATATTTGATTTAATGGTTTTTGCAATTTTATGGAATGTATTTAAATTAAGAACTGCAGATTCAGCGTTATTCCAAACAATTTGGTTTTCGTATGGTGTTGTTTCGAATTTAGTTGGATTGCACATTATTAGAACGGCCAAAGTGCCTATAATACAAAGTCATGCGTCAAAATATGTGTATATTTCATCTGTTGTGTTAAGTGTTATTGCAATTTTATTGCCATTTACTTTTATAGGTGCATTTTTGGGGTTAGTTGCAATTCCTTTGAAGTATTTGGGTGTAATAATTGGTATTCCTATTTTGTATTGTTTTGTGGCTTCTGGAGTGAAGAGAATGTATATTAGAAGATTTGGGGATTGGATTTAATAATTGTAAGGATTCTAAAAATTAAATTTGCTTCAAAAATCACCAGAATTGTGTCGAAATATGTCGATGGAGTCAATATAATTAAATTCCGCAGACTTACTGGCTTGGATTTGTCAAAAAATAAAAGGAACAACAAACAAGAATAAAGTTTTTGTTTAGTTTGTTCCTTTTATTACTTTTGCCAAACCTCGCCAAACTGCGCGTCTGTGCTCCATTTAAATTATATTGACTCCATCGACATATTTCGACACAATTCTGGTGATTTTTGAAGCAAATTTAATTTTTAGAATCGTCCCGATTATTAAATCCTTGACAAAACAGTGTATTTATAATATAATGTTAACCGAGGTTAACAAAAAGGAGAAAAATAAGTATATGATATCGAAATCTATGGAAGAATATATAAAAACAATGTATATTTTAAAACAGAAAAATGGAAATATACGAGTTACAGATATAGCAGAAAAAATGAATTGCTCGAAAGCGAGTGTTAATAAAGCTATAAACAATTTGAAGGAAAATGGTTTGGTTAATTATGAGACTTATGGAACTATCGAAATTACTGACAAAGGTGAGGAGCTAGCACAAAAAATTCTTGAAAGCTATGATATTGTTTTCTTGTTTTTGAAAGATGTATTAGGAATAGAATATGAAAAAGCTGAAAAAGAAGCGGAAAGTATGAAATTATCAATGTCTGATGAAACAATAAATCAGTTAGCTAAATATGTGCATCAAGTACTGGGCTTGCGAAATTTGAATTGTAATTATGATATTAACCAAGGGAAATGCAGGCAATGCATAAAAAGAACAAAGAAATAAATGAAATTTTTGAAACATTCGGGGGACGGTCTTGTTTTGTTTCAAGATGAAGAAAGGAAAAAATAAAATGAGCGAGAAGTTATTAGAAATAAAGAATTTAAATGTAAATGCAGAGGAAAAACAAATTTTAAAAGGGATAGATTTAACAATAAATAAAGGGGAAATCCATGTTATTATGGGACCTAATGGTTCTGGGAAAACTACAACAGCAAATGCAATTTTGAATAATCCAGCCTATAGCAAAACAGAAGGAAGCATAATATTTGATGGAGACGATATAACTAATTTAAAAACTGATGAAATTGCTAGAAAAGGTGTGTTTATGTCTTTCCAATTACCAGAAGAAATACCAGGTGTGTCTGTTGCAAATTTCTTAAAATATGCTAAAAATAAGGTTACTGGTAAACCTGTTAAAATTTTTCAGTTTAAAGATGAATTAAAAAAATATATGGAAGATTTGAATATGAATCCTGAAAATATTGAGAGAAGCTTAAATGTTGGATTCTCAGGTGGGGAGAAAAAGAAAAATGAAATTCTTCAAATGCTTGTATTAAATCCAAAACTTGCTATTTTAGATGAAACAGATTCTGGATTAGATGTTGATGCTATTAAAACTGTTTCTAAAGGTATTGAAATGTTTAAGAATGATGAGAATGCGGTTTTAATTATTACTCATAATATGAGGATTTTAGAAAATTTGAAAGTTGATTATGTGCATGTTTTGATTGATGGAAAAATTGTTACAACTGGTGGAGATGAGATTATAAAAGATATTGAGGAAAATGGGTTTGGTAAATATAGAAAATAGATTATATATAAAAAAATGTAGAATGGATAAAGCATTATACAAAAGCAAATTAATCATTATAAAAACCATTAAAAGGGTTACTTGCGGTAGAATTAACGGAATCACTTATAGGTAGGCAAATAATAAATAGGATATGTATTGCCCAAAAGGGTGCAGGAAGAACAATCAACCACGAAAAAGACCTAACCTATAAATTGCAATGGCGGAAAAAAATATTCCAAATATTTTTAATTTTTAAAACACCTCGCTAAAAAATGAAATTATTATAATAAACTTTATGGGATTTTGCAAATATCATATCTGTCCCCAGTTTTAAAAATTTGAAATTTTCTCCGTCCCAAATTTAAAAGAAAGGAAAATAAAAATGCCAAAAACAAAGTTAGAAGAATTAAATAGAAATATCTATGACATAAAAAATAAAGACGATTATGATTTCAAAATCCAAAAAGGTTTAACAAGAGAAATCGTAGAAGAAATATCAAAGCAAAAAAATGATCCAGATTGGATGAGAGAAATAAGGTTAAAAGCTTTGGAAACATACAATAAATTAGAGCTTCCAACATGGGGACCTGATTTATCAGAATTAAATATGGATGAAATTGCAACATATGTACGTCCAAAAACTAAGCTAAACAATTCATGGGATGATGTACCAGATGATATAAAAAATACTTTTGATAAATTAGGAATTCCTGAAGCAGAAAGAACTTCATTGGCAGGTGTTGGAGCTCAATATGATTCAGAAGTTGTATATCACAGTATGAAGGAAGAATTATTAAAGCAAGGTGTTATATACACAGATATGGAAACAGCTGTAAGAGAATATCCTGAAATTGTAAAAGAGCATTTTATGAAATGTGTTCCAATGAATGACCATAAATTTGTTGCATTACATGCTGCAGTATGGTCAGGTGGTTCATTTGTATATATTCCAAAAGGTGTAAAATTAGAAATGCCATTACAATCATATTTTAGATTAAATTCACCAGAATCAGGTCAATTTGAACATACATTAATCATAGTTGAAGAAGGTGCAAGCTTACATTTTATTGAAGGCTGTTCTGCACCTAAATACAATAAAGTAAACTTACATGCTGGATGTGTTGAATTATATGTAAAGAAAAACGCTTATTTACGATATTCAACAATAGAAAACTGGTCAAAAAATATGATGAACTTAAATACTAAAAAAGCAATAGTAGAAGAAGGCGGTCAAGTTGATTGGGTAACAGGTTCGTTTGGTTCTAAAATATCAATGTTGTACCCATTAAGTATCCTTAACGGAAAAGGTGCTAAAACAGAATATACAGGTATATCTTTTGCAGGAGCAGGACAAAACTTAGATACAGGATTTAAAGTAATACACAATGCACCAAATACATCAAGTGTTGTAAATAGCAAATCTATCTCAAAAAATGGTGGAAAATGTACGTATAGATCATTAGTAAGAATTACTGAAAATGCTCAAAATTCAAAATCTTCTGTATCTTGTGAATCATTGATGTTAGACGATTTTTCAGTATCAGATACAATTCCTGTAAATGATATTAGAACAGATGAAGTTGAATTTTCTCATGAAGCTAAGATTGGAAAGATTTCAGATAAGACAATTTTTTATTTGATGAGTAGAGGATTATCTGAAGAAGATGCTAAGGCGATGATTGTTAGGGGATTTGCTTATCCAATTTCAAAAGAGTTGCCTGGTGAGTATGCAGTTGAGATGAATAATTTGATTAATTTAGAGTTAGAGGGGGCAATTGGATAATTGCACAGTTAGGGACGCGTCCCAATTGTGCATTTTGCACAGTTGGGGACAGATCAACTTTGTGTAAAACAAAAATGAGCACTAAAAAAGGTGAATCGATATTAACACAGAGTTAAAACAAAGTCAGTAATATAGAAAGGAAAACGAAATGAATAGTCAAAAAATAAACGAAACACCAGTTAGAACTTCAAAGAGTTTTAGGATTAATAATATAAAAATTGAAGATTTAGAAATTCCACAAAAACTGGAAGAATTCAAAAATGTTGCAGTTTCAGAAATAGGTTCTAAAATTACAATAAGTTCAGAAGTTCAAAATGCTGAATTGAAATATGGATTAGGAGAAATATTTACAAATCAAGTAAATGAGAAATCTAATTATAAAGCTAACATTATAGTTGATAGTAAAACTAATAAAGAAGTTGAAATATTTTTTAAATTAGATAAAACAAATTCGAATTTAGCTGAAAGCATTGAAATTACAGCAAATGAAAATACAAAATCTACTATAATTTTAAAATATGAAACTGATGAAGATGTACAAGCTTATCATAATGCAGTAATTCGTGCAAAAGCCAAGAAAAATGCAGCTTTAAATGTAATTATAGTTAATTTGATGAACGAACTATCTAACAATCTCATGGCAATTCAAAATGAATTTGAAGAAAATTCTAAAATAAACTACTGCATAATAGATTTTGGCGGAAAAAATAGTGTAACTAACTATTATTCAAATATTTCAGGAGATGGAGCTGATAGTCAGTTAAACACAATTTATCTAGGTAAAAATGAGCAAAGATTTGATTTAAATTATATTGGAGAATTATATGGAAAAAAATCAAATATTGATATAGAAGTTCAAGGAGCATTGAAAGGAAATAGCAAAAAGAATTTTAAAGGTACAATAGATTTTAAAACAGGGTGCAAAAAAGCTACTGGAAATGAAAATGAGAACTGTATGTTATTATCAGATAAAGCTAAATCAATAGCTTTGCCAATGCTTTTGTGTTCTGAAGAAGAGGTTGAAGGAAATCATAGTAGCTCTGCTGGTAAAATTGGAGAAAAAGAATTATTCTACATTATGAGTAGAGGATTTGAGTTAAAAGAAGCTATGAAATTGTTAGTTAGAGCCAAATTTAATAAGATTTTAGAAAAAGTTAAGAATGAAGAATTGAAGAAGCAAATAATAGATGAGATTGAAGAGAGATTGGATTAGTTTTGGATTATATTAATAATAGAGTAATACTATTTATGAAAATCTAGAGATATTGTAATTTTTATAGATATATGTTATAATTATATTATTAATTTTTATGAAAACCGAAGGTGATTACATGTAATTAACCGGAGGTTTCAATATCTCCGGTAAAATAAAAGGAGGTATTTTAAAAATGAAAAAAGGTAATCCAAATCCAAGCAGCGAAACAATGGCTAGGATACGTGAACAGCATAACAAAGGTGCAATCAAGCAATATGCTGATTACGTAGCGGAAAAGACAAAAGCAAACACAGCAAAACGTTGCGCTACAAGAGATGTTGGAAATAAAACCTAATATCTCTGCCCTTCAATTTATGCAATTGAAGGGCTTTTTATAAAAAAGGAGGAGAGAATGATGAATCAAAACGAAATAATAAAAGATTTTCCATTATTACAAAATAGAAAAATATCATATTTAGATAGTGGAGCAACAACTCAAAAACCAGTTCAAGTAATAGAAACAGTAGATAATTTCTATGAAAACAATAATGCAAACCCACATAGGGGAGCGTATTCATTAAGCATAGAAGCTACTGAAGAATATGAAAATACAAGAACTAAAATCGCAAAATTTATAAATGCAAAACATAGAGAAGAAATCATCTTTTCTAAAAATGCTACTGAAAGCTTGAACCTAATTGCATATTCATATGGATTAGATAATTTAAAAAAAGATGATGAAATTGTTATTTCAATAATGGAGCATCATTCTAATCTAGTACCATGGCAAAAAGTTGCAAAAACAACAGGAGCTAAGCTAAATTATATGTATATAAATGACGAATTTGAATTATCAGATGAAGAAATTGAAAGTAAGATTACTGATAAAACAAAAATAGTTGGAATTACACATGTATCAAATGTTTTGGGAACTATAAATAATGTTGAAAAGATAATAAAATATGCTCATAAAAAAGGAGCAATTGTTGTTGTGGACGCATCACAAAGTATTCCACATATGAAAATTGATGTCCAAAAAATGGACGCAGATTTTTTAGTGTTTTCAGGTCATAAAATGCTTGCTCCTCTAGGAATAGGGGTTCTTTATGGAAAAAGAGAAATATTAAATAAAATGAATCCTTTCTTAATGGGAGGAGATATGATAGAATATGTGTATGAACAAGATACTACATTTGCACCATTGCCTAATAAATTTGAAGCTGGAACTCAAAATGTTGAAGGTGTAATTGGATTGGGTTCTGCTATTGATTATATTGAAAAAATTGGTTATGATAGTATTAGTAAAATAGAAAATGATGTGGTTTCATATGCTAGAGAAAAGTTGAAGGAGCTTGATTTTATTACTTTATATATGACTCCTAATAAAGAGAATCATCAAGGAGTTATTTCATTTAATATTAATGGAGTTCATCCTCATGATGTTGCAAGTATTTTAGACAGCAATGGTGTTTGTGTCCGTTCAGGAAATCACTGTGCGCAACCTTTGATGAGATTTTTAGGAATCGATTCTACTTGTAGGGCTAGTTTTTATTTTTATAATACAATAGAAGATGTCGATAAGCTTGTGGAGGCATTGAAAAAGGCATACGAGATGTTTAGAAAATATATGTAGTTTGTTATTAGAGGGTGCCGTCAAGAGTTTGAATTATGTAATTTTAGAAAATAGTATTAACACTCTGTTCGTTTGCTGGCGTGGGAGTTTGGGTAGAAGACTGTAGGTGGGGGCGCCAAACTGCGCACTCTACTGCGTGTTAATATATTTTCTAAAATTACATAATTCAAATTCTTGACTACTCTACAGATTATAAGAAAACAACAGATATTTTTGTAAGAGAGGAGAAAAAAAGTTTGGATAGTTTAAATGATGTTTATAATGAATTGATTATGGAACATAGCATGAATTCATATAATAAGAAAATATTAGGTTGTGCTGATTTTTGTGAGTTAGGGCATAATCCTAATTGTGGTGATGAGATTACTTTAGAGGTTAAAATGAATGGAAATATTATAGAAGATATGGCGTTTCATGGTCATGGTTGTGCTATTTCTCAAGCATCTACATCTATTATGATTGATACTATAAAAGGCAAGACTGTTGATGAAGCAAAAGAAATTGTAAAAACCTTTATTGAAATGATTAAAAGGGAAACAAAGGATGAGGAAGAATTAAAGAAATTAGAAGATGCTATCGCATTTAAGAATATATCTAATATGCCTGCTAGGGTTAAATGTGCTTTACTTGCATGGCATACTTTGGAAAATATATTTGCACAATTGGGGACGCGTCCCGGCTGTGCAAAATGCACAACTGGGGACGGTTCATCTAATTAGCAAAGAGATGTGTCCCAAACTGTGCAAAATGCACAGTAGGGACGCGTCCCCAATTGCGCAATTGCGCAGAAAGGAATAATAAAATGGAAAATAAAAAAGTATTATTAGGAATGAGTGGAGGAGTAGACAGTAGTGTATCAGCATTATTGCTTAAACAAAATGGATATGATGTAATAGGTGCAACTTTAGAACTGTTTTGTGGAAGTAGTTGTTGCAATATTAATACATATTTAGATGCAAAAAATGTTTGCAATAGTTTAGGAATTCCACATTTTACATATGATTATAAAAATGATTTTAAAAAATATGTAATTGATGATTTTATAAATTGTTATGCTGATTGTAAAACTCCTAATCCATGTATTGAATGTAATAAATATATGAAATTTGGTTTTATGTATGAAAAAGCAAAAGAACTTGGTTGTAATTATATTGCAACAGGTCATTATGCTAAAACTGAATATAGTGAAAAATATGGAAGATGGGTTTTAAAAAAATCAAATGCAGGAAAAAAAGATCAGAGTTATGTTTTGTGGAATATTCCTAAAGATTTAATTGAACATGTGTTATTTCCTTTAGCTGATTTTGAAAGTAAGGATGAGATTAGAAAAATAGCTAGAGATAATAACCTAAAAGTGGCAAATAAGCCAGATAGTGAGGATATCTGCTTTATACCTGATGGAAATTATAAAAAATTCTTAGAAAATAATTCTGATATTAAGCCAAAACAGGGAAATATTGTTAATTCTAAAGGTGAGGTTTTAGGAAAACATACAGGTTTATATAATTATACAATTGGCCAAAGAAAAGGGCTTGGTATATCTTATAAAGTACCTTTATTTGTATTAGGCTTTAATAAAGATAGAAATGAAGTTATTGTAGGTGAAGAAAACGAGTTATATAAAAAAGAAATCCTAGTTGGTGATATTAATTTGTTATTGTTTGATGAAATCAATGAGCCAATTAAGGTTGATATCAAAACTAGATATTCTGCGAAAGTTGCAAGTGGAGTTATTGAAAATGCTGGAGATAATAAATTAAAAGTTATTTTCGATGAACCTCAAAGAGCGATTACACCTGGACAATCTGCGGTTTTTTATATTGATGATATTGTTTTAGGTGGAGGAAAAATTTTGAAAGGAATGAATTAAAATTGAACATTCTAATTAATGAATTGCAAAATTCAAAAAAGTTCTCAGAAGTTATTAAGCACATAAAAGAAACAAAAAGCCCGATAAGTTTATCGGGCTTATCTGACATGGGAAAAATTCAAACAATTGCAGGTTTACATGAAAGCCTAAATAAAAATATATGTGTAATAACATATAATCAAATACAAGCTAAAAGATTATTGAAAGATATTACATACTTTAATCAAAATTCTGCGATTTTTCCTAAAAAAGAACTAGTAACTTATGATTACATTGCAGAAAGTAAAGATTTGCCTTATGAAAGGATAGAAGTTTTAAATAACATTCATAATAATAAAGTAAATATCATTGTTTTAACAATTGAAGCTGTTATGCAAAATATGATTCCAAAAAATGTTTTATTTAAAAATTCTATTAAGGTAAAAGTTGGAGATTCTCTTAAATTAGATTATCTAAAACAAAAATTGATTGACTTAGGTTATGAAAGAAAAGATTTAATTGATGGTAGAGGACAGTTTAGTATTAGAGGTGGAATTGTAGATATATCTATTTCAGATAAACAAGGTGTAAGACTTGAGTTTTGGGGAGATGATATAGATTCTATTAGAAGATTTGATATTATCTCACAAAGATCTATTGAAATGATAGAACATTTCGAAATAAATCCATCTCACGAATATGTCTTAGAATATGGTTTAGATGAAGTTCTAGAAAAAATAGAAAATGAAAATTATGAAAACAAACAAAATATTAAAGAAGATATTGAAATAATTCGTTCAGGTGATTATATTAGTAAAATTGATAAATATTTTAATTGCTTTTATAGTAGAAAATCTAATATTTTAGAGTATTTAGATAATTTTGTAATAGTTTTAGATGAATTTGGAAAAATAAATCAGAGAATAGATAATGTTAAAATTGAAAATAGAAATTTGGTTAAATCATTAATTGAAAAAGGTAAAAGTGTGCCAGATGTTATCAATAATATGGTTGAATTTGATAGATTATCAATAGGCACTGAAGAAGATTTAAATTGCAAACAACATATATTTATGTTCAAGGATGATATAGTAAGCTCAAAAATTTCTAATACAATTATCAATTTTAATTATAGAGATATGCTATTTTATAAAAATGAAATTGATAGTTTAGTTACAACATTACAAGATTCAATTAAAAAGAAAAAGAAGATTTTAATATTAGGTGGTAGTGAAGAAAATGCTAAAAAATTAGGTATTTTATTAAATGATAGAAATATCGAAAATACTTTTATGAAAAAAGTTGATGAACTAAAAAATGGAAAAGTAATAACTACAACAGGTGCATTAACATCAGGATTTGAAGCTTATGATTTGGATTTATTAGTAATTTCTAGTGAAGATTTTTTTACAACTATACCTGTAAAAAAGAAAAAAGTTGCAAAGGATTTTAAAGAAGCGGAAAAGGTCGTTTTTGCTGATTTAAGAATTGGTGATTATGTTGTCCATCAATCACATGGAATAGGGCAATACATTGGAGTTAATACAATAAAGGCTGACAATGTTATAAAAGATTATGTAAAAATAAGATATAAAGACGACGATATTTTATATGTTCCTACTACTAATATGGATACAATAAGAAAATATGTTGGTTCAGAAGGCACACCGAAAATATATAAACTAGGTGGAAAAGATTGGTCAAAAGTAAAAGCAAAAGTAAAAAATAATTTAAGAGAAGTTGCTAGAGAGCTAATTGAATTATATGCTAAAAGAGAGAAAATCAAAGGTCATGCATTTAGCAAAGATACTGATTGGCAAAAGCAATTTGAAGAAAACTTCGAATATGTTGAAACAGATGATCAATTAAGATGTATCGAAGAAGTAAAAAAAGATATGGAACAACCAAAACCAATGGACAGACTTTTATGTGGGGATGTTGGGTATGGTAAAACAGAAGTTGCAATTCGTGCTGCATTTAAAGCTGTAATGGATCATAAACAAGTTGCATATTTAGTACCAACAACAGTTTTAGCAAATCAACAATATGAAGAATTCAAAAACAGAATGAAGGATTTTGCAATTAATGTTGAATTGTTAAATAGATTCAGAACAAAAAAAGAACAAAACAATACAATTAAAAAATTAAAATTAGGAGAAACTGATGTTGTTGTTGGAACACATAGATTATTAAGTGAGGATGTTGAATTTAAAGATTTAGGATTATTAATAATAGATGAAGAACACAGATTTGGTGTAAAAGATAAAGAAAAAATTAAACAATTAAAAAATAGTGTAGATGTTTTAACAATGACTGCAACACCTATTCCAAGAACATTACATATGTCTATTGTTGGTGTTAGAGATATGTCTGTTATATATGAACCACCTCAAATTAGAAAGCCAGTTCAAACTTATGTATTAGAATATGACCAAGATGTTATAAAAGAAGCTATTACTAAGGAATTGGAGAGAAATGGACAAGTATTTTATTTGTATAATAATGTTGAAAATATACAAAAAAAGGCAATGGAAATTTCAAGATTAGTTCCAGAAGCGGAAGTTTCATTTGCACATGGACAAATGTCAGGTAAAGAAATTGAGGAAATAATGTTTGATTTTATTAACCAAAAGACAAATGTGTTAGTATGTACAACAATTTTAGAATCAGGAATTGATATTCCTAATGCCAATACAATTATAGTTGAAAATGCTGACAGATTAGGATTAGCACAATTATATCAAATCCGTGGAAGAGTTGGTAGAAGCGATAAACAAGCATATGCATATATAACATATAAACCAGACAAACTATTATCAGAAGTTGCAGATAAACGTTTAAAAGCAATTAAAGAATTTACAGAATTTGGCTCAGGATTTAAAATAGCTATGCGTGATTTGGAAATAAGAGGAGCAGGAAGTTTACTTGGAGAAATTCAACATGGACATATGGAACAAGTAGGTTATGAAATGTATTGTAAATTACTTGATGAAGTAGTAAAAGAAATGCAAGGAATTGATGTTCAAGAAGAAATAGATGTTCAAATAGATTTAAATATTTCAAGTTATATTCCTGACGAATATATTAGTGATTCTAGTCAAAAAATTGAGATATATCAAGATATAGCACTATGTAGAACTGAGGAAGATATTGCAAATATTGTTGATGAATTAATTGATAGATATGGAAATATTCCATCAGAAGTTGAAAATTTACTTGAAATTGTAAGAATAAAAGAATTATGTAGAAAAGCTAATATATTTAAAGTTACAAAAAGAAATTCGAATTTCGTATTTTATTTTGATGCAAATAAATTTGATTTTTCAATTGTAGATATCGTAATAAAAGAATATGGAAATATGGTAGCATTTTCACCTGGAAAAGAACCATACATTACACTAAAGAGCAAAGCTGTTAAGGTTTCTGAACAATTTGAAGAAATTAATAATTTTTTGCACAATTGGGGACGCGTCCCTGCTGTGCAAAATGCACAATTTGGGACACATCAGTAAAAATGAAACTATACTGAAATATTTCAGAACAGTCTTGAAATGTTTTAAATTATATAAAGAGAGGTTGTTAGATAAATGCAAGTTATAACAAGCAAAGATAATGAATTGGTAAAAAATATAAAAAAACTAAAAGAAAAAAAGTATCGTGATGAAAAACAACAATTTATAGTTGAAGGAATTAAATTAGTTAGTGAAGCTATTGAAGAAAATACAAATATAGACACTGTTGTTGTTTGTGAAGATTGTGTTAATGATGGAACAATTGAGAAAAAACTATTATATGAAATTGCTAAATATAAATGTATTTATGTTACAGAGAAGATTTTTGATACATTAACAGATGTTTCAAATCCGCAAGGAATTTTAGCAGTTATCAATAGAGAAAACAAAGGTAACAACATTGATTACACTCAAGATTTCATTGTTGTATTAGATGGAATTCAAGACCCAGGAAATCTCGGAACAATATTAAGAACTGTAGATAGTGCAGGGTTAAATCAAATAATTCTTTCAAAAGAAACAGCAGATAGTTTTAATCCAAAAGTTGTTAGATCAACAATGGGTGGAATTTTTAGAGTAAATGCAATTAAATCTGAAAATCTAATTGATACACTAAAAGATTTACAAAATCATGGTTTTGAAATTGTTGTTACAGCATTAGATACCGAAAATAGTGTTTATGATATTGATTATAATAAAAAAGTTATTGTAATTGGAAATGAAGCAAATGGAGTTTCAAAAGAAGTTCAACAAATAGCTGATAAAAAAGTTAAAATTCCAATGCTTGGAAAAACTGAAAGCTTGAATGCTAGTGTTGCTGCTGGAATTATGATTTATGAGTATGTTAGAGGTAGAGTAAAATAAAGAGAGGGAGTATTTCCTAAAAATAGAAAAAGAGTAGTTCATAATAAATGAATTACTCTTTTTCTTCTGAATTTATAACACTTTTTTCATTATCAACAATATTTGAAATACCTTCAGGTAGAGCTAAAATTGTTTGAACTGGCAAAGATATAAATTTCCCAGATAATATCTTTTTAATCTTTATAATTAACAGCTTAAATCTATTTTGCGTACGAAGCTCTTGGTTAGTTAAACTTACACTATACTCCAACTTTTGTAAAGTAGTAGCACCATAATGTTCGTATATTTGTAGGTATTTTTCTTTACTAATTAAATCCTTCAATTCTTGTTTTTTATATTTACGAGGAACATATTTCAAATAAGCTTCTTTTCCATATTTTTCAAAAATTTTATCAAATTTATAATATGATTTTTGAAATTCTACATTAGAATGAAAAATTTGATTAAATCTATATTCTTCATATTCAATTTCTTCAATTATTTCTTTTATTTCATTTTTAATCTTTAGTTTTAATTCTGTATCCATAATAATCCTTTCAATTAAATACATTTTTTTATGTTCTTATTTTAACATACCATTTTTTATTTTACAACTAAAAAATAATAAATGGTATTAAAGTAATAAAAAAAACACAGAAACCTGTGTTTTTTTAATTGCATATTATTAGTAAAACGTGTATCCTCCATATTTTGATTTTTTGCAATGTTTGAATCCAATTATTCGTTTAATCTGTTTCTTAGATATTAAAAACCAAAACAGATTAAATGGATTTGTTTCTAATGACATTACAGTTGAAATACGGAATGAATTTGATATTATTTCGATGGCATAATTATTAGTTTGTTCTGATAGTTTTCTAAAACGGATTTTTAATAAGTAACGTCCATCATATGCAATTTTTCGTAATAAAGAATTAATCTCACTTCCTATTTGTTCATTTTGTTGTTTATGTTTTTTTAGAGAAAAAGATTTTATCATTTTTTCACCTCCAGTTGTAGGTCGAAATTTAAGTTTATTAAACATAATAACTATTATAATAAATTTTTTTGAAAAAATCAAGTGTTTAGATATGATTTGAAATAAATTTACATAACATATAATTAGATTATTGCAATAAATACTAGAAAATGATATAATTATGCTTGAATCAAATTCATTTAATCCCCAAAAACAGGCATAAAAAGGAGAATGTTTATGAAAGATGTAAAATCAAAAAAACAAATATGTGCCCGGAGAAGAAAAGTTTTTGTAATATCCTTAATTCTTTTTAGTATATGTATGCATATGGTTATTTCTTTAAACAGAGAATACAGATATGCTGGCAGAAAAAGCAGGTGGCAGAAAAGCAATCTTGAATATGTTGAAGGTGTTCCAGTTTTAGGTGAATACAATCAGTATTTAGAAGATGTTTTAGCACAATGCAAATCAGCAATAGACAAGACAAATGAATTAAGAGAACAGTATTCATATTTAAATTGGCAGAATTATGAACAGGTAAAAATAGCATCTTGTTTGAAGCTTTATTTATCTGATGAATTCCAAACATCAGCTAGTGATTCTATATATGCAGTATATAAACCCTCTGAAAATACAGTGTTAGTTATGGAGTTTTATGTTGATAGGATAGACATGTATTTTTTAATGAGAATTATAATTCATGAATTAATGCACTGTTTAACCTATAATACTGGATTATCAGGAGGATTGTACGAAGGAATTGCTGAAATACTATGCAAACAAGTATGTGAACAAAATTTTATTAATTATACAGAAAATGAATTATATAAATATGATGTTTGGGTTGTTCAGATGCTGGAAAATACTTTTGGAAGACAAAAATTGATTTATATGGCATACTATAATATCTTGAATGATGTAATAGACAAATATACTCATAATTTTTATGGTGAAAAGATGTTCACAGTACTAAATAATTTGTCATATTTACTACAAAATAATACTCAACGTAGAATTATATTTGATATCCATCGTAAGACTATGTTAAGGATTATACAAGATGTGTTAGTTCATTTAACTGTAAACTACTGTAAAGAAGATTTTTGTGAAGGAAACAGAACAGAAATCCTTATGAACTGTAAAGATCAATTGCAGGTGAAAGAAGATTACTTTAAAATGCTATTTGGGGAAGAAGGAACACAGTGAAATACTGTGTTCTTTTTATTAAAAAAAATTCCAAAAATATTGAAATTTCCAATATTTCTGATATAATATATCTATTAGAACTTTAAAGAAAAAGATTGAAGGGAATGAACAAAATGTATAGAAATAAAAATTGTGGAGAATTAACAATAAAAAATGTAGGTGAAGAAGTAATATTAGCTGGATGGATTCAAAGAATAAGAAATCTAGGTGGTATGAAATTTATAGATTTAAGAGATCAATTTGGAATAACTCAAATTGTAATTTCAGATAACGAAGAAATGCAAAAACAATCTCAAGACTTAGTTACTGAAACAGTTATTCAAGTAAAAGGAAATGTTATTGAAAGAAGTAGCAAAAACGACAAAATTCCAACAGGTGAAATTGAAATTGATGCTAAAAATATAACAGTACTTGGAAAATGTAAATCAACACTTCCTTTTGAAGTAAATTCAGAAAAAATTGATATTAATGCTGTTAGAGAAGATTTAAGATTAGAATATAGATTTTTAGATTTAAGAAATGAAAAATTACACAATACAATATTACTTCGTTCTAAAGTTTTAAAAACATTAAGAGATAAAATGGATGAATTAGGATTTAGTGAAATTCAAACACCAATTTTAGCAAATTCATCACCAGAAGGAGCTCGTGATTACTTAGTACCAAGTAGATTACACCCAGGAGAGTTTTATGCATTACCTCAAGCACCACAACAATTTAAACAATTATTAATGGTTTCAGGATTTGATAAATATTTCCAAATAGCACCATGTTTTAGAGATGAAGACCCTAGAGCAGATAGAGCACCAGGAGAGTTTTATCAATTAGACTTTGAAATGAGTTTTGCAGAGCAAGAAGATGTTTTCAAAGTTTTAGAGGAAGTATTTATATCAACATTTAGAAAACATACAAATTGGGGAGTTCCAGATGGACCATTTTTACGTATTCCATATAAAGAAGCTATGGAAAAATATGGTATAGATAAACCTGATTTAAGAAATCCATTAATTATTCAAGATGCAACAGAATTATTTACAAATACCGAGTTTAACGCTTTTAAAGATAAAACAATAAAAGTAATAGTTGTTCCAAATGGAGCAGAACAAGGAAGAAAATTCTTTGATAATATGTCTGAATTTGCAGTTAGTGAATTAGGTGCAAAAGGTTTAGCTTGGACAAAATTCGACAATGAAAATAATGTTGCAGGTGGAATTGCTAAATTTATTACAGATGAAGTAAAACAAGGATTGCAAGAAAAATTAGGCGTTAAGCCAAACGATAGTTTATTTTTTGTTGCAGATGAATTTGAAACAGCACAAAAAATTGCTGGTCAAGTAAGAATTGAATTAGGAAATAGACTTGATTTGTTAGAAAAGAATATTTATAGATTTTGCTTAATAGTAGATTTCCCAATGTATGAATTAACTGAAGAAGAAGTTAATGGAGAAATCAAGCAAAAAATAGACTTTAATCATAACCCATTCTCAATGCCACAAGGTGGAATGGATGCATTATTAAACAAAGATCCACTAGAAATTTTAGCATATCAATTTGATGTTGTATGTAATGGATATGAAATGGCTTCAGGAGCTGTTAGAAATCATGATATAGAAATAATGAAAAAAGCATTTGAAATTGCAGGATATAGCGAAGAAGAGGTTGAAACAAGATTTGGAGCTCTATACAAGGCATTTCAATATGGAACACCACCACATGCTGGTGCAGCACCTGGAATTGACAGAATGATAATGCTTTTAGCAGATTCTCAAAATATTAGAGAGGTTATAGCTTTCCCAAAAAATAAAAAAGCAAGAGATGTTTTAATGGGAGCACCTTCTGTAGTTTCTGATGAACAGTTAAGAGATGTTCATGTTTCAATAATTGAAAAATAAATTAAATTGTTTCAAATTGGGGACGGATTTTTTCGGATTGGGGACGGAGATCTTTTCGAATTGGGGACGGAGATCTTTTCAAATTGGGGACGGAGATTATTTTAAATTTTTAAAATCGGGGACAGAGATTATTATAGATTTCGTGACTTAATCACATAAAAATATAATCTCTGTCCCCAATTTAAAAAATTTAAAATAATCTCCGTCCCCAATTCGAAAAAAATAACAATTTTATGTATAACAAATCATTGAAAATCAGAACAGATTCGTATAAAATATAATATAAGAGTTTAAAATCATAAAGGAAGTCAGATGAATAATGAGCAATGTTATAGAGAAACTAATAGAAGAAGTTTTTGCAGATTTTCAAAATGGTGGAAGTCTTAGAAAAGCAGTTATAAAAAAAGTAAATTTATATAAGAAAACTAACAGGTTTGAAATATTACTTCAATCAAATAGTGTGGTTGATATTAAGGATGTACATAATTTTGAAGTATTTTTAATTGAAAGATTTAAGTTTGAGGTTGTAATTGTAAAAATAGAATATACTAAAGAAATTGAGGTTGATATAATTGAAAAATGGCAAGATATTATAAATTACATGTCATACAAATATCCATCAGTTAAGGCTATTCTAAGAAATTCTGAGGTTGAATTAGAAGATAACAATACAATTAAAGTAAATTTGCAATTAAAAGGCGCTGAAATATTATATGCAAGAGGAATTGACAATACTTTTTCAGAGATTATTTATAATATATATGGTAAGAGATATAAGATAAAATACTTTGATAATGAGTCACAAGAAAGAGTAGAGGAATATAAAGAGAACGCTAGAAGACTTGAAGAAGAAGCTATTAGAAGAGCAAATGCAGAAGCTGTTGAACAACGTAAAGAAGCTATGGCTGAAGAGAGAAAAAAAGTCGAAGCACGTGAACAAGAGTTGTTGGCTAGAAGAAATAATAATCAAGGAGCAAATGGAAATGGTGCAGGAAATACGCTAGCTGGTCAAGGGGCAAATAATGTAACAAATGGTTCACCAGCTCAAAATGCAGGAAGTGTACCACCACTTCCACCAGAACCAATACCACCAGTAGAAGATGATGGCCCATCACCATTAATTTATGGAAGAAATGCAAACATAAAAGACCCCTTATTAAAAATTGTTGATTTATCAGTAGATACAGGAAAAGTATGTATTGATGGTGAGATTGTAAATATGGGTGAAACAAGAGAATTGAAAACAGGTAAAGTTTTAATTCCATTTGATGTTTATGATGGAAGTAGTACAATTACTTGTAAAATATTTTCTAAACCAGAAGATAGCAAACAAATAATAAAAAGATTAAAAGATGCACCAGGTGTAAAAGTATCTGCAAATGTACAATTTGATCCATTTGCTAAAGAATTGGGTGCGATTGCAAATGTTGTAGTAGAAACTGCTGGAATGAAAAAGGTTTCAAGAAAAGATGAAAGTCCAGTAAAAAGAGTAGAGTTACACATGCATACTCAGATGAGTCAAATGGATGCAATGACTTCAGCAAAAGATTTAATAAAAAGAGCAATGAAATGGGGAATGAAATCAATTGCAATTACTGACCATGGTGTAGTTCAAGCTTTCCCAGAGGCACACAAATTGTTAGGCTTTAATAATCCTGATATGAAAGTAATTTATGGAGTTGAAGCATATTTATGTCCTGATAAAACACCAATAGTTTGCCGTTCAAAAGGACAAGATATAGATACAACATATTGTGTTTTAGACTTAGAAACAACGGGTTTATCATTTAGAACAGATAAAATTACAGAAGTTGGAATTATGAAAGTAAAAAATGGAGAAGTTATTGATTCATTTAGCTGTTTTGTAAATCCAGAAAAACCAATACCACCAGAGGTTGTAGAGGTTACAAAAATCACAGATGAAATGGTTAAAGATGCAGAAACTATTGATAAGGTATTTCCAAAAATTCTTGAATTTGTAGGGGATTCAGTATTAGTTGCACATAATGCAGATTTTGATATTCCATTTTTAAAATATCATGGGAATTTGCTAGGATATGAGTTAAATAATACATATATGGATACTTTAAGATTAGCAAAAGTACTATTTCCTGAATTCACAAGATATAAATTAGGATTTATTGCAGATAAGTTAGGAATCAAAGTAGAAGTAGCACATAGAGCTTTAGATGATGTTGATACAACAGTTAAGGTTTTAAATGTAATGATGGGAATGTTAAAAGAAAAAGGTGCAAAAACTATTGACGACATTGATATTGTAACAGATAAAGATGAGTCTAAAGAAATGTATAAAAAACTACCAGTTTATCACGCTATTATTCTGGCAACAAATTATGTGGGATTAAAGAACTTATATAAGCTTGTATCAATTTCTCATTTAGACTATTTTTATAGAAAACCACGTATTTTAAAATCAATCTATAAAAAATATTCTGAAGGGCTAATAATGGGAAGTGCTTGTGAAGCAGGAGAGCTTTATAGAGCAATAGTTGCAGGAAAAACAGATGAAGAAATTGAAAGAATTGCTTCTGATTATGATTATTTGGAAATTCAACCAAATGGTAACAATATGTTTATGGTTAGAAATGGTACAGTTCCTGATGTGAGAGCGTTAGAGGATATAAATAGAAAAATTGTTGATTTAGGTGAAAAACTTGGAAAACTAGTTGTAGCAACTTGTGATGTTCACTTCATGGACCCACAAGATGAAGTATATAGACGTATTTTAATGGCTGGTCAAGGATTTGAAGATGCAGACCAACAAGCACCTTTATATCTAAGAACAACTGAAGAAATGCTAAAAGAATTCCAATATTTAGGTGAGAAAAAAGCATATGAAGTAGTTGTTGAAAACACTAATAAAATAGCTGACATGTGCGAAAGAATAAGCCCAATTTCACCAGAAAAATGTCCTCCATATATTGATAATTGTGAGCAAACAATTAAAGATATTGCTTATAGTAAAGCACATGAATTATATGGAGACCCATTACCAGATATTGTTCAAGAAAGATTAGATAAAGAGCTTGATTCTATTATTAAAAATGGATTCTCCGTAATGTATATCATAGCCCAAAAACTAGTGTGGAAGTCAAATGAAGACGGATATTTAGTTGGTTCCAGAGGTTCTGTTGGTTCATCATTTGTTGCAAATATGACAGGTATAACAGAAGTTAATTCACTTCCACCACATTATAGATGTCCTAATTGTAAACATTCAGATTTCACAGATTATGGATATAAAAATGGATTTGATTTACCTGATAAAGATTGTCCAGTTTGTGGCTCAAAATATGATAAAGATGGAATGGATATTCCATTTGAAACATTCCTTGGATTTAATGGAGATAAAGAGCCTGATATCGACTTAAACTTCTCAGGAGAATATCAAGCAAAAGCACATAAATATACAGAAGTAATATTTGGAAAAGGAACAACATTTAAAGCTGGAACAGTTGGTACAGTAGCTGATAAAACAGCATATGGATATGTTCAAAAATATTTTGAAGAAAGAGGAGTTCCTGTAAGTAGGGCTGAAATTTCAAGATTATCTCAAGGATGTACAGGAATAAAAAGAACAACAGGTCAGCACCCAGGTCGGAATTATAGTTGTTCCAAAAGGAAGAGAAATATTTGAATTTACACCAATTCAACATCCTGCAGATGACCCTAATTCAGATATTATTACAACACACTTTGATTACCACTCAATAGACCAAAACCTATTGAAACTAGATATTCTTGGGCACGATGATCCAACAATTATAAGAATGCTTCAAGATATTACAGGAGTTGACCCACAAAAAATACCTCTTGATGACCAAGAAACAATGTCAATTTTCTCATCTACAAAAGCATTAGGGTTAACACCAGAACAAATAAAATCACCTGTAGGAAGTTTTGGAGTTCCTGAATTTGGAACAAAATTCGTAAGAGGAATGCTTGTAGATACAAAACCAACAACATTTGATGAATTAATTCGTATTTCTGGTTTATCACATGGTACAGATGTGTGGTTAAACAATGCGCAAAGCTTAATTCAAGAAGGAACAGTTACATTAAATGAGGCAATCTGTTGTAGGGATGATATTATGATTTACTTAATCAAAAAGGGATTACCACCAAACCCAGCATTTAAAATAATGGAAACAGTTCGTAAGGGAAAAGCTTTAAAAGATCCAGCAAAATGGGCAGAATATAAAGAATTAATGAAAGAACATGATGTTCCAGATTGGTATATAAAATCCTGTGAGAAAATCAAGTACATGTTCCCAAAAGCCCATGCTGCAGCATATGTTACAATGGCATTTAGAATTGCATGGTTTAAAGTACATATTCCAAAAGCATATTATTCAGCATATTTTTCAATAAGAGCTAAACAATTTGATAGTGAAATTATGTGTCATGGTAAAGAAAGAGTAAAGAACAAAATGAAAGAAATCGAACTTGCAGGAAATGGTGCTTCAAACAAAGACCAGGAAATGTATCCAGTTCTTGAACTTGTTTTAGAAATGTATGAAAGAGGAATAGATTTCTTACCAATAGATTTATACAAATCACATAACTCAAAATTCTTAATGGAAGAAGACGGAATTCGCCCACCATTAGATAGTATTCCAGGTCTTGGTCCAATTGATGCTGAGAATATTTATAATGCAAGACAAGATGGAAAATTCTCATCTATTGAAGATTTGAAAATTCGTTCTAAGATTGGTAAGGTTGCTATTGAGACTTTGAAAGGTGTTGGATTGCTTGATGGAATGACTGAAAGCAATCAGATGAGTTTGTTTACTACTTGGGGATAATGCACAATTGGGGACGCGTCCCTACTGTGCATTTTGCACAGTTTGGGACACATCTCTATTATTTTGTTGAATACAACTCTACAATTTGAAAAAACACTCCTATGTACTAAAGTCGTAAAAAATAATTTTTTGACTTTTTTGACAAAATACCTTATAATATTAATGTAAAAAATAAAAAAGAAAGGTATTTTAAATATGTCAGTAATAGAATCAATAGGAATAGGAAAGCTTTTATTATATTTATTAGCAATAAATGTGATTGCTTTTTTAGCAATGGGAATAGATAAATGGAAAGCTAAAAGAGGAGCATGGAGAATTCCAGAACAAACCCTTTTATCACTTGTTTTATTAGGTGGTGGAATAGGTGGAATAGCAGGTATGTATACTTTTAGACATAAGACTAAAAAGCCAAGATTTTATATTGGTTTTCCAGCTATTTTGATAATGGAGATTGTTGCTTTGATTTATATTATTATTAAATATTAAAAAAAGAGAGCCGTGATTTTAAGTCTCGGCTCTTTTTGAAAAGATACGTTATGCGTTGCGATTACCATACAGTTCAGCAATCGCTGTTCCTTCAAAACCATAAATGGTCTGATTCACAGCCGGTTTGGCTGAATTGAGAATGTCGCTTTCAGATAAAGCAAATCCTGTTGTATACTCTGAAGGGGAATATACAATGATTTCTTCGCCGGTCTGATGATTGTACACTCCATAAACAGGAACGTTTTGTTTGCCTACACAAATTCTGCCTTTTTCGTTTTGAATTATAGAGTACTCCATGTGCTTACGTATTCCGATGTCCCATGGATTGCAGCAATCTGCTTCGGCAACCGTTTCTACGAATTCAGTATACTCTGGAGAGAAACTACCGAATTCTTCATACATTACCTTACGGTCTTTTGCACTGGCACTGCAGCTTGTGCAGGTGACGAATGTGATTGCGATTGCGGCTACTTTGATAAGCATTCTTTTCATAATTTTCCTCCTTATGATGAAAAGCGTTTTTTGAATTACTCTCATACTATGAAAGCAATCCTCTGTTGTTTGAATCATACATTGTTAAAATGTAACTATGTACGATTTTGCGGAGATTAGAGAATAAAGGTTCTCATACATATATTATAACATAATTATGATAAAAAATCAATTTTATGTAAAATTAAAAGACGACATCATACGGTTAGTGTAAAATTAAAGTAGGCAAAATGAACATAAAATTTTGTCTACTTAATTT
>CAMEHU010000004.1 GCA_945917765.1 uncultured Lachnospiraceae bacterium | reverse complement strand
AGGCACTGTATGGGACTTTCACCCACAAGTTGTTGCCCATGCTGGGCACACTTTAGAAAAAGGCAAGGTATCATTTGACACCTTGCCTCATTGCATATCAATTTTTGGAGAAACCAGGATAAAGTTGTGCTGCAAGAGCATACATTTCATCAAAGTTTCTTTTCTTCTTCAAGTCGTACACAGCTACCCAATTAGGCTGTTTCTCAATCTTGTGGTAATTCTGTCCAATCACATCAAAATCCAATGTATCAAACATATGCACCACAATCTTGTTATGCGTACGAGTCTGGATAAATGCATAATCGTAGTTTTGTTTTCTAAGCTCTTCAAGAACCTGCAACAAAGCTTCCTTAGCATATCCTCTTTTCTGACAATCAGGAAATACATAGATTCCATTAATCTTTGCACAGTTTGCTGTAGAAAAATGAACCATCATATATCCAACTGTCTTTTCATTGTCATTGAGTTCATAGACAACTCTCGTTCCGTCTTTGAATGTTGCCTCGTTTTTCTCAATCCAAGTTGAGTAATACGGATATTCCTCAATGAACTCCTCTGTCAAGCTCCGCAGACCCTCTTTAATCCTTTAGGATTCCATTAGCTGAATGATTTTCACCTAGCATTCTCCTTTCTGCTATTCGTCAACCTCATAGTTCCAAATGTTCAAATGCCCTTTTGCCGGAATGGGATTTTCAAGAACCTCAACATCTTCCAAAATCCAAGCATATCTTCCCAAGCTATATTCTCCGCATAAGAATTCCTGCTTGTCTTTCTGAATTTTGTCTAAGAATTCCTGATCCATATATACACAATCCACTAATCTGCATTTGCATATAATGTTGCCATATCCCATAGGGACATTTGGAATCAGCTTAAGTAATTCCCTTGTGTGTGCATCACTCCTTTTAATCTTTTTGTTGCTTGCATGGATGTAAAGCTCACCTCTATAAGATGTTTTCCAACTTCTTGTTTCGATGACCTTCTTTCCCTCTTTAATAAGAGTTGCCCATGGTTCGATAAGACTTAAAACTTTCATAGCGTATGGCACCTTTCTGATTGATATGTAATTTTTATTTGGAAATAAATTCCATGCTTACATTATACAGCATAATTTCTAGGATTTCAATACTTTACATAAAAATTAATTGTAAAATACTGTTATATTAATCAAGAAATATATTTCCTATGTGAATTTTTAACATTATTCTGATTAACCATTGCATAAAGAAGTGTGGTTTCAATTTTTGTATGTCCTAGCAAATGTTGTACTTGTTCTATTGGCATACCTTTATCTATTGCACGAGTTGCTAATGTTCTTCTGAATTTATGAGGATGCACTTTACTAATTCCATTTTTTTCACCAAGTCTTTGAAGCATTAATTCTATACCTCGACTTTTTAACTTTTCATATGGCTTATATAAACTTACAAATAATGCGTTGTTTGAGTCACTTCTACTATTTAAGTATTCTTGTAAATGTAGCTTAGCTTTACCATCAAAATAAACTTCTCTCATCTTTTTACCTTTACCAAATACTACACATGATTTTTCTTCAAAATTAATATCTTCAATGTTAAGATTAACAAGTTCGCTTATTCTTACACCTGATGAAGCTAACAAGTCTATAATTGCAAGATTTCTAATATTACTGCAATTATTCCTTAATTTTTCTAGTACTTCATCAGAATATGTTTCTTTAACTAAAATATCCGTTTTAATTTTATGTATTCGTCTTACAGGACTTTTTACAATATAATCTTCAACTTCTAAAAAAGTAAAGAAACTTGATAATGACCTCCTAACTCCATCAATGGTCAAATTATTGCAATTGTTTTTGCTCTGATAGTATGATAGATAATTTCTTAAATCTTCTGTATCCATTGTTCTAATATCTTTATTTAAATAATTAAATAATTTACTAACATGAATTGTATAATTTTTTAATGTTAAATTTGAACATCCTTCTAATCTTTTAGAGTTAATAAATTTATTTAAGTATTCTTCATTAGATATTTCTTCTTCATCTAAATCTAATCTTTTGTAAAGAACTTCATTTAGTTTAGACATTTGATAATTGTTCAAATATCTGTTCATTTCTGAACTTATAGTTCTTATAACACTTTCGTTCATAATTCATTCCTCCAATCAATAAGAATGAATCTATTATAAACCGAAAACCGTAGATTTCACAAATCTACGGTTTTCTAACTTGCTCGCAATATTACTCATTTTCTGAACATCAATCTAAACAAAAAATTACTATTTTTCTTTATCCTACTTGTTAACAATATTACATATATTGTTAACATGTCTGTTTTTAGGAATTATATCATACTTTAAATTTATGTCAAATTTCTTCTTCCTCGTCTTCATCTTCTTCAACGCCTGTATTTCTTAGTGTTTGAAGCTCCTGTTTTATACTAATCCGCTCCATTGTTATATACTTATGGAGCGAATTAAGTTAATTTTATAAATACACTAAATTGTTTTTAACAATTCAATACTATCCACAAATCCATTTCTATATTATTTTTCACACCAATAATCTAAATAATTCATATAATTTTTATCAAGTAAATCAAGTTGTTTCATTACATATTTTTTATTTTGAATTGGTATATTCTTTAGTATTCTTTCAGTAATTTCATCATACTGTATAGTATGTTTTTTATCCTCTACACTTAATATTACAAATATGGTTTCAGCTCTATTATCAATCCAGTCTTTTAATAAATCATCTTTTACTTCTCTTAAATTATTCAAAATATTCGAATTTTTCAGGATTTTTTAGAATTTTTTGAATATAAACAAAAAAATACTATTTTCTAAAAATCTTAGAAAATAGTATCTTTTATCACTTTTAACTATTTTTGAATTCTGTTGAATTCTCTAAAAATAGCTTAAATATGGTCGAGGCGAGTATTAGACATCTCACCTTAAAAGTTCCTATTTAACTAACTTTCAGACTTTTTTTGTACGTTTGCGGAACACTTTTGCAGAAATTATTAAGATAATATTTGTTAAAATTCTGCTAAGTTCCGATAAATATTATATTATTTTTTAAATCATTTTTAATTATGCAACATTTGACACTGGAATTTCAACACCAAAGATGTTTTTATCAACTAAATACTGAATAGCATTATCTGTTTCAGATTCAATAAACGATCCGTCAACATCAACGTAATATTTCATTGTTACAGTAATATCTTTATGTCCAAGTATTTGTTTTAAAACAACTGGAGCAATTTTTGCTTCAGCACATCTTGTTGCGAAAGTTCCTCTAAGCATATGAGTATGGACATCAGTCTTTTTTATAAGTTCGCCTTTTTTGTTATAATCTTCGTATATTCCAATACCAAGTTTTAAGGCAATTCTTTTTAAGCAACTGTTTATGGAGTTTTCTAAATGCATTGTTCCATTTGGTTTGCAGAATAATAAATTATTAGGATTAGAAATTTTGTGTTCAATAGCATTATCCAATATCTGCCTACTGATGTTATTCATTTTTATAATGCGCTTACCATTTTCTGTTTTCGTTGTATCTCCAATAATAATATTTCCATTTTCGTCTTTAGTTTGTGTTTTATTAACATTTACTAAATTCTCTGAAAAAGAAAAATCAGTTTTTGTATTTAAAACTAAAGTTTCGCCAATTCTCATACCAGTAGTTAATTGCCATAGAAGGATATATTTGTATGAACATTCTTCATAACTAACATTATTCAAATATTCTACAAGTTTTCGTTCTTCTTCAATGGTTAGAGATTTGCGTTTGTGAAATACATACTCGCTTTTAGGCTTTTCAACTCTTTTATAACCAGTCATAAAGTTTTCAGAAATTATTTTTTGATATTCAGCTTCTCCAAATCCCATACATAATAGCTCATAAATCTGCTTTATTGTAGATGTTGAATATTTAGATAAACTAGCTAAATAATTTACAACCTCATCTCTAGTTACTTTAGCAATAGGTTTATTAGAAAAATTTGTTTTTGCAAGTTTAGTTAAAGTATCTGTTTTTCTTTTTAAAGTAGATTTATCAATTTTATTTAACTTAAATTGCTCATCTAAACAAGGTTTTAATAGTTCTATTAAAGTCTTATTGCTTTTAGTAATAATTCTAGGGCCACCATTTTTATTTAAATCTAACTTATATTGCAAAGCATTATTCAAAGCCTGTTCTTCTGAATCTGCTACAAAAGATTTTCTAATTGTTTTTCCTGTTGTAGTATCTCTACTAACTGTTAATACAGCCTTACAGCTTTTAGAAACATAGCATTTATCACAATTTTTGCATAACTCATATTCTTTAGGTTTGTCAATGTTCTTACTCATTTGTATGTTTTCATAAATTTTGCAGTTTGTACATATATCTTTTAGATTACCTTTTTTCGGCTTTCTTGAAACATATGTACCAACAGTTATTCCTTTAAATTCCATAAGATAATCTCTCCTTTATTAAAATTAAAGGAAAACTATTGCTATAATAAAATTTTATGCTATAATTATACTAAATTGAGAAACGTATAGCAAGGGTCTTCCTTGTAATTTTATTTAAGCGTAAAATGTTTCTTTTGAAGGTTTAAATGTTCCAGATTTAAATCTTCTTATTTTTTTATTCGTTTGTTTGTGCATTTTTAAAATACTCCTTAAAAGATTCTTCCATAACAAGCCAAGACTTACCAATTTTTCTTGCTGGAAAATCTTTTTTATGGAATAGCTCTAAGCATGTTTGATTACCTATATTTAAGGATTTTCTAATATCTTTTGTTTCTAAAAATACAATTCCATTAAGTGTTTTCATAAGCGTTTCTCCTTTCGTAAAAATCTCAAATATATATTTTGTAAAATGTTAATATATCTTTGAGTTGCATTGATGATATATGGATTATTAAAAAATGTCAATGAACGTTTTTTGAAACAATTTTGAAAAAATGCAAGTAAAAATATAGAGTTATCGACCATTTTTGCATATCATACATCAAAAAGTGGTCGATAACTTGACATTTTTTAAATTTTTAGGGTATAATTATAATTGATAGAGGTGATTTGAGTTATGGAATATTATAGAAGAGAAAATTATTTAAAAAGAATAAGAAACTTTTATGATGACGGTAGTATTATTAAAGTTATTACTGGTATTAGAAGATGTGGAAAATCAACTTTACTAAAATCAATTATTGAAGAATTGCAAGAAAAAGGAGTACCAGAAAAAGATATTATCTCCATAGAATTAGATAAAAAAGAATTTAAAAAAATCGTAACACCAGAGCAATTAGAAGAAGAAATAGATAAAAGAATAACAGATAAAGATTTCAAATATTTATTTATTGATGAAATAGAAAACGTTAAAAACTTTGAACCTGTTATTAATGCATATAGAGAAGAAGGCAATATATCAGTATTTATAACTGGATCTAATTCATATTTGCTTAGTGGGGAATTAATAACTAAATTAACAGGCAGATATATTGAATTTGAAATGATGCCGTTGAATTTTTATGAATATATAGGAATGAAAAAATTTTTAAATAAAGAAATAAATTCAAACATTTATATAGAATTTGAAGATTTTATTAAAAATGGAGGATTCCCTGGTGCATTATATTATGACGAATTTGAAGATAAAATTACTTATATTTCAAGTGTTGTTCAGCAGATTTTTGAAAAAGATATAAAAACAAATAATAAAATAAAAGATGTTGCATTATTTGAAGTAATTGAAAAATTTATAATAAATAATTTTGGAAGTGTAATATCTGTAAGCAGTATTTATGAATATCTAGTAAAAAAAGAAAAATTAAAAGTTGATAGAAGAACTTTAAAAAGATATATTGATATTTTAGAAAAAGCAAAAATAATTTATTCATGTGATTTATTTGATATAAAATCAAAAATGGTTTTAAAAGGTGAGAAGAAATATTATTTAGCAGATTTTAGTATATATTATACTCTAAATACTGATAATAGAATAAGCTATGGACCAATGCTTGAAAATATAGTATATAATTATTTAAAAAGTAAAAATTATAATTTAAGTGTTGGAAAAATAGGAAAGTTAGAGTGTGATTTTATTGCAAGAAAAGATTTTGATAAATATTTCTACATTCAAGTTTCTAAAACAATAGCAGATGAAAAAGTTGAAGAAAGAGAATATAAACCATTTTATGAAATAAAGAATATGTATCCTAAATATTTGTTTACATCTGATGTTCTTTTGCAAGATAGAGATGGTGTAATAAATGTAAATATTGCTGATTTTATATATAATAATAAAGAATTATAATAATAGTTTTTATGGCAATTCATTATAAAATATCAAGTTATCGACCACTTTTAGGTATGTGTTATCTAAAAATAGTCGATAACTTATTTTTTTACATTTCTTCTTCATCTTCTTGTTCGTTAGTAATTTGCTTTACTGGATCAATGCAAATATCATTTTCTCTTTCAAAATTTCTTAAAACTTCTCTTGAATCTCCAAGAGCGAATTTATTACATACCCATTTTATAAATAAAACAATCGTAGTATAAAATCTATCAATTATATCTCGAAGTTTATTATTTTCATTTTCTAATTGTTCATATTTATCATTATACTTAAATTCTAACTCAATAGATTTATTTTTATATTCACATTCTAATTTATTAACTTTATCATGCAGAGCTTTATTATCAGCAATAATAAAATTTCTTTCTATTTGATATTTTTCAGCATCATCAACAATATTAGTTTGCCTATAAAGTTCTTTATGTAGTTCTTTATTTTCTTTGTATAATTGTTTTATCAGTTCTTCTTTAGGTTTTATAATTTCATTTAAAATTTTTTCATTTTTGTTAAATATTATTTTTTTCAAATCATTTATATTGGTTTCTTCTGGAATATCTAAAGTAATGCTTTCAACTAAGTCTTTGGTAATATTAAAATTCGTTAATTCTTTATATTCTTTTATATTAAGATGTTGTCTGTTAGTTTCTTCTTTTGGTAAACCTCTTAATAAATTAAAATTATGAGATACCATATAAGCATAAAAAGCATTTTGTAATTCTCTATAACTATCTTTGCCTTTCCAAAATTCACTACAAGCAAGTTTATCAATTTTATTTCCTTTTTTATCAGTTGTATGAACTACTGGTAAAAAAACAAGGTGCATATGTGGAGTTTCCTCGTCCATATGCACCTGTGCAGACACTATATAATTTTCACCTAAATTTTTGTATTTTGATACAAACTTGTATGCTGTTTCAAAATATCGTTTTGTTTCTTCTTCACCAATTTCCTCAAAAAATTCTTTATCTGATGTAATTATATATTCACAAGCTATATTACTAACTGTTTTTATTTGACCTTTTAAATCGTACTTTTCCTTTAATCTGTCAAATTCTTTTTCATAACTATACATAGGCTCTTTTATAGCATAGTTTAAATATGACTTTTCTTTGTCAATATTTTTATTTGAATAGTTGTAATTTTTTCTTTCATTATGACGATAAATTCCTTTTAGATTTTCTCTTTTATATTTCACATTTCTAATAATAGCATAACTCATTTTTTATCTTCCTCCTTTGATTTTGAATCTTTTTTAGACACACTTTGCAAGAAATTTTAGTTTTTCTTTGTATGTGTTGTAACACACTACAACACTTTTAACCTAAAGTAAAAAGTGTTAGTGTGGCAGGGTGAACCCTACAACCCCCAAACACAAATTTCGTTTGCCACTCAATTTATGTTTTTGCAAAATTTGCTTTCACAATTTTTGCATGTAGAGGTAAAAATAAATTTTTCCTCTACATAGAAAAAGCAAACCTGCTTTTTCTAATTCACATCATTTTAAATTTGAAAATAAACAAGTTGATGAAGTGAATAGGGTAGTTATATTCTTTTTATATTAAAATTGAATATAACTACCTTTTAAGCAAAATCTGCGTTGGTATTTTTATTTATCTATGGATTTTTTTAGAGCAAGAAAAAAGCCAGTTTTCTAAACTGACTTTTGCTCACAATTTTTTATAATAAGATTTTATATTGCTTTTTTATATGTGTCAATGAACGATTTTTGAATAAATTTTGAAATTTTATTTAAATTTGCGTGTAACATCAAAATTTTGTATATAATTTATTATTTACAAAATTTTATTATTCCATTAATTCCAATTCCAATTAATAATATTGCCAAAATTAATGCTATAGCCCATTTTAATAATGATTCACCATTAATTGCTAATGTAATGAAAGCTACTATAGCAAATATTCCAACAACTATTTCAAATATTGATGCTATAAAACTAAAATTCTTTTTCATTTCTTCTCCTCCTATTAAATATAATATCACACAAAAACGGATTTTCATCCGTTTCATAGTCATTGCAATCTCAAATTAGTACAATATCTTTAATAATCATTATTAATTATAATATATTTCTAATAACAACTCCAATAATCATAAATAAATTCCAAAGAAAGTGAATCAGTATTGATAAAATAATATTGTTAGTTTTTCTATAATAATAACCACAAGCATATCCCAAAAGAAAATAAATTACAGAATATATTAATAATGATACTATATTTAAATTCATCTTATATATATGCATAAAAACAAATATTATGGTTGTTATAATATTAATATAATTATTTTTACTTGTAAATTTTTCCAATAATAATCCTATTGCACATCTATTTACAAGTTCTTCTACAATTGGTGTAAATATCAATGTAGAAAATAACATTAATGAAACAGTTTCATTTGATTGAGAGTTGATATTTGTACTTTAATTTAGAAATAAAAACAATACACTTGAAGTAACAATAATCAAAGTAACAATACTTAAAGCATCATTAATATATTCTTTTTTAAAATTTTTGATTCCATGCTTTATATATTTTTTCATCACTATAATCCAGATAAATAATACAATTAAATAGATCACTATTTTAGATACATATTTAACTAATAATGAAAATAAACCAAAATATCCTATAAAAAATAAGACTAAAAGTATTAATACTAGATAATCGTAAGGTCTAATGTTTATTTTTTTCTTCATAAAAATACATCTCCTATATTAACATTATGCTACAAAAATAGCAGATTTTTCCATCTACTACTTGTTTTGTTTGTGAAAACTTTTTATTTAATCACAATTTATAAATATTATGATACCTTTTTAATTCTATTTAAATATGTTTTTCTAAACTTTATGATACTTAAAATTAAAAATAACAATCCAAATACTATTAATATTATTCCTGCAAATAAGTTCTTATTTAAACCTGTAATTCCCATATAAAATAGAAATCCTATTATTAATAGATATACTAATGCTATCAATACTATTAAAAAATATCTAATAGGTTTAGGAACTTTACTGCTTCTACTTGCCTCAAAACTTCCTTCTAATATTAATTCAAATATCGCTTCAAATAATAAATCCATATACCCCTCATTACTTTAAAACAAACTTTCTACATAGTATTTGACTACAAACAATACCAATTATTAATCCTCCTACATGAGCAATAACTGATATATTTGGTATAGCAAATGTAACTATTAGATTAATAATAATTGTAGGAAGTAAATCGTATTTATATGTATATTTCATTGCATTTCTATTTTTAAATGCTATTAGCAAGTAACAACCAAATAATCCAAATATAGCACCACTAGCTCCTACACAAGGATTATTAGATAATAATGTTATAAGAATAGCTGATTCTAAACCAGATATCATATAAACAATGGTATATTTTATATTACCTATTAATGATTCTAATTTGCAACCACAAATATACAACGCCAACATATTAAATATTAAATGTGATTCATCTGCATGAGCAAACATAGAAGTAAATAATTTATAAAATTCAAAATTATTCTTTGATATAGCATATTTTAATACTTCTTCATTACCATGAGTCATATTGATAATAATAAACATCAATACATTAATACCTATTAAAATATAAGTTATTATTGGCTTAGATTTATAATATTTATTTAATTTAATTCTTTCTTCTTGTTTTATTGCTTGTTCCTTAAATTGTTCTTCTGGAGTTTTAAATATTAATAATCCAAATCCCCATATAATACAAATAACACTAATTATAGTTAATATAAGACATAATGTATCATTTACTTTCTCAAATTCATTTGTAAAAGTAAAGAAACAAACCATATATATAATGCCAACAATTAACATTATTAATCCTACTATTTTTCATTTTTTCATTAAACCACCTTAATCTTTTAACATTTTTTCTCTATAAGTATTATTTGAAGTAGCATCAAATCCATCTGGCAAATAATTATTTGGAATTTGTTCTTCATAGTTTATGTCCATAAAATAATTACAGAATATAATTTCTACATATATTATTTTGCTTTTTCCATCTGTAATAGCATAAACAAAACCTTGATAAGCATCTGATTCCATTGCCAATAATTTATAATTTGTAAATCCTGTTGCACCATAGTAGCCTATGTAATCTTCGATTCCATAATTATTTAATCTTTCAACTTCTTTATTATATTCATTTTCACTATAATCAACTACTAAATAAGATAAGAATTGTTTATCCCAAGGATCATAGTATACCATTTTGAAATCTAATACATTTAGATTATCTATTGATTTAGGAAATATTTCTTCAGACATTCCCCATTTATCCTTATATTTATCATTTGAATTAACACCAATAACTTCTTGATAACTTGCTTTATCTGTTGTTATCTCTACCTTATTTAATCCTCCCATAAATATAAAGATACAACTAACAGCAATAGTTAAACTGATAGCAATACTTCCTACTATAATAGCAATAATTTTAAATACATTTCTTTGTTTTTTCATTTTATAATACTCTTTTAAAATAGAATCTAAATTTTCAATAGTATGTACTTGTATTTCTTCTTTTTCTATTTTTTCTCCAGATAAAAATTCATTTACATCAATTTCTAATATACTACACAAATCTTTTAATATAGAATAATCAGGCATCGTTTTTCCATTTTCCCAACGACTAATACTTTTATTAGATACTCCTAGTTTTTCAGCTAATTGTTCTTGTGTTAAATTTTTATCTTTACGACATTTTGCTATAAATACTCCTATTTTTTCTTGATTCATATTATCCTCCTTTCCAGAGGTAATTTTATATTTTTTATATTAAAACTAACAGGACAGAAACAGAGAATTGCACAAATTATCTGATTTTTCTAACTTTTTTCTTTATCTCACTTGTTAACAATATTACAATATTGTTAACATGCAATAAATTACTATCTTTATTGGGATTATATCATATTATCAATTTATGTCAAATTTCTTCTTCCTCGTCTTCATCTTCTTCAACACTCGTATTTCTTAATGTTTCAAGCTCATGTTTTATACTAATCCGCTCCATTGTTATATACTTATGGAGCGAATTAGGCTAATTTTATAAATATGCTAAATTGTTTTTAATAATTCAATACTATCCACAAAGCCATTTCTATAATACTTCTCGCACCAATAATCTAAATAATCCATATAATTCTTATCAAGTAAATCTAGTTGTTTCATTACATATTTTTTATTTTCAATTGGTATATTTTTTAGTATTCTTTCGGTAATTTCATCATATTGTATACAATGTTTTTTATCTTAAACACTTAATATTGCAAATATAGTTTCAGCTCTATAATCAATCCAGTCTTTTAATAAATCATTTTTAACTTCTCTTAAATTATTCATAATTAATATCTCCATTTCTTAATTACAGTATAAAGCTTCTAATTCTTCTTCGGTATATTCTCTTTGTTCATAATGAAATTTGCTTTTTTCATGAAAGCTCTTATTACTATAATTATTTTTATTATATTTATTATTACTACGTCGTACATTCTCCGACTCTATAATCGTATTTTCTCCGATTGATGAATCGGACATTGTACGATTCATAGTTTTTCTTACAGATTGGTGGTTTATTTTTCCAACATAAATGATATTGCTTTTTCTATAACCACTTCTAATTTCGTATATAAGTTTTGCTTCTTCTAATTTTCTAAATGCCTTAGTAATTGGCTTATCAGAAAGTTTTAACATCTTTTGAGCTTCTTTTCTTGAGTAAATAAGGTATATATTTCCGTCTTTATCAAACCATTTATTTTTCATAGATACAGATAATCTATCAAGTAATAGTCCATATAGTAAAATACTATTAGAATCTAAATTATTATATATAGGGTTTACTAATAATTCTTTTGGAATTTGATAAAAGACATTATCTAAAACCTCATTTACTTTGTAAGGTATAAAATTCATAGCAATAGTTCTCCTTTCAGTTTTGAAATTTGCTGAAAGTCTTGCTAAATAATAGCTTTCCGTTTTGCGGAACATTGCGGAACAATTTTTTTGACCCAAATTTGTTTTGCGGAACATTTTGCGGAACAAAATATTCGCATTTTTCAGAATTTTTTAGAACTTTTTGAATATAAACAAAAAAATACTATTTCCTAAAAATCTTAGAAAATAGTATCTTTTATCACTTTTAACTATTTTTGAATTCTGCTGAATTCTCTAAAAAACAGCTTAAATATGGTCGAGGCGGTCGCCATGCAACCGCTCACATGCCTTGCAATTACTGCATTTATTCTTTCCAATATCATTTTGGAAATTTGACTTGGAAATTTCTTTTATTTTTTTATCTATATTTAATTTTCAAATAACTTCTGTTTTTAGCTTAAATCTCACTTATTCCAGCTGTTATATAATTTATATATTTTTCTTTCTCTTTTCGTTGGTAAAAATTAAACACTTTACCATATTCATTAATGGTTGTTTGAATATCATGATGTCCCATTAATGTTTGAAGCACAGGCAGAGAAATACCTGCTTCAATGCATCTTGTTGCAAATGAATGTCTTAATCTGTGGGAGCTAAACTCTTTCCAATAACTAAGACCAATGTTTTTTGCAACATTTTTTAAATAACTATTTACACTACTTTCTAAAATAAGTGAGCCATTATCTTGGCAAAATAACAATTTTTCTTTGTTATTAACATTTTGTTCAGCTCTTGTTATAGCATCTATAACATTTGGTTTGAAAATATCATTAATTTGCACAAGTCTAGCGCCATCTTTTGTTTGAGATAAGGCTGATTCATGTATGTATGCCTTGTGATTTTCATCATGTGTTAGTATTTTGCTAACACGAATTGTATCGCTATTGATATCAACGTCTGATACACTTAATGCTAATATTTCGCCTAATCTCATACCTGTGAATAATTCGATTAAAACAAGATTTTTGTATTGATGTGTGTCTTTCATTAAATATGTTTTAAATCTTCGTTCTTCATCAAATGTCATTGGTATTACTTGTTTTGTAGCAATTTTACTTTGTGTTTTTTCTACTTTGTTAAACCCTCTGAAAAAGTTCTTTTTTATATAATCGTTTTCTTCAGCATAGTCATAAATTCTTGAAAGCATTCCATAATCCTTTTTTATAATTGAATTTGATCTATCTCTTTCATCTTCTAAAAAGGCTTCAATATGCTCTTTTTTAACTTTTTCAATTGGAAGATTAGCAAAATCATAATTTGCAATTCTTTTTAATGTGCTCATATTTGTTCTATATGCGTTAGTTCCAACCTTGCCTCTAGATTTCTTTATTTCTTCCATTTGACAGCCTAAGCTATAAATTGTAACTACTGTTTTTTGCACAATATTTTTAGGAAGTCCATTTCTTTTTACATCATCTTTGAATTGATAAAGCTTATATAAAGCCTCATCTTCAGTTTTTCCTGTAAAAGATTTTTTTATAATTTTACCTGTTTGAGAACTTCTTCCTAAATTAAGTACTGCTTTACAACATGTTGAAATGTAGAAAACATCGCATTGTTCAGCATTCGTGCAGTTTTTGCATATTGAACATTTTGTTAAATTCTTTCTATTGCTACAAATTTTCCTATCTTTGCAGTTCTTACAGTTTGGACAGATAGGCAAGGTATTTACCTTCTTTTTGGTTTTTACTGTGTATGTTCCAACTGTAATTCCTTTTGAGTGTTGCATTGTTTCCTCCTTGCTTTAGAAGAAACTCCCTGCTTTTACTCTTGTACCATATAAAACTTCTTGTATACCTTAAGTAGTACAGGGTGTTCTTGTAAATAGTTATTTTTGATTTTTTGTTTTTAATTTTTGGTTTCGTATTTTTTCCAATATTGTTGTTTAAAACTCGAATTCATTTTCTTGCCCTAAAACATGTTTTTCACTTAGAAATCGTTCTAGGCAATCGGCTTTTACCCAAAATGCTCGTCCTATTTTTATGCTTGGAAAATCTTTTGAGTTGAACAATTCTAAGCATTTTGCGTTACCTAAATGTAAGAGTTTTCTAACATCTTCTGGCGAATACATAACTATATTATCAAGCTTTTCCATAACTTCACCTCCTTAACTTTAATTTCATTGATATATTTACGTGCGTAATGTTTTAAGTTAATTTAGTGGTGTATGGTCACCCTTCGGTTTTAAATTAACATAACATTTTCGCGTTGTCAATGGACTATTTTAATTTTTATCTTCCTCTAATTTATTCCTCACTTCGCCCCCTAAAAATTGATAGTAATTTAAAAATTTTTGAAAAATATTTAACAATAAATTGCTTATACAGTTCAAAATGATATACCCCCCTCTAATATATTCCTCACTTCTACCCCCTTCTCGCGGGGCTAAAATAAAAATTTTTTAATTTTTTTTATTTATTCCTTCTACTTATAAAATCGATAAAAATGTTTAAACCTTGATAAAAAAATTTTAAAATTATAATTTTTTACCCTAAATTTTGCATTTTAAATATTACTCCCTCTACTTATAAAGGCGAAATTTTTTGCTCAACCTTGATAAAAAATATTTAATTTTATTTTTATGGAATGAAATCGGAAATATTTTTAATTATTCCTTTATCTATAAACAGCACTTTAAAGGTACAAAAAGTGACATTTTTTATAAAATATTTTTAAAATAAGTATCTTATAATCCATTTTTTTGATTTATCCCCCTACTTATAAAAGCGATAAAAATTATTAAACCTTGATAAAAAATTTTAAAAAATTTAAATTTAATAACAATTTTATGGAACATATTTGAAAGTAATTTTTATATTTTTTCTACTTATAAAGAGCACTTAAAATTAAAAAAAGAGTACACTATACTTACAAATAAACTCCACTAAAACAAAAAATAAGCACCTAATATTTTATTTTTTAGGTACTTATTTTTACTTTATATTGTTATACATATTTGTACTTTTACAATGTTATTTGCTGACTTATTGTTCCATAAAAAGTACATTTTATTGTTACTTTTTTAATCAATAAAAAAATCAATTTTTAATTTTTTTGTCCTGGCAAGCAATGAATTTGTCCACACGCATTGATGCGTTTTGGAAAATTCTGTCTTTTGGGATTACATCCCAAACCCTTTATAAAAAATATTTTACTTTTATAATTTTCTAAAAAATTTAAAGGCCTTTGTGATGACAAAAGCCTTTAAACTTTAAAATAAAAATCTTATTTCTTTTTTGCAATTATTTCAAATGTATGCCAATGTTTTATTTTTCCTAATCCTGTTTTTCCATCTCTTTCTATTTCGTTAAAACTTTTAATCTCAAATTCCTTAAAAAGATTTAACACCTCTTCTTTATTCATAAAAAACACATCTTCTTTTATATTAGCCCATGAATCTTTATATCCAAAGAAATTTCCTATAAAGTATCCGATTTTCTTTAATACTATCAACAATTTTGTTCCATGTTTGTTCAAAATACTCCTTCTTGCAAAAAGGAATACTAAAATTTGCAACAAATAAATCGTTCTTCTCTATTTTACAATCTTCAAATTTGCTTTGTATAAATTTAAAATGTTTTATTTCTTCATCAGTTAAATTTTGCTCAATTAATGTTTTTGTATTTTCCTTATCAACAGAAATAACATTCCAGCCATTCTTTATTAAAAATACAGTATCTCTACCTGCTCCGCACCCAAAATCTATAGCTGTACCTGTCTGCATATTATCTTTGCAAAACATTTGCACATTTTTATGTGGTAATGAATCTTTTGTATTTTGTAAAAATTTCTCTAATTTACTCATTTTTCTGACTCCTTTTCAATAATGAATATAATATATCAAAAATTGCTTATTATTACAAGCTATTTTATTCCACTTTTTTAGATAATATATAGAGCAGTATCAATGAAAAATCATTTAATACTGCTCTATATTCCTCTTTTTAGAACTTCTTCCAACACTGAGGGTCTTTTCCGTAGAAATCTCCTGTAAGACATTTTGTTACCGAAGGACATCCTCTGCAGAAATTTTTGAGCTCGCATTTGCTGCAGCTAGAAAATTTCTCATACTGACGATATTTGTCCATTTCGGGTCCTGTAAAAATGTCATAGAAAGAATCTTCCGGAACTTTGCCTACTGGAGTTTCGCTTCTTCTGCATGCATACACTGTTCCATCTGCAAGAGTGGTGATATGTGTAATTCCACAATGACAACCATCGAGAATCAAATCATTCGGATTATCTACTTCATCAGGATTAAACATTCCTTTTTCATAGAGATAGAGTTTCCAAAGGTGATCCTTCAAAGCAAATCTTGTGTCGCATTCCTCGTACTGCATATACTTTTCCCACATCTTATCAAGAAAATCTCTGTAGTCCTCAGGAGCTACCATCAAATCGAAATCTTCAGGATTAGGGCAGTATCTTGCGAATCCGAAGTTGCCAACCTTGTGTTTTACCACAATATCAACAAGTTCAGGAATTTCTGCGATATTTGTCTTTGAAACTGTTGTCATAATTGCAGTATGGATCTTGCTGCCTTCAAAATACTTCAAGGCATCCAGCGTTGCATCAAACGACCCAGGTTTGCGGATATAGTCGTGAGTTTCCTTCAGACCATCAAGGGACATCTGATAATTAGTACATCCCAGTTCCTCCAATCTCTTTACTACTTCATAGTTGAGATGGAACGGATTGCCTAAAAGTCCGAAGTTGATATTGTGCTGCTGAACCATTTCCAAGAATTCCCAGATTCTGCCATACAGCAACGGATCTCCACCGGTAATAACAAGAAACGGATCTTTGTCGAGCTTCTCACAGCTTTCGATGAAATCTTCAAGAATCACCTTCAAGACTTTGAGTTCAAGCTCTAAACTGCACTTTTTATCCTTTCCCTCGTAGATGTAGCAATGTTTGCACCGCTGGTCACATCTATCAGTGATGTGCCACTGCATGCTAAATTTTGTTCTATTTGACATAATATTTCCTCCTTTGTGTGGAAATGGGGCAACTTTGATTATACAATCTTAGCTGCCCCACTTCGTTCAGTTGCCTATGAACTTATGTTCCTTAGCTGTTTTCCATGCTGCAGGATGTGCACGAGCAAGAGCTAGTACACGAAGAACAACCACCGTAGCAGTTGCAGGAACAGTCCGTTGCAGCAGCCTTAACTCCGCCACTGACCTTTTTTGCCTTCATGGAAGACATATAGCTCTGTGCGGAATTCTTCCTGTTGTATTTCACACCAGGATTCCAGAAATTCGTCTTCTTCAATGTTTTCATTGTGAGTGCTCCTTTCAATAATCGAAGAACGAATTGGCGGCTAAAGCAGATTTCTGCCTTAGGTAATACGATTTGTAGTACGGTTACATAATATCATGTTTTACATAATTTGTCAAGCATTTTTATACATATTTGTAAATTTTTACCAATAGTATTGAAATATATTGTATTTTATGTTACAATATTTACATAAAAAATTGTCCGTCAAGTACATTTCACACACTTTTATAATGCATACGAAAGGATTTGATTTTATGTTTAAACGGAAAAATAAGGATGAGACTTCCAAGAAGTCAGCAACGGTCAAGACTGATGCTTACAGCACAGAATTACACCCTCCTATTCCAAGTTGCTTTTGCAATGATTGCATTGAATGCAATATCATAACTGAAATAGGAAATTGTGATTGTTGCCCCTTCTTCTCAGAATGCTCTCAATCTCTTATTTTCAGGCTTGACTATTAACATGCAAAGGAGCTAGAATTCTAGCTCCTTTGTCTTTTTACCCTAAATATAATATTTATTTAAGAATCTTTGTTTGTTCGCTTGAAAAACCTTATAAAATATTATATAGTTATTTCAGAAATAATGGAGGTAAAAATGGAAATAGTAAAACCTTTTGTAAAGTGGGCTGGCGGTAAAAATAGCTTAATACCACAATTAACAAAATATTATCCTGTAGAATTAATAAATGGCAATATCGAAAGATATGTGGAACCATTTGTTGGTGGTGGAGCTGTTCTACTAGATATACTACAAAAATATGAAGTAAAAGAAGCATATGCTTTTGATATAAATAAAGATTTAATTAATTGCTATAATGTAATAAAAAATAATGTTGAAGCATTAATTCAAGAATTAGACAAAAAAGAAAAAGATTTTCTAATTTTAGATAGTGATAATAGACAGAAATATTTTTACAACATTAGAACTGAATACAACTCTTATGTTTTAAACGATGAATTAAACATCAAACGAGCTTCTGAATTTATTTTTCTAAACAGAACTTGTTTCAATGGATTATATAGAGTAAACAAAGATGGAAAATTCAATGTTCCTTGTGGCAAATATAAAAATCCTACTATATGTGATTCAAACAATTTAAGAAATTTATCAAAATTAATACAAAATGTTACTTTCGAATATGGAGATTACAGAAAAAGTGAAGATCTTATAACCGAAAATACTTTTGTATACTTTGACCCACCATATAGACCCCTTTCAGTAACATCAGGATTTACATCTTACACAAAAGAAGATTTTAATGATGAAAACCAAAAAGAATTAGCACAGTATTACAATCAATTAAATTTGAAAAATGCTAAATTAATGCTAAGTAATTCAAATCCTAAGAACGTTAATGAGGAAGATAATTTCTTTGACACTATATACGATGGCTTTATTATTAACGAGGTTTCTGCCAAAAGAATGATAAACTCAAATGCTAAAGGACGTGGAGAAATTTCAGAATTATTAATAACCAATTATGAGGAGCAATCAAAATGGAACTCTCAAATAACTTCTACTATAACAATGGAAGCTTTTGCTTAATATATGATGATACTTTTAATGCTTTAAAACAATTTGAAAACAAAACTTTTGATATGATATTTGCTGATCCACCTTACTTCTTATCTAATGACGGAATAACCTGTAGTGGCGGTAAAATGGTAAGTGTTAATAAAGGTTTATGGGATACAGCTTTATCAGTTAAAGAAAAACATGAATTTAATAAAAAATGGATTAAAGAATGTTATAGAACTCTAAAAGATACTGGTACAATTTGGATTAGTGGAACATTGCATAATATTTATTCAATAGGTATGGCATTAGAGGAAGAAGGCTTTAAAATAATAAATAATATAACATGGCAAAAGACTAATCCCCCACCTAATTTAGCCTGTAAAACTTTTACTCATTCAACAGAAACAATATTATGGGCTAAAAAAGATTTAAAGAAAAATAAGTATACTTTTAATTATGAACTAATGAAAGAAATAAATGGTAATAAGCAAATGAAAGATGTATGGACTACCTCTTTAACTAAACCATCTGAAAAGAAACAAGGTAAGCATCCAACTCAAAAGCCTGTGGAAATATTAGAAAGAATTATTTTAGCATCTACTAAAGAAAATGATTTGGTTTTAGATCCATTCTGTGGTAGCAGTACTACAGGTGTTGCAGCAACTAAATTAAACAGAAGATACGTAGGAATAGATAATGAAAAAGAATATTTGGAACTATCTATAAGAAGATACAAAGAATTAAAGGAGGACAAGCTATGAAAAGAGATTTTGCCGAATGGCTATTAACTTTTACAGATAGTATAGCCGATTATAAATATTATATTGATTTTGAAACAATTTACAGAAATGCTGAAGAACATAAAATTGAATTAAATATGATGAATTCACTTATTGGAAGCAAAAATGTTGAAAAGGATTTTGAAGAATTATTGAAGAAATATCCTGAAGTTTTAAAATGTATTCCAATTTTGTTGGCTGTAAGACAATATGAAATAATTGTTTTAGATAGTGATGGAAATAAATTTGAATATAATTTCAAGAATATGAATTATGGCATTGAACAATATAAGGTGTTTATGAGAGAGACTGGATTATTTGATTTAATTCAAAATCATTTAGTAAACAATTTATATGATTATGTGCTAGGTATCGAATCTGGATTAAATTCAAATGCCAGAAAAAATCGTGGTGGACATCTTATGGAAGACATTGTTGAAAGATATATTCAAAAGGCTGGATTTAAGAAGAATGAAACTTATTTCAAAGAAATGTATTTGCAAGATATAGAAGAAAAGTGGAAGTTGGATATGTCATTCATTAGTAATCAAAATCAAGCTACTAAAAGATTTGATTTTGTTGTAAAAACTGATAATTGCATTTATGGAATTGAAACAAATTTCTATGCTGCTGGTGGATCTAAACTTAATGAAACTGCTAGAAGTTATAAAATGATTGCTGAAGAGTCTGAGAAGATTGTTGGCTTTGAGTTTGTTTGGTTCACTGATGGTATGGGTTGGATTTCTGCAAAGAACAATTTGAAAGAGACTTTTGATAGGATGGATAATATTTATAATATTGCAGATATGAAAAATGAAATAATGAAAGCAATATTTAAGTAAAAAACTCGTGATACATTCACGAGTTTTTTACTTAGTATTATCTACTCTATTATAGATATACTGCAATTGTTTTTTATATGACATAATAAATAATACTAATAACAGTAATATTGTTGAAGTAAAAATAAAAGTAAAATTTAAAGGAAAGTGTTCCTGTATTTTAGTAGCTATTTTTAAAATAATAAGAAGTGAAAAAGCTGATATAAAATTCCTATACATATTATAATTTGTAAATAAGATTTTAATTTTAGGATCTTTTTCTTCTGCTCTATAATAATCACACTCTTTCGAAACATACTCTTTATCTAAAATTCTCAATTTCCATAATAAAGGTTTTATAATTAACGAACCAACTCGACTAATAACTAATCCTAAAAAATAATATACAAAAGTTGCTATAACTAAATTATCAGTTGGAATAATTGTTAAATTAATATAAACTCTACAGCCAAGGTCAAATATAATGGCTGGCAATATGTAATTGAAAATATTGTAATTTTCTAATTTATTAAAAAAATTTTCCATTTTTATTTTATCCTTTCAAAACATTCTTTTAATTTATCTGCGAGATCTTTTTTATTAGAATTATACAAATCTAATTCTGATAGCGTTATTTTAAAATTGAGTCCCCACTTTTTTCCATCGTAATAGTCTGCTTCATCATTATTTAATTTGGCTATAAATATTGAAGAGCATTTTATGGAAGGCAAATAATGCTCAAAAAAGCCATTGTTATTTTTTTTACAAGTTATGATAATTAATATCTTGTTGTTAAACTTTTCTATATTATTTTTTATATATCTAATCACAAAGTTTGTATCTCCGACTATAAAATAATAATTATCCAATATGTTTGCAGGAAAGCTTTCTAACATATAATAATTAGGATGAAGAAAGCTGTTCTTACTGTAATTTGTATATTTTACAATAAAGTACATCTTAAAAATATTATAAAGATACTCCCTTCTTCCCTGAATTTCATCATTAAAATTATTATATTCTTTTTTATACGAATGCTGTAATACATATATCATATATATGACCCCACTCTATATGATTTTTGGTATAGAGAGCCCGTTATTTTTTTGGTATCTTCTGTCCTCGTGTTATAGACTACATGTCCTTTGTCTTTACCAGACTTTATTAGTTCTTCTGAGCCTCCAGAAGATTTTCCTTTATTATCGGATATTAAAAAAACCGTATCTCTGTCACCTTTTTTTATATCAAATAGTTCTTCTGCATGGTCTAGCCTTCCGTGATGAGGAATTTGAATTATTTGATGGTTCTTAACATTGTTTTCAATTGCTTCTGTACTAGCATCTCCTACCAATAACATTTTACAGGTTTCTAACTCAATACTTAACTGAACGCTAGCAGCATTTACTGTAGTTTCTTTATTAATTGTATCTCCTTGTCTTGAGTCAAGAGCTTTACCCGCAGCTTCTATAACATAGTCTTTTGTTGGTCCAACAACATTAATTCCATTACAAATTTGAACAAAGGAATCATCTGAATTATAAATATTATTTAATAATCCTTGTTTCCCTAATTCTGCAATATTAGAGTACATTTCTAATATTTGTCTCTTTATAGAATCTTTTGTTTTTCTATCATCATCTATTTTTTCTAAGAGTTCTTCATAATACTTTAATAGCAATATGGTATATACTTTTTCTACTTTATTCTCTTCAATTAATTTTGGTATACCATCAAAATGATCAGAATCATTATGTGATAGTACGACTATTGCTTTTTTATGTTCTCCGTAATGTTCTACTAAGTATTTTATAACTACATTAGCATGTTCTTCAGAACCACAATCAAATACAATTACATCAGTCCCTGTATCACATATAAAGCAATCTCCATAATCATGTTCTTCAGATTCTTTATATTTTTTCGAACTTAACATTAAAGCTTCCATTTTTACCTCCTTGTGTGATATAATACTATATATAAATGCTCTATAAATATTTAAGTGAGATTTATATTTTTTTTACATTTTGATTATAAGACGTTTTTTTTATTTTGTCAATACGCTATAAGCAAAAATTACATTTTATTTAAAAAATATTTACATTCTATTTATTCTATACTATAATAAGTTATAGAAGGGGGCCAAAATGAACAATAATAAATTTTCACAAATAATAAAAAAGTTAAGGAAGGAAAAAGGATTAACTCAACAAGAGGTGGCTGATATTGTTGGTATAACTGCAACTGGAGTTTCTTACTGGGAATCAGGAAATGCAGTTCCTAATACAGAAACTTTAAATAAATTAGCTAACTATTTTGGTGTTACTGTTAATTACTTGTTAGGAGTTAAGGATAAGATTGAAGATGAAGATAATTCTAGAACAGCTATACTTTTTAGAAAGGCTGAACAAGTAGATCCTAAAGAAAAAGAAAAATTACTTGATATATTAGATAGTACGATTGATATTTTTTTAGGAAAAAATAATAATGGATAAACCTAATTTCTACAGAGCTAAATTAAAAGCTTATGAAATTTTAATAAAACAGCAATCATTTTCCTTTCCAATTGATCCTAGAAAATTAAAATTAGATTCTTATAATTTTGTAATAATCAGTTTGCAAGAGTATTCACAAATAACAAATATACCATTAGAAAAACTTACATCTAATGGTTCATTTAATGATGGATATACCTATTTTAACAATAATACAGCTTATATCTTTTATAATAATGATATAGAGACAGAAGGAAGAAAAATGTGGACAATTTCTCACGAGATTGGACATATTGTATTAGAGCATACAACACAATGTGAAAAAAATGAGCAAGAAGCAAACTTTTTTGCTTCTCAAATATTAGCTCCGCAATGTGTACTAAAGCAACTTATAAAAAACGGGGCAAAAGTAACATCTAATTATCTTTCTTCAAAATTTAAAATTTCTAAAGAAGCTAGTGAAAATTGCATTAATACTCTATCTAAGGTAATAGATAATGAAAAGATAGTGACTGAATATGACGATATCATCATAAGCTTATTTAATCCATATATATTTAGAGATTATTCATTGGATCTATATTTTGACGAATTAGAGAACAGAAGAAAAACTTTTTATTAAAATGGAGCAGTGTTAACTGCTCCATAAATAATATCTATTTATCTAAACCTTCCATTACCATTTTTACTAAATCGCAAAATCCATTCCTATAATATTTCTCATTCCAGTATGAAATATAATCAAACAGATTATTATCCAATAATTCCAACTGACTTTTAACATATTTCTGATTTTGACTAGGTACATTTTTTAAAATCCTATTTCCTATTTCTTCAAGATTAATTTTATGTTTTTTATCTTCATCATCTGTAATACAAAAACAAGTTTCCTCTCTAAATTTAAACCATTCCCTAAAAATATCATCATTTACTTTTCTTAAATTACTCATCTCAACCAATCCTCCAATACTTAATTATAAATTAACTCATCAAACACTATCTCTTCAGCTTGATTCTTAAAATTATTCATCAATCTAACCCACTCCAGCTGATTATTTTGTTTTAAAGTTTCATCTGCATTTTCTGACTTTGCAAGTTCTTCAACTATTTGTTTTACTCTTACGTTTGCTTGTTTATCAATTTCTACTAAATGCTCTGGCAATTTTCCCTCAAGCATTAATTCCGTATATAATCCCTTTTTATTTTGTTGTAACCAATCAAGCCTTAAATATCCATATTTACCAATTCTATAATTATCTCCTACACCTTCATCAACAGTTAAATCTGGTAATAAATAATCTCCCTCTCTTCGATAAGTTATTCTTTCTCTTATATTTTCCATAATTCCAACCCTCTCTATTTCATTTTTTATTAGCATACAAATCCAACCAATCATAATTAGAATAATCACGTTCTTCATAATCCAAATATTTACAATCTTTATTCTTAGATTTAAATATATTATTATTATTTGCATCCGATTTTCGCACCTCCGGATATCCGAAAATCGGATTTCCGGAAGTACGATTTTCAGACTTCCAATTTACAAAATTTTCACTAATTTCAGATTTTGTCTTTCCAACATAGATTCTATTAGGCTTATTTCTCCCCTGTCTTTTCTCTTGAATTAAGTTAGCTTTTTTAAGCTGTTCAAATGCAGAATTGATAGCTGTCTTTCCAACATGTAATTTTTCTTCTAAATTCATCCTCGTGAAAATTACATACATATTTTTATTCTCATCATAGTAATGATTTTTATTTTTAGAAACATTATTATTTAATTCATTACTATAACAAAGCGAAAGCCTATCACATAAAAGCGAATATAATAAAATTGCAGTAGGCGACAAACCTCTGTATTCTTCGCAATTCAACAACTCCTTATTAACGCGATAAAATTCTACTTTCTTATAGTCCTCATTAATTTTATGTGGTACAAAAGTTAACATCTAATTCCTCCTAATCCAGTCTGGATAAGAGATAGCTATTCTTGAAATTTTTTGGAAACTTTTTATAGATAAAAATTAATTCTTGAAATTTATTTTGGAAATTTTTTCAGCATTTTTTAGAATTTCACAGAATTTGATAAAATTAAAGACACATGCTGTATTGCTACAAACATGTGCCTTTTCTCATTTTAGACTTTTCTGAAGTTTTATAGAATTTCTTGAAAAATCTTTAAAAATGGTCGAGGCGACAGGGATCGAACCTGCGACCTCATGGTCCCAAACCACGCGCGCTACCAACTGCGCTACGCCTCGATTATTGGCTAAACATTGTTTAGACTAATATAATATAACATATTCTATTTCATTTTTCAATAGTTTTTTAAAAAAATTTATAAAAATTTTAATTTTCTCTTGAAATACTATAAAAAAAAGTTTATAATACTATATAGTTTCGCAACTGTAGCTTAGCTGGATAGAGCGTTCGGCTACGAACCGGAAGGTCGGGGGTTCGAATCCCTCCAGTTGCACCAAAAAAGGAGACAATTTTTAAGTTGTCTTCTTTTTTCTTTTCTACAACTTTTTTCGACATTTTTATATTTTTGTTGTATTTTTTTTATTTAAATGATAAAATCATCTTGAATAAAAAAAAGGAGGAATAGATATGCAAAATTATCCAGAAGGATTACCAAATGAATATAGACCACTATCAGCATGGGCTTATTTTGGTTATAATTTATTATTTTCAATACCTTTGATTGGTTTTATTTTATTAATTATATTTTCATTTGATTCTTCTAATATAAACAGAAGAAACTATGCACGCTCTTTTTTCTGCGGATTGTTACTTGCTTTGATTTTTGCAATTATTATGATTGCATTAGTTGCAATTTTAGGAATATCTTTATCAAGTACATCTTTCGATTTGACTAATTTATAAATTAATAAAAAATAAAATATAAAACATTATGTTTTATATTTTATTTTTATTTTAATTTTATATTTATTACTCAATCCTCTTAAGCTCATTAACCGTAGGTTCTGTAATAATATTCCCTTTATAATCGTATCTAGAACCGTGGCATGGACAATCCCAAGTTTTTTCTAAATTATTCCATGAAACCAAACATCCTAAATGTCCACAATATGGTTCAACTGCAAATATTTCCCCATCTTCTCTTTTATATATTCCTACTTTTTTGCCATCAATCTCAACAATTCCACCCTCACCTAATTTTATATTATCATATATTTCCCTTGCTGGTTTTATTTTATTAATTAACAATGAATACGTGCTTTCTTTAATCATATTCCCGAACTCTTTGATGTTTTTCAATGGTTCTAATCTGGTTGCTCTATAAATATCTTCATATTGGTTTTTCTCCCCTGTAATTAAATCACTTATTAATTTTCCTGCAACATGTGATGTACTCATCCCCCATTTTTTGAAGCCTGTTGCCACATAAATATTAGGCATTAAATTTGAAAATTTGCCTATATATGGTATTTTATCTAAAGATACACAATCCTCTGTTGACCATTTGAATACAACTTCTGCATTCGGATAATACTCTTTTATATAGTTTTCTAAATTTAAATAATAATCCTCTATTTTCCCATCAGGCTTTCCAGTTTTATGCCCTGAACCTGCTATTAATAATAATTTTTTCCCTTGATAATTTGCTGTTCTAAACGATATTATTGGGTCACATGATTGTATATACATACCATTAAAATCTTTTATTTTTTCATCATTTACATCTACTGCAATTATATAAGATTTATCTTGATACATTTTACTAAAATACATTCCAGGAAAGTTTTTTATTGGATAATGAGTTGCTATTACTACATTCTTGGCTTTTACGCAATAATTATTTGTGCTTATCACATATATATCGTCCTTTTTTTCTATTTTTTCCACTTTACTATCTTCAAATATTTTTAATCCTTTATTTACTGCTTTTTCAAAAACCCCTAATGTATATTTTCTCGAATTAAATTGAGCTTGATTCTTAAATTTTATTGCTCCCAAAACTTTTTCTATTGGAATATCAACGTTTTCTTCAAACTCTGCTGAAAATCTAATTTTATTTAATGTATCTATTTCTTTTTTTATTTTATTTATTTCACTTTCGTTTGTAGCAAAAACGTATGCATCTTGTTTTTCAAAATCGCATTCTATTTTTTCTTCATTAATAATTTTTTCTGCTAGCTTAATTCCATTTTCATTTGATTCTAAATATTTTTTTGCATATTCTAATCCTTTTTCATTTTCTAAATAATTATAAAACAATCCATGTTGGCTTGTCAGTTTTGCAGTTGAGTTTGCAGTTACGCCCATACATATTTTATCTTTTTCTAGAACTACAGTATTAATACCTTTCTGGGTTAATAAATACGCTGTAATTGCCCCAACAATACCTCCTCCTATTATACACACATCTGCACTTATATCTTCGCTTAATTTTGGATAGTTCGTTTTACGACTATCCGTAATCCATAAAGAATCCATAATTCCTCCCAAATTCTTATAATTAATTTTTATAATTAATTTTTATAACATATATCTCAAAAAAGTTTTTCATTTTTTAAGATTTTTTATCTCTTCTTAGATAACTTCAAATCGATTAACTGTTCCCTATTATTCCTGTAAATTGATAATTTTACTGTATCTCCCACATTCTTCGAATATATATATTCTCTTAAATCACTCATTTTTTCTAGTTCTATATCATCAATTTTTGTAATTACATCACCAATTTGAAGTCCACTAGTAAATGCTGGTGAATCCATTGAAATTTGTGCAACATAAATTCCTGATTCGAAATTTATTTTGGAATCTAAATACGGAATTACATTTTTATCATATGCAAAAATTCCAATGCTAGCTTCTTCAAATTTCCCATCATTTTCAAATTTATTAATAATCGGTTTTATAACATTTATTGGAACTGCAAATCCTATTCCCTCAGCTGATGTAATTTTTACACTATTGATTCCAACTATTTCGCCATTATTATTAATTAATGGACCTCCACTATTTCCTGGGTTGATTGTTGCATCTGTTTGAATTAAATTCGACATGAATATGGTATTTTCATTTTTATCATCTTTTGAATATTCTATTACTTGTTCATTTTCTTTAAAAATAATCGTTCTATTTAATGCGCTCACAATTCCTGATGTAACTGTTTTTTGAAATTCAAATCCTATTGGATTTCCTATTGCATATACGGTTTGACCAACTTTTATTTGTTCCGAATCTCCTAGTTTTGCATAGTTTAAACATTTTAAATTTACTTTTACTATTGCTAAATCTAAATTTGAGTCTGCCCATTCAACATTTGCTTTATAATTTTTCCCATCTGACATTGTGATATAGCAAGTGCTTTTTGCAGGTCCTGAAACATGTTCGTTTGTAAGAATATATCCTTTTTCAGAAACTATTACTCCACTTCCTATTCCCATTTTTGCAACACCATCTTGTGTAAAAACTGTATTGCCATTATCTTTTAATTTTGATACTCCAACAACAGTTTCCGTAGTGTTTTCAAGCATTTCTGTAATTGTTAAATCTTCTATATTCTTTTCTCTGATACTTTGCTCACTTTTTACATTTTCTTTACTATAATCCACTATCTCAATTTTTGCATAAATTTGATATAGTCTAAAAAAGAATAAGAGCATTATTATCACAATTGATATGATTAATAACACACGTTTAATTTTTTTACTTTTTTGAGAATAAATATACATTTTTTATATCCTCCCTTAACTTAATTTTTTCCAAAATCATCTAATTCTATACTTTGCATTACAATTCTGTAACAAATTAAATCCCAAATTTCTGTTTTAGTATTGTAGAATTCGATTTTTAATGATATAATTTGACCAAATTTGTAATGGGGGGAGTAATATGAAATTAGAACAAAATGATATACCATTTATATTTTCAACAACAACATTGCCAGATATATTTTTTACTGAGTATTTATCATATGCAGATGGTAATTATGTAAAAATATATCTATATATGGTATTTCTAGCAAAATACGGAAAAGACATAAAAGTTAATGATTTAGCAAAAAAATTACAACTTCCATTAAAAACTATTCAAGATGGAATTAAATTTTGGGAAGAACAACATGTAATTACTAAGAAAAATACAGAGTATATATTAAATAATTTACAAGAAATAGAATTACATAAATTATATAATCCTAAAATCACTTCATCACCTGAAGAATTGGAAAAAACTGCTAAAAATCAATATCGATCAAAGGCAATTGATAATATTAATAATGAATTTTTCCAAGGAATCATGTCTCCTTCATGGTATAGTGATATTGATTTGTGGTTTAAAAAATACAAATTTGATGAAGAAGTTATGATTGCATTATTTAGATATTGCTTTAATCGTTCAGCTTTACATAGAAACTATATTCAAACAGTAGCAGAAGCCTGGTCACATAGTAATATTAAAACCTTTAATGATTTGGAAATATATTTTGAAAAGCAAGAAAAATTAAAAAATATTGCTAATACTATTTCTAAAAAATTAAATTTAAACAGACAATTATCTCAATATGAAGAAGGCTATGTTTCTAGATGGAATTTAGAGTATGGATTTAATTTTGATATTATAGAAATTGCTTTGAAAAAAACAACAGCAAAATCTAATTTTAATTTTGATTATCTTGATAAGATATTAACAGATTGGCATGAAAGAAAACTAAAAACTCCTGCAGAAGTTAATTCTTATTTGTTAGAAACAAAAAATAAAAATCAAAGCATAAAAAAATTAGAAAAGCAAACTGGCTATAATAATTACGAACAAAGGGATTTCTCTAATTGGGATAATTTTTATGCAAATAATAATATTAATTTAAATAATATTAAAGACAACAAAATTGCTAATAATCTTGAAATCAACAACGCTATAAATGCTGATAGTAATATTATAAATATTAACAATTTTAATAATACTAGTAATAATAATTCAAACTTAAAAAATAAAAATATTGATGGTTTAAATCCCTTAAGTAATTTTACAAATAATAATCAATAATGGTAAAATTTAATAAATATTTCTAAAGCATTATAAATAATAATATTTATAATGCTTTAATAAAAGAATGGATGTGATATATATGAATTCTACAATTTTAACAAACTTACTAAAAGATTATGAAAGAAAAAGAATAACTGCGGAAAAAGATTTAGAATATAGAAAAAACAAATTATATATGGAAAACCCTAGATTACAAGAAATTGATGATGAATTATCTAAAATAGGCATCTCAACAGCTAAAGCATTAATAATGTCAAATTCAAAGCAATTATTGCAAGATTTAAATCAAAAAATAGAAATACTAAAATCTGAAAAAAATGAAATAATAAATAATTTAAATTTGCCAAAGGATTATTTATTACCTAATTATTCATGTAAATCTTGTAATGACACAGGATATGTTCAAATTAATAATTCTTCTGAAATGTGTAATTGCTTAAAACAAGAAATTTTTAATATTGAGTATAATAAATCAAATATTGCTAATTTGGAAAAACAAAATTTTGAAAATTTTTCGCTTGAGAAATATTCTAATCAAGTAAATAAAGAAAAATATAATTCAGAAATTTCTCCTAGGGAAAATATTAATTTAATAAAAAATATATGTTTAAATTTTATTAATAATTTTGATGACCCTAATGAAAAGAATCTATTGTTCACTGGAACAACAGGACTAGGAAAAACATTTTTATCTAGTTGTATTGCAAAAGAAATAATACAAAAAGATAAAAACGTATTATACCAAACTGCGCCTATTATGCTTGACACAATAATTGATTATAAATTTAATAAAAATACATCATCAGATATTACTTATAAAAATTTATTAGATGTTGATTTATTAATAATTGATGATTTGGGAACAGAATCTCTAAATAATATTAAATTTACAGAATTATTTAATATTATAAACACTAGATTATTAAATCAAAATAATAAATGTTTAAAAACAATAATTTCAACAAATTTAAGTCTTCCGATTCTCAACAAAACCTACGGAGAGAGAATAACTTCAAGATTAATTGGAAATTATAATATTTGTAGATTTTTTGGAGATGATATCAGATTTATGAATTAAAAAATAAAATTTTTATTCTCTATTAATTATAAAAAAATACACTAAATAAAAATTATTTAGTGTATTTTTTATTAATATTTGTAATTTCTTTTTATAATAATTCCGTAAGAATTATTCATCTTCGGCTTGAACTTCTGGTGCAATAATTTCAATGCTAACTACTTTACCGCCATCATTTGTTCTCATTAGAGTAACACCTTGTGTTGATCTACCAAGAACACTAACTTCAGAAACATTTAATCTAATTATTGTTCCCTTGTCTGTAATCATCATTACATCTTCATCACCATTTGCGATTCTAATTCCAACAATATTACCTGTTTTTGGTGTAATTTTGTATGTAATAACTCCTTTACCACCTCTATTTTGAACTCTGTATTCTTCTAATTCTGTTCTTTTTCCAAATCCGTGTTCTGTAATCGCTAAAAGTGTTGCGTTCTTTCCACCTATGATTGATTCCATACCAATTACGAAATCGTCTTTGTCTAATCTTATTCCAAGAACACCTTGTGCAGATCTTCCAACAGGTCTTACATCTTTTTCATCAAATGTAATACACATACCTTTGCTTGTTACTAAAACAACATTATCTTCACCATCAGTTAATCTAACATCTATTAACTCGTCATCTTCTTTTAATGTAATAGCAAGTAAACCTGTCTTTTTATTAGAGCTATATTCATTTAAAGCTGTTTTCTTAATTAAACCATTTTTAGTAGCCATTAATAAATATTTACCTTCAGCAAAGTTTTGTAATGGAATAACAGCAGATATTTTTTCGCCATTGTCAAGTCTTAATAAATTAACAATTGCTGTTCCCTTTGCGGTTCTACCAGCTTCAGGAATTTCATAACCTCTTAATTTATACAATTTTCCTTTATTGCTAAAGAATAAAATTGTATCATGTGTAGATGCTGTAAATATTTGTTTAACAAAATCTTCTTCTCTAGTAGCAATTCCTGTAATTCCTTTACCACCTCTTCTTTGACTCTTATATGTATCAATTGGCATTCTTTTAATATATCCAAAATGTGTTAGGGCTACAACAGTTTGCTCATCTTTTATAAGATCATCAACGTTAAACTCACCTTCTGCAGCAACTATTTTTGTTAATCTTTCATCACCATATTTTTGTTTAATTTCTGTCAATTCCTCTTTAATAATATCGAATACTAATCTTTCACTATTTAAAATTTCTCTTAAATGTGCTATTAATTTCATTAATTCATTGTATTCATCTTCGATTTTTTCTCTTTGTAATCCTGATAAAGTTTTTAATCTCATGTCCAAAATAGCTTGAGCTTGAATATCAGTTAATCCAAATCTTTCCATTAATCTTTCTTTTGGATCATCATAAGAAGAACGAATAATATTAATTACTTCATCAATATTATCTAATGCAATTTTTAAACCTTCTAAAATATGCGCTCTTGCTAATGCTTTATCTAATTCGAATTGTGTTCTACGTAAAATAACATCTTTTCTATGATCAATATAATAATCTAAACATTGCCTTAAAGTTAAAATTTTAGGTTCACCATTAACTAATGCTAATAAAATTGCACCAAAAGTATCTTGCATTTGTGTAAATTTATATAATTGATTTAAAACAACTTGTGCATTTGCATCTCTTTTTAATTCAATTACAATTCTAACTTTATCTATTCTGTCAGATTCATCTCTTAAATCAGAAATTCCTTCAATTCTTTTTTCCCTAGCTAATGAAGCAATATTCTCTACTAATTTTGCCTTATTTACTTGGTAAGGAAGTGATGTAACAATAATTCTTTGTTTATTTCCACTCATTTCCTCTATTTCAGCTTCTGCTCTAACAGTAATTTTACCTCTACCTGTTGTATATGCTTGCTTAATTCCTTCGTGCCCAAGAATAACACCACCTGTTGGGAAATCTGGTCCTTTAATTATTTGCATTAATTCTTCATCTGTAACATTATCTTCATCTATTATTTTTATTATTCCGTTTATAACTTCTGTAAGATTGTGTGGTGGTACATTAGTTGCCATACCAACAGCAATTCCTGATGAACCATTTATTAATAAAGCAGGAATTTTAGAAGGTAAAACTGTAGGTTCTTGTAATCTTTCATCATAGTTTGGCATAAAATTAACAGTATTTTTTTCAATATCTGTTAACATTAATTCTGAGATTTTTGCCATTCTTGCTTCAGTATACCTCATCGCAGCTGCTCCATCTCCATCTATAGAACCAAAGTTACCATGACCATCAACCAAAGGATATCTCATTGAGAAGTCTTGAGCCATTCTTACCATTGCATCATAAACAGAAGAATCACCATGAGGATGATAACGTCCTAAAACTGATCCAACAGTATTTGCACATTTTCTATATGGCTTGTCAGATGTTATTCCATCTTCATACATTGCATATAAAATTCTTCTATGAACAGGTTTTAAACCATCTCTTACATCTGGTAAAGCACGAGAAACAATAACACTCATTGCATAATCGATATATGATGTTTTCATCTCTGTTTCAATATCTCTTTGTATTATCTTTCCATCGTTTGAATCCATATTTTCTACCTCTTTTCTAGTGTAATTCACTCCTTGTATTATACTAAATCATAAAAAATTATGCAATAAGAAAACTCAAATTTCCGTAACTTTTTTGGTATTTTTAATAAAAATACTGCATCTGAAAGTTACTCTATAAAAAGAACAAATTCATTTGATAAAATTGATTTACACAGGATAGAAATTAGATTTTTAATAGACTAAATTAATTCAAAAAAATTTAATTCAAAATAGATTTAATTACAAACTATTAACCAATAATTTTTCATATTTTTAATATTTTCTTTTTTATTTGTTTTTTATTATCAATTATTTATTAATATATTTTTTATAGAGTAACTTTCAGATGCAGTATTTTTTCTATTTCATTATTTTTCATTTTTTTCTATTTGTTATTTATAATTTATTATTTATAATTATTATTTTTTATTTTATTATTTTTTATATTTTTTTTATTTGTATTGTAATTTAATTTGTTGTGAATTTTATTAAGAAATAATTATTTTTTTAAATAAATAAATTACTGATAATTAATTAAATTTTTTTGCCAAATCCAAATATACACTACTAAAATCAAAATTTTCATTGTCTTTTATCATATTGTTTAAATTACGTATTTTATTAACATTATTTATTAAATTTTCTAAAGGCAATATTTTTTTCATTTGTTTTTCTATTTTATTATATTCTTTATTTAATGATTCAACATCTTTTTTTCTATATGATTTTTCCCAATTTTCTATATATTTTTCGATTTTTTCACATGCTTTTATTTGATTGTTAAATTCATTATTAATATTTTTATCTACATTATTTAATAATATATCTTTCCCATTTTTTATTAATGTTGTAATATTTTCAGATATAATATTTTTCTTTGATAAGTTATTTAAAACAATATCAATTCCATCGGAAATTCCGCTAGCTAGTCCACCTTTTTTTATGGTATTTTCTGCCTGTTCTATGGTTTGATATGCTGTATTACTCAACCCTAAAGCTTTTTTACCTAAATTAATTGCATTTTCCAAAGCCGAATTTATGCCTTCTTCTAAGCCTCCCGTAATTAAAGAATTTTTTACGTCAATTACTTCATTTTCTACAAAATCTGGCAATATTGCCTTTAATCCAATATCAACTGCATAATTTATAGCATTTCCAATATTTGATTTCAAAAAATTATCTTGTTCTTTAATTAATTCAATATCGTTTCCGATCTTATTTCCTAATTCATTTATGTTTTCTAAAAGTTCCATAATGTCCTCCTTTATAATTAAAAATAAATTATCTAAAAACTATGAATAATTTTTGTTATTTTATTGTTAAATTTTTATTTTTTTATATTTATTTAATAGTCTATTATTTATAAAAATATTTTTAAAATTATTATTAATAATTAAATTGTATATATTTTCGTATTTAAGACATCCAACAATTTCATAATCTAAATATAATTTTTTTAATAATTTTAAATCTATACAATTATTATTATATTTATTAAATAATATTTTTATTTTTTTGTTATTAATATTCCATAGACTATAGAATTCTAAATATCTTTTACTTTTACTAATTTCAGATAGATTTGCTTCTGTAATAAAATAACATAAATCACTTAATTTCATTATTTCTTTTGTGTATTCAAAAAAACATTCCGATGTAGTATCAACAATTATAAAATCATATATTTTTAAGAATTCTAAAAAAATATTTTTTAATTCATTTTCTTCTATTTTTTTATTATTTTTAAATATCAAATTAATACTAGAAACAAGATCAATATTTTTATTAATTTTTATAATTAAATCTTCGATTTTTAAATCCTTAAAATTATTATTTAATTTATTCTTGATTTTTTCTGAATATTTTTTTACACCTAATAATGTGTGTAAACTATTATTTAAAACATCAAAGTCAATAATTAATATTTTTTTATTATTCCTTTTTAATGCTTTTGAAAGCATTATTGACACAATACTTTTTCCTGAGCCATTATTTCCAAGTATTGAAATAATTCTATTATTTTTATTAATTAATACCTCATTTTTAAAATTGTTTTTATTAATTATTTTTAAATATGACCTATTATTTATTTTAATATTATTATTTTTTTTATTGTTATTAAAAATATTATTAAAAAATTTATTTTTATTTTTTTTGCATTTATTTATAATAATATTATTTAATATTTTTCTTATTAATTTATTTTTTATCATTATTATTTTTTTATTTAATTTTATAAATATTTTTTTATTGTTGATTTTATTATTTTTATTATTTATTTTTAAATTAATAATTTTTTTATTATTTTTTATTTTGTTATTAATATTATTATTTTTTATATATTCTTTTAATTCATTAATTTCCCTTCTAATTTCCTCATTATATTTTTCCATTTTTTCGTCTTCATTTATTATTTTTATAATATCTTTTATTTCTATTTTATTATCATAAATAATTCTATAAACCCCTTTTTCCATAAGAATTTGCTCGTTTTCACTATCATAACTTTCCAATATTAAAATAATTTTTATTTTTTTATTAATTATTTGTATTTTTTCAATTAATTCTTTTAATTTTAAATTTCCTGGAATTAATTGACTTAAAATAATAAAATCTATATTTGAATCTTTTTCTAAATTTTCAAAAATACCTTCTTGATATTGTATATCATTATTAACAACATTTATTTCTTCAATATTTTTTAATTCATTGTTTAATATAGGATTACCGATGGCAGTTAATAATTTTTTAATTATTTTCACCCCCATTTATAATTGATTTTTCAAAATCAGAAACTTCTACTTTTGTTAATAAATGTTCGTCTCCAGCAAACATCAAGCATTCTCCTCTTTTTAATGATTTAATTTCTATTTTTTCTTTTTCAGAAATATTAGAATATTTTTCTAATATTTTTATATTTTCTTCCTCCATAGAAAAGAAATTTTTTATACTAGAATTATTTAAAATACTTTTTCCATATATTCCATTTTCTAAGCTAAATAAATCAGAAATATCTTGAGTGATTGCAACTGCACTTCCTCCATATTTTCTTATTGTTTTAAATATTTTATAAATAAATGAAGCCACTTCTTTATTTGATGTAACACCTATTAATCTCCAAATTTCATCTAAATATATTGCTTTATTAATACTTCTATCTTTTTTTATTTGATCCCAAAATAATTCCGTGAATAAAAAAATTGCATATTTTAAATTATCTTCGCCTAATTCATAAACATCTGCTAAAATTAATTTGTTATTAATTTCGATATTTGTATAATTATTAAAATATTTTAATGAACCTTTAACAAATGGTAATAATTTAATTTTAAATTTTTTTGTTTTTTCATCATTTAATAAATTATATAAATCCTCTAATATTGGCATATCATTTGAATCCTTAAATGTTGGCTTTATGCTAATTTTTTTATTATCAAATTTTAATAAAGATTTATCATCAAAAGTAATTCCTTTCAGACTATATGTTTCTATAATTTTTTCTTCTAAAGTTGATTTTTCTTCTTCATTTAATTCACCAAAAATAAGATTAAAAAATCCAATTAATTTAGTTATCTTGGTTGCTAAATATCCATTTTCCGTATCTTCTAAGCTATCTTCTCTTATATCAAAAATATTTATATAGGTTCCAGAATTAGGCCCAATTTTAAAAATTGTACCTCCTAATTTTTCACACATTTTTAAATATTCTCTTTCGGGGTCAATAATATATTGCTGAATTCCTTGTATTCTATACCTTAAAATTAAAGCTTTTGTATAGAACGATTTACCAGCACCACTTGTACCAAAAATACACATGTTAGCATTTTTATATTTCTCACTATACCTATCTACGAAAACCAAAGAATTGTTATATAAATTAGTACCAATTAAAATACCATTTTCATCAAAAATTGATGACGAGATAAATGGATATGTTCCGACAAGTCCGCTAGTTAATACATTTCTTCTCGCAACATCTTTTATTTCTTTCGGATTTTCCATAATCGGATAACACACTAAATTTCCTAAATCTTGTCTAAAATATGCTTTTTTTGTTTGCATTCCTTTACTCTGGAGAATACCCTCTATTTTGTTTAGAACATATTCTAATTCTTTTTTATTATTTGAAAAAACATTTATATAAACATATAAAAAATATAAATCTTCGTTATTTACTTGGATTTCTTTTCGAATATATTTTGCATCATTATATGTAAATGCTGCAATATCAACATCTTGCCTGTTTTCTCTAAATACTTTTAAATCAGATCCTACATTTCCAATATGGTATGTTAAATCTTTAATTGTTTTATATTTATCTTGTTTTTCATAGAAAAAAGATATATTAATATTAATATTTGTATCAATTATACTTTTAAGTAATAAATCAAAATTTTCTCTACTATAATCCGTAATAATTAATGTCGAATAATATATTCCATCCATTTCAAAATATTTAGGATTAGATAAATTAATATACGCTGGTGACAAAAAATCTATTTCAGAATATTCTCCTTTTTTAAAATTTAATATTTTGTTAATTTACATCACCTCTTAACTTAATGATTTTTTAGGATAGAAAAATGAAAATAAAATTTCTTTACACTGCTCCCTGTTGTTTATATCAAGAACAATGTTTCCACATCTTGATAATGTTTCTTTAATTCTTAAAAAATCATCATTTAATTCTTCAAAAACTATACTTTCCATGTCATTTAAAGTAGTTTTTTCAAGATTATTTTTTTCTTTTTTTATTATTATAAAAAAATTTTTTACAGCAGATTTTTTATTAATATTTAAGTTATTAATATAATTAATATACTCATCCGAAATTTGTTGAATTGTTTTACTATCATTTTGGGCAAATTTTTTAACACTAGAGATGTGTTTGGATAAATTTTCTTTTTTGCTTTGAACTAAAATTTGTAAATCAAAATTACATGTTTTTAAAAAAATTTTATAAGAGTTTAAAATTGCTTCCTTTTCTAAATTAGATTTTAAATTATAATTAATTGGTAAGACTTTAATAATTTTTATATATTTATCATTTTTGGTCTTTACCACTCCGTTATCAAAAATCTTTTCAATTGGAAGCCATTCTTGAACAGAATTATTGCTTCTAAATACTTTTTTCACCTACCTTTCATTATTTTCATTTTTCTTTACTATATTGTGGCATATTTTTCTATAATTGTCAAGAACTTTCGTTCGCCTTTTTTCGACAAAATTCGACATTCTATAATTTTATTATAATTTAGATTTATAATTCTCGATTAGATTTTTTAAAATTATATTTTTTATTTAGTATTAATTATTTATTTTATTATTATTTTTTTATTATTTATTTTTTTTATTTATTTTTATTATTTATTTTTTCATTATTTATTTTTTTATTATTTATTTTTTATTTTTTATTATTAATTTTTTATTATTAATTTTTTTATTATTTATTTTTTTATTATTAATTTTTTTATTATTAATTTTTTTATTATTTATTTTTTCATTATTTATTTTTTTATTATTTATTTTTTAGTTTTTAGTTTTTATTTTTTATTATTTTTTTGTATATTTTATAAAAAATTAGATATAATAATGATATAAGGTTAATATTAGTTTAACCAAGAGCAATAAAAGTTGAAAGATTTTTATTGTTCGGTCAAAGTGAAATAGTAGCTTAATAAAATTAGGTTATTATTTTGCAGAGATGAAGAGTATATTATTTGTATGTAAGCTGTGTAACCTAATAAATTATATGGTTAAATTATAGGTAATATGCTTGAGTTACGATTATTCTTATATATCCTAATGGTTAATAATAGTCCCTCGTTTGGATGAATTTAGCTATTAATTGTGTATTTATAGTCAAGCAACTGATTAATATTCGTGGTGATTAGCTTATTTATATAGCAATATATATTAGGTTATAAATTATGATTATTAGTTTTAGCTGAAGATTAATATTAGCTTTATGAATAATTCAAGAAAAAATAATTATAATTATTTTTTCTTGAATTATTTTTTTATTATTTTTATAACTATTTTTCCTGAATTATTTCTTTAATTTTTATTAGCTGTTTTTTTATTTATTAATTTTATTACCTCTTTTTTCCTTTATACATAAAAAAAGAGTATTAAAAAATACTCTTTCAAATATATAAAAATTAAATATCCAAATTTTTAACATATTTAGCATTAGCTTCAATAAATTCTCTTCTTGGAGCAATTTCATCACCCATTAAAATTGTGAAAATCTCATCAGCTTTCATTGCATCTTCTAAAGTAACTTGTACTAAAATTCTAGTTTCAGGATTCATTGTTGTATCCCATAATTGTTCTGGATTCATTTCACCTAAACCTTTATATCTTTGGATGTTTACCCCATCTTTTCCAAGCTTTTCAAGATTTTCAGTTAATTCTTCATCAGAATAACAATAAACATCTTTCATACCTCTTTTAGACAATTTATATAATGGTGGTTGTGCTAAATAAACATTTCCATTTTCAACTAAAGGTCTCATATATCTAAAGAAAAATGTTAACAATAATGTTCTGATATGTGCACCATCAACATCGGCATCGGCCATAATAATTACTTTTCCATATCTTATTTTTGTAATATCAAAATCATTTCCAATACCAGCACCAACCGCTAAAATAACAGGTTGTAATTTATCATTATTATAAATTTTATCAGCTCTAGATTTTTCAACATTTAACATTTTACCCCATAAAGGTAAAATAGCTTGGAATTTTCTGTCTCTTCCTTGTTTAGCACTTCCTCCAGCAGAATCTCCCTCAACTATATATACTTCACATTCTTCAGGAACTTTGCTACTACAATCCGCTAATTTTCCAGGTAAAGTTGTTGATTCTAATGCATTTTTTCTTCTTACTAATTCTCTTGCTTTTCTTGCAGCTTCTCTTGCTCTTGAAGCACTAACACATTTTTCCAAAATAGCTTTAGCAACATTTGGATTTTCCTCTAAAAAGTTTCCTAAAGCTTCATTTACCAAACTTTGAACAATTCCCGCAACATTACTATTCCCTAGCTTTGTTTTAGTTTGTCCTTCAAATTGTGGTTCTCTAACTTTAACAGAAATTACAGCAGTAATTCCTTCTCTAATATCTTCACCTTGTAAATTTCCATCTTTTTCTTTTAAAATATTATGAGATTTTGCATAATCGTTAAATGTTTTAGTTAAAGCTCTTTTAAATCCTTCTAGATGTGTTCCACCTTCAATTGTATTAATATTATTTACAAAAGAATAAATATTCTCAGAATATGCTGTTGTATATTGGAATGCAATTTCAACAGGCACCTCACCATCATCTTTTTCAATATAAATAGGTTGTTGATTTAATTTTTCTTTATTTTTGTTTAAGTACTCAACAAAAGAATTTAATCCACCTTCAAAACAAAATTCTGCTTTTTTATTTTCTTCTTCTCTTTTATCTTCAATGCTAATAAATAATCCTTTTGTTAAAAAAGCCATCTCTCTAAATCTGTTTTCCAAAGTTGTGTAATCATAATTTAATGTTTCAAAAATAGTATCATCTGCTAAAAATCTAACTTTTGTTCCAGTTTTATCTGAATCACCTATTCTTGTTAATGATTGAACTGTTTTACCTCTTTCAAATTTCATTTGGTATAATCCACCATCTCTTTGAATAGTAACTTCAGCCCATGTAGATAATGCATTAACAACAGATGCACCAACACCATGAAGACCACCAGATACTTTATATCCACTATCTCCACCGAATTTTCCACCAGCATTTAATTTTGTATAAACAGTTTCAGCAGCTGAAATTTTTGTTTTTGGATGTATATCAACAGGAATTCCTCTACCATCATCTTCTACGCAGATGACATTTCCTGGCTCTATTTCAACTTTTATATGTGTACAATATCCTGCCAAAGCTTCATCAACACAGTTGTCTACAATTTCATAAACTAAATGGTGCAAACCTCTTATAGAAACACTACCAATGTACATACCAGGTCTTTTTCTAACATGCTCTAAACCTTCCAACACCTGAATTTGCTCGGCATTATATTCATGCTCAAATTTTTCCATTCTACATCTTTTCCTTTCCATTGCAAAAAATTGCAATTAATTATATTTAATTCTATTATAAAATTACTTTATTTTTATAGAGTAGTCAAAATTAATAATTATGTAGCGCTTGGAATTATATATTAAAATGGAGTACAAGCGCGCAGTTTGGGAGACAAGCGTTAGCAATGTCGACCAGCAAGCTTACGGAATTTAATATAATAATTCCAAGCGCTACATAATTATTAATTTTGACGGCTACCCTAAAAATTTAAAAAGTAATTTTTCCACTTACAACATTATATAAGTTATAATTATTTTTTTCAAGTACAAATTTATCAGTACATGTAACTAAAACCTGTGTATCCCTAATATACTCGAGAAAATTTGTCCTTCTTTTTTCATCTAACTCAGACATAAAATCATCTAATAATAAAATAGGGTTTTCACCAATCTCATCATAAATAACTTTTAATTCAGACATTTTTAAAGATAAAATTACAGTTCTATGCTGACCTTGTGATCCATAAACATTTACTAATTTATTATTTAAATAAATATTAAAATCATCTCTATGAACCCCTTTTGTAGAAAAACCTTTTATAATATCCAATTTTCTAGCATTTTTTAATTTTTTCAAAAAATTTTCTTTATTATCAAAATCCGTAACATATTCCATATCAATATCTTCATTATTTTCAGTTATAATATTATGAACAGATTTTAATTTATTTTTTATTTTTTCAATAAATTCAATTCTATAATTAAAAACCTTTTCAGCATAATCAGCAACTTTTTCGTCCCAAATATCTAAAAATTCTTCTGATTTATTTTCAAATTTTATTTGTTTTAAATAATTATTTCTTTGCTCTAAAGCTTTTAAATACATATTTAAACAATAAACATAATTTGGTCGTAATTGACTAATAAATATATCTAAAAATCTTCGCCTTTGTGCAGGACCATCTTTTAAAATATTAATATCATCAGGAGTAAAAATAACAACATGCATATTACCAAGTAATTCACTTAATTTTTTTATTTTTACCCCATTTACAAAAACATTTTTTTTATCAGAAATTTCTATTTTTATTGAACCATCTCTATCAGATTTTGAAAATTCAACCTCTATTTTAGAAAATGCTTCATTTAATTTTATTAATTCCCTATCTTTGTTTGTTCTAAAAGATTTTCCAATAGAAGCAACAGAAATTGCCTCTAAAATATTAGTCTTTCCTTGTGCATTATCTCCATAAATTACATTAATATCTTTATTAAAATCTAATTTTAGTTCATCATAATTTCTAAAATTCTGTAATTTCAAACTAGTTATCAACATATTGTTCCTTATCTGTGGATAACTTATCCACTAATCTTTCATTCTAATAGGTAAAATCATGTAAATATAATCTCCATTATCAATTGGTCTAATAATACATGGTGAAATACTTGTACCAAAATCAATAAATACTTCTTCATCATCAATTGCTCTAAATGCATCTAAGAAATATTTTGGATTAAATCCTGCTTCAAGATTCTTACCTTCTGTTGAAACATACATTTCTTCTTTTGCATCACCTGTTTGATTTGTACAAGAAATTGTAACTTTACCAATTTCAATAGAAACTTTTACAGGATATTTTTTCTCTTTTTCAATACTAGAAGAAGATATTAAACTAACTCTTTCAAAACAATTTTGCATATTGCTTTTATTAACTCTAATTCTAGTGTCCCACATACTTGGTATAACATTTGAATAATTTAAAAACTCTCCATCTAATAATCTAGTAACAATTTTACAATTTTCCATTTCAAATAATGCTTGATTTTTTGCAATACCAATTTGAATTGTATCAAAATTATCTAAAATAATCTTGTTAATTTCATTTAATGTTCTTCCTGGAATAACAGCTGAAAAATTATTAACTTTTGTTTGAAGATATTTAGTTTTCCAAGCTAATCTAAATCCATCAACAGCTACCAAATTTAATTTATTATCTACTACTTCAAATAAACAACCTGTAAAAATAGGTCTATTTTCTTCTGTACTTACAGCAAAAATTGTTTTTCTAATCATTTCTTTTAAAGCATTTTGTTCTAATTCAATTGAATTTTCTATATTTATTTGAGGAAGTTCAGGAAATTCCTCAGGATTCATTGTTGCTAATTTATATAAAGAACCTTCACATTCAATAACTAATAAATTTTTATCATTTAAATAAATTTTTATTTCAGTATCAGGTAACTTTCTAATAATTTCACTAAACATTGTAGCATTAACAACTGTTGCTCCTTGTTCTTCAACCTCTGCTTCAATAATATATTCAATACCAATTTCTAAATCATATGTAGTTAATTTAACTTCTTTATCATTAGTTTGAATTAATATACCCTCTAATATAGGCATTGTTGTCTTAGAAGCTACCGCTTTAGTTACGGAATTAATAGCTTTAAGGATTTTTTCTTTATCACAAATTATTTTCATTTTTTCTCGTCTCCTTTATATTATTATATAATATATAAATATATATTAGTAGTAGTAGTAGTAGGTGCTGTGGATTATGTGGATAACTATGTCAAACCCTTGTGACCGTAAGGTTTGCGATGTGGATAATTCTGTGGATAACTCGGAAAGTTATCCACAGTTACGAATGTAAACCTGTGGATAACTCAGTTATCCACATTTTATCCACACGTTATCCACAGCCCCCTGTGGATAACTCTTGCAAGCCTTGATACAAGCAGGATACATATGCTCAAAACAAACACAAAATCGCCAAACATTTCTTGTCGAAAATTGTAGTTTTTACTGAAATTAATATAGTTTCACTGTTCGGTATGAGTTATCCACAGTTTTACATAAATATGTGGATAACTTTGTGGATTTCTTTTAAAACATTGCACAAAATATTTTGAACATTGCACAAAACGTTTTGAGTAAAATTTTTACAATTTTCAATGTGGAATTTTTTAAAATTTCATTTTTTTATAAATTTTTTAAATAATTTTTAGTAGTTATTTTATAAATTTTTCTTTCTGGTATTTTTATTAATTGTTATTTTAAATTATAAAACAATAATTAATCTTTTTTATTATCTGCAAGTAGCAGACTTTCAACACTCTCAACAATCAATTTAGTGTTTAAATTTTCTTTTATTTCTTGTTCAATTTTTGTACAAGCATGCATTACTGTAGTGTGATCTCTTTTTCCAAAATCTTTTCCAATTTGAGGTAAAGACATTTGAGCCACTTTTCTACATAAGTACATAGCAATTTGTCTTGGAAAAGCAACTTCATTATTTCTTTTTGAACCTCTAATATCTTTTGCATCAATATTGAAATATTTTGCAACAGTTTCTTGAACAAATTCTGCTGAAAATACTTTTTCTTGTTGAGCAATAATATCATTAATAGCCTTTTCTGCCATTTCTGGTGTAATTGGGCTGTTAGTTAAAGAAGCTTTTGCAATTAATTTATTTAAAGTTCCTTCCAATTCTCTGATATTTGTATCAATTTTTGTGGCAATATTTGATAAAATTTCGCCATCAATATTAATATTGTCTAATTGAGCTTTTTTTCTTAAAATTGCTAAACGAGTTTCATAATCAGGGCTTTGAATATCTGCAATAAGTCCCCATTCAAATCTAGATTTAAGCCTGTCCTCTAGTAATTGAATTTCCTTTGGTGGGCGATCACTAGACAGAATAATTTGTTTTCCACTTTCATGTAATGCATTAAATGTGTGGAAAAACTCTTCCTGTACTCTTTCTTTACCTGCGATGAATTGAATATCATCGATAAGTAGAACATCAATATTTCTATGTTTATTTCTGAATTGTTCATTAGTATTATCTTTAATAGAGTTAATCAATTGATTTGTAAACTTTTCTGAAGTAACATATAAAATATTTGCGTTTTTGTTTTTTCTTAAAATAGAATTACCAATTGCATGCATTAAGTGAGTTTTACCTAACCCAACACCACCATATAAAAATAATGGATTATATGATGTTGCAGGTGCTTCGGCAACGGCTAATGCAGCAGCATGGGCAAATCTATTATTATTTCCAACAACAAATGTATCAAAAGTATATTTTGGATTTAGTGTAGGGTTTGAATTACCCAAATTAGAACTAAAATCCGATGACATAGAATCGTCTGATTCCATTTCATCTTTTGAGATAATAGAAACATTGCAGTCTTTATTGGTTATATAGTTAAAAGTATTTGTTAGCAAATCATGATAGCGAGAATAAATTGCTTCTTTCTGAAAACTAGAAGAAGCAACTAGAACTATATTACCATTATCTGCATTTTGGATTTCAAGGTTTTTTATCCATGTTTCATAAGATATTTTTGTTGTTTCATCCTTTAAAAGTTCTTTTGCTTTTGTTAAAAGTTCATTTGCTTCATTTTGCATCTTTTTTTGTCCTCCAAAACACTTGAAATAACTGGGATAGAAAAGTTATCCACAGAGTTATCCACATATGTTGATAAATGTCCACACCTGTGGATAACTTTTGATAAAATTCATAAAAAATCTTGTCAAATATTGGCGAAAAACCATATATCCCTATTATTTTTATATCATATCAAAAACTAACTATAATAGTCAATAGAAAAAAAAAATTTCATAAAGATTATCATATGTAATTATTTTTAAAAATTCTATTGACATAAATAATGATTTTGTTGTATAATTGTAACGCTAATAAAAATTTTGAAATATTCCGGTTACGGTTATTTATACAAGGTAAATAGGAGGTGCAAAATAAGATGAAAAGAACATACCAACCAAAAAATAGACAAAGAATGAAAGAACATGGTTTCTTAAAAAGAATGAGCACAAGATCTGGAAGAAATGTATTAAAAGCTAGACGTGCAAAAGGTAGAAAAAAAATATGTGCTTAAAGAAAAGCCACTAAATAGTTATGTGGCTTTTTTTGTCTAAACAAAATATTATTAAATACAAGAAATTCTTAGGGCGGTAAATAATCCGCCTATTATTTAAAATAAAAAAATAAAAAGAGTGAAATATGAAAAAAATTAATACTTTAAAAAAGAATTATGAATTTAGATATGTTCTGTCAAAAGGTCAGTATTATCGAGGAAAATGTTTAACAATTTATATCAAAAAAAATAAATTGAACAAAAACATAATTGGTATTGCAATAAATACTAAAATGGGCAAGGCCGTAAAAAGAAATGCAGTAAAAAGATTGATAAGAGAAAATTATAGATTGTTAAAGGATAAAATTGAACCAGGAAATAGCATAGTTTTTTTATGGAATAAAAATATAGAACTAGAAAATGCTAATTTTTACGAAATAAAAAAAGAAATGGAGCAAATATTTAATAAGGCAGAAATTTTAAAAAAATAGGATATATATGAAAAAAATAATGATTTTTTTATTAAAAGTCTATAAAAAAACAATCTCTCCAATGATTTCAGCTTGTGGGATTCATTGTAAATATTATCCAACATGTTCAGAATATATGGTACAAGCTATAGAAAAATATGGAGTTATAAAAGGGTTTTTATTAGGCATAAAAAGAATATTAAAGTGCAATCCATTTTCAAAAGGTGGATATGATCCTTTAAAATAATAAGGAGGAAATAAATGTTAGCATTAATTTCAAATATTTTTGGTTATTTACTTAATTTTTTATATGAATTATTAAATAACAATTTTGGATATGCAATAATTTTATTTTCAGTATTATTAAGAATAATATTATTGCCAATTACTATTAAACAACAAAAATCAATGAAAAAAACAAATAAAATTCAAGGAAAAATAAAGGCGTTACAAGTTAAATACAAAAACAATCCTGAGATGTTGAATAAAGAAACACTAGAATTATATAAAAGTGAAAAAATTTTACCTTTTAGCGGATGTTTAAGTGCAATAGTTCAAATTATTATTATATTATCAGTTTTCTACATGGTAAGCCAACCACTTACATATATGAAAAAAGCAAATGATTCACATCCTGAATTAAGAGATGTTGTTAATGAATATAAAGAAGTAGTAAAAAGTGAAAATAATAACAAAACAAGATATTTAGAAATTGCTACAATTTCTAGAATGAAAGAGGCATATGTTGAAATTAATGATAAAATTAATTCAGAAAATGTTGATGAAAAAAATAATATAGAACAAAACAATGAAAATGTAGAAAACAATAATGAAGAAAATAATAAACAAGAAAAAATTGAAGAAAATACAAACACAGAAAACAATTCAGAAAATAATGAAACAATAGAAGAAAACAATATTAATAAAGATGAATTAGTAAGAAAGAAAGAATTACTAGAAAAATTAAATATTAATATGGATTTCATGGGACTAGATTTAAGTAAAGTACCTAGTGAAAATAAAACAGATTATAAAGTTTATATTATTCCTGTTTTATATGTAATTTCATCTTTTGCATCAATAAAATTAAATGCGACTTCACAAAGCAAGAAGAATAAGAAAAATGATTCTAAAGAAAATAAAGATCAAAACGAAGTTGATGCAGCGGCACAAATGAATAAAAGTATGTTATATATTATGCCAATTATGACTGTTTCAATTGCATTTATTGCACCATTAGGTTTAGCTTTATATTGGTTTGTAAGCAATGCTTTGATGATTGGTGAAAAATTTATTATCGAAAAAATAATGGATAATAAGGAGGATGAGGAAAATGCTTAAAAGTATTATTTCCGAGGGAAAAACAACCAATGAAGCAATAGAAAAAGGTTTAAAAGAATTAAATGTATCAAAAAATATGGTAGATATAAAAGTACTTGAAAATGAAGAAAAAAGAAGCTTTTTTAATATATTAGCTCCAAGAGTAGTAAAAGTTGAACTTACAGTAAAAGAAAATGCAAAAATAATAAATGAAAACAAAGCAGACAATGATGTAAAAGCTGAAAGAAAAGAAAGAATAGTTGATATTAAAGATTTAGAAAACGCAAAAAACATATTAAATGAATTTATTAAAAAATTCCTACCAACTGTGTCAGACAAACAATTTAATTATACAGTTGAAATAAAAGATAATGTTATTGAAATTAATATTACTGGGGAAGATTCAGGATGTTTAATTGGATATAGAGGAGAAACACTAAATAGTTTACAAACAATCTTATCTTCTATTGCAAATAAAAATAATAATTCAAAAATAAAAGTAATATTAGATATAGAAAATTACAGAAATAAAAGAAAACAAACTTTGGAAGAATTAGCAATTAAAGTTGCAAAAACAGTTTCAAAAACTGGAAAACCAGTTACTTTAGAACCAATGGGAGCATATGAAAGAAAAGTAATTCACAGTAAATTACAAGATAATAAATATGTAGCAACACATAGTGTAGGCGAAGAACCTAACAGAAAAGTTGTTATTTCAAAAAAATAAAAAATAATTTAATAAGTAAAATCAGAAGTCAAAGTTCAGATTTTAGTTTTATAGTGTATATTAAACTGATTTCGTACTTTGACTTTTATTTAAATTAATTATTATTTTATGGCAATAAAAATAAATATAAAAATAAAAAAGGAGGAATAAAAATGAGCACAATCGCTGCTATATCTACAGCTACTGGAAATGGCGGAATTGGAATAATTAGAATGACGGGCAAAAATTCATTTGAAATTTTAAATAAAATATTTGTACCAATCAAAAAAAATGATACAGAAATTAAAGGATATACAATTAAATTTGGTTATATAATTAATCCAAAAAATCAAGAAAAAATTGATGAAGTATTAGTTTCATATTTCGTAAGCCCTAAAAGCTACACTACAGAAAATATGTGTGAAATCAATTCACATGGAGGAATTATTGTTGAGAAAAAAATATTACAATTATGTTTGCAAAATGGTGCGGAATTAGCTGAACCAGGCGAATTCACTAAAAGAGCATTTTTAAATGGCAGAATTGATTTAGCACAAGCAGAATCTGTAATAGATTTAATAAATTCAAAATCTGATAATGAGGCAAAGGCTTCAATAAATCAGTTAGAGGGAAAATTATCTCAAAAAATACATGTAATTAGAGACAAATTATTAGATGTAATGTCTGACATTGAAGCAAATATTGATTATCCTGAATATGATATTGAACAAATAACTAATAAAAAAATAGAAACTGTTTTAGATGAAATAAAAACTGATTTAATTAATTTATCAAATAGTTTTGAAAATGGGAAAATACTAAAAGAGGGAGTAAAAACAATTATTTTAGGAAAACCAAATGCAGGAAAATCATCATTATTAAATACAATCTTAAATGAAGAAAGAGCGATAGTTAGTGAGTTTGAAGGTACAACAAGAGATACAATAGAAGAATTTGTAAATATTCAAGGTGTACCATTAAAGCTTGTAGATACAGCAGGAATTAGAAAAACAGATGATAAAATAGAAGAAATTGGTGTAAAAAGAGCGTTAAAATTATCAGAGGAAGCTGATTTAATTATTGCTATTTTTGATGGTTCTAAGGAGTTATCAAGCGAAGATTTAGAAATATTAAATATTATAAAAAATAAAAAGGTTATTATTTTGCTAAACAAAAAAGATATAGGAGATAAAATTTTAGAAAATAATGAATCTATAAAAAATAATTTCAAAAATATAATAAAAATATCTGCAAAAACTGGTGACGGAATAGAGGAGTTGTATGATAAGATTGCTAGTATGTTTAAAACAAATGAAATAAAAATGAATGATGGAATTATTATTACAAACATTAGACATAAAAATCAAATAGACAAAGCTTTGAATAGTGTTAATGAGGCTATAGAGTCTAATAATAGTGGCATGCCTATAGATATTGTAAGCATTCCAATTAAGCAAATTTTAAATGATTTATCAGCTATTACTGGCGAAGATGTTTCTGAGGATATTATTAATGAAATATTTTCAAAATTTTGTTTAGGAAAATAAAAAACGTTAATTTGTTTGATACAAATAAATCAAAAATAAGAAGTTTATAATATAAAAACGATAAATATGTTGTTTGAGCAATAAAAATGTCTTATTTTTGATTCTGAGCAGAAATTCTTGTGTAAGAAAATTAGTTAATGGAGAAAAAAATATAAAAGAGAACAACAAGAATTATGTAAACAATAAAAGTGATTCATAATTAATTATCGAAAAGGCAGTATATAGTATTGATTAATCAATAAAAAATATATAAAAAAAGATATTTTAGAAAAAGAGGGAGAATAAAATGAGTTATTATGCAGGAAAATATGATGTTGCAGTTGTAGGAGCTGGACATGCAGGATGTGAGGCAGCACTAGCTGCTGCCAGAATGGGAATGAAAACTTTAATGTTTTCAATAAGCTTAGAGGCAGTGGCAAATATGCCATGTAATCCTCATATAGGGGGAAGTTCAAAAGGTCATTTAGTAAGAGAAATTGATTGTTTAGGTGGAGAAATGGGAAAAAATATTGATAAAACACTTATACAATTGCGTATGCTAAATACATCAAAAGGGCCAGCTGTGTATTCTTTAAGAGCACAAGCAGATAGAAAGATGTATCAAATGGAAATGAAGCATACAATTGAAAAACAAGAAAACTTATATATGAAACAGGCGGAAATTGTTGATATAAAAGTTGAAAATGGAAAAATAAAATCAATAGAAACAAATATTGGTGCTATTTATGATGTTGACGCATTAATTTTAGCTACTGGAACTTATTTAAAAGGAAAAATACATATAGGTGAAACATCTTTTGAAAGTGGCCCTGATGGCGTGTTTCCAGCTAATCGTTTATCAGATGCATTGAAAAATTTAGGAATTGATTTAGTAAGATTTAAAACAGGTACACCAGCGAGAATAAACAGAAAAAGCGTAGATTTTTCTAAAATGGAAATTCAAGAAGGTGACACAAAATTAACTGCATTTTCTTTTGAAGATGAGATAGACGAAAATCTAGAGCAATTACCATGTTATTTAACATATACAAATGCTAAAACACACGAAATAATCAGAAATAATCTACATCGTTCACCTTTATATTCTGGAACAATAAAAGGTACTGGACCAAGATATTGCCCTTCAATCGAGGATAAAGTTGTTAGATTTGCTGATAAAGAGAGACATCAAATTTTTATTGAACCAATGGGTAGAAACACAGACGAAATGTATGTTCAAGGAATGAGTTCATCATTGCCTGAAGATGTTCAAATAGAGATGTACAGATCAATTGCAGGGCTAGAAAATGTTGAATTTACAAGACCTGCATATGCAATTGAATATGATTGTATTGATCCATCTGAATTAAAATTAAGTTTAGAGCATAAAAAAATAGAAAACTTATTTTTTGCTGGACAAATCAACGGTACATCAGGTTATGAAGAAGCAGCTTCACAAGGCATTATTGCTGGAATTAATGCTGTTTTAAAATTAAGAGGTGATGAACCTGTTATATTAGACAGATCACAGGCGTATATTGGAGTTTTAATTGATGATATAGTAACAAAAGGAACAAACGAACCATATAGAATGATGACTTCAAGAGCTGAATATAGACTACTTTTAAGACAAGATAATACTGATTTGAGATTGACTGATATCGGATATAAAGTGGGGTTAATTTCTGAAGAAAGATATAAAAAATTCTGCGAAAAAAGAGCAAGAATTAATGAAGAAATTGAAAGACTAAGAACTACTACAATCAAGCCTACAAGCGAAGTTAACGCATTTTTAGAAAAAAATAATTCATCTGTTTTATCTGGGGGAATTAAATTAGTTGACTTATTAAAGAGAAGTGAATTAAATTACGAAAAATTAAAAGAAATAGATATAAATAGACCAGAATTATCAGCAGTAGAGGCTGAAGAAGTTGAAATTCAAGTAAAATATGAGGGATATATTAAATTACAAGAGGCTCAAGTTGATAAATTCAAAAAATTAGAGAAAAAGAAAATTCCAGATGATATTATTTATTCTGAAATTAAAGGATTACGATTAGAAGCAAGACAAAAACTAGATAAAATTAGACCATTATCAATAGGTCAAGCCTCAAGAATATCAGGGGTTTCACCAGCAGATGTTAATGTGTTACATATTTATATTGAACAAGAAAAAGGTAATAAATAATATATAATTGAAAGGAGATGCGTCAAATGGAAATCAATGAATTTGGGGCTAAAATGAAAGATTTTTGCCAAAAAATTGATGTTGAAATTACAGATGAACAAATTTCTAAATTCTATAAATATATGGAATTATTAGTAGATTGGAATAATAAAATGAATCTAACTGCAATTACAGAACCAAATGATATAATTTTAAAACATTTTATAGACTCAATTACAATTGAAAACAGTATAAAAAATGACTCAAAAGTAATAGATGTAGGCACAGGAGCAGGATTTCCTGGAATTCCATTAAGTATTATTCGAAATGATTTAAAAATCACTTTAATGGATTCATTAAACAAAAGAATTAATTTTTTAGATGAAGTAATTAAGGAAAATTGCTTGAATAATGTTGATACTATTCATAGTAGAGCTGAAGAGTTAGGAAGAAATAAAGATTATAGAGAACAATTTGATGTTGCTACATCAAGAGCTGTAGCTTCTTTAGATGTTCTTCTAGAGTATATGCTTCCATTTGTTAAAGTTGGAGGATATTGCATTTGTATGAAAGGTTCTAACATTGATGAAGAATTAGAAAACTCTAAAAAAGCTTTAACATTGCTAAATGGCAAAATAGAGAATATTATCAAATTTGAATTACCTGAGAGTGATTATGGTAGAAACATAATTGTTGTTAAAAAAACAGCGAGCACACCTGGTAGATATCCAAGAAAACCAGGAACTCCGTCTAAAGAACCGATTAGATAATAAAAAAGCAGAAATTAATTCTGCTTTTTGTTGAAACATGTGACTACACAAGTTGAAAAACATATAGAGTATATTAAAAAAATTCCTACTTATATATATTTTATAAGTAGGAATTTTTTTAGGTCGCTTTCAAAACGACATGCATATTCGAAAACAATTGTCAATAGCTAATTCCAAAAAATCGTTTGTTGTGAAACATGTTTTTTATTAAAAATATAAGATAAAAAATAGTGAAAATGTAAAAAATCATATTGACATATAATAAAACTTTTTATATCATAGAAAGGAAAGAAATTAATATGGAGGTATAGTCGTGGGAAAAATTATTTCAGTAGCAAACCAAAAAGGTGGAGTAGGAAAAACAACAACTGCAGTTAATTTGAGCGCTTCACTTGCCAAAAAAGGTAAAAGAGTTTTATTAATAGATACAGATCCACAAGGTAATGCCACAAGTGGTGTAGGTGTTGATAAATCTGTACAATTCTCAGTTTACGATGTATTAGTTGATGGAGTTGATATAGAAAATACTATTCAAAAAACAGAAGTTAAAAATTTAGAAGTATGTCCATCAAACATAAACCTTGCAGGAGCTGAAGTTCAGCTTGTATCAGCAAAAGAGAGAGAGTATAAATTAAAAGATAAATTAGATAAATATAAAGACAATTACGATTATATTATTATTGATTGTCCACCTTCATTAGGATTAGTAACATTAAATGCATTTACAGCATCAGATAGTGTATTGATTCCTATACAATGTGAATACTATGCGTTAGAAGGTTTAGGACAACTTATTAATACTATTAATTTGGTTAAGAAAAGAATGAATAAGAGTTTATCAATTGAGGGTGCTTTATTAACAATGTATGATGCAAGAACAAATTTATCAAATCAAGTTGTTAAAGAAGTAAAGAATTATTTTGATGACAAAGTTTATAAAACAGTTATTCCAAGAAATGTTAAACTAAGTGAAGCACCAAGCTATGGAATGCCAATATGTATGTATGATGCACGTTCAAAAGGTGCAAAATGCTACGAAAAATTCACAAAAGAACTAATAAAAAATAATGAAGCTAAAGGAAGACATATGAAATAAAAATTATGTCGACATAAAACTGACACAAAATTGAATAGGGGGTATTATAATGGCTAAGAAAACAGGCTTAGGGAAAGGTTTAGGGGCTTTATTTAATGATAATATGATTGAAGATAATGATGAAAATAAAATTGAGATAAAAGATGGTGAAGAAATAGTTCACAAAATCAAAATTAGAGAAATTGAACCAAATAAAAATCAACCTAGAAGAACTTTTAATGAAGAAAGTATAGATGAATTAGCAGAATCTATTAAAACATATGGTGTAATTCAACCAATAATTGTTACAAAAAAAGAAGATTATTATGAAATTATTGCAGGTGAAAGACGCTGGAGAGCTGCTAAAAAAGCAGGATTAGAGGAAATGCCTTGCATTGTAAGAGAAGATACTGAAAGAAAAAATAAAGAAATAGCATTAATTGAAAATATTCAAAGAGAAGACCTAAATCCAATTGAAAAAGCAAAAGGTTTTAAGGAATTAATTGACCAATATGGATTAACACAACAAGAATTAGCTGATACAATGGGAATTAGTAGAAGTGCATTGGCAAATACAGTAAGACTTTTAAATCTTGACCCAAGAGTTTCAGATTTAGTAATTCAAGGTAAATTATCTGAGTCACATGCTCGTACTTTACTTAGATATGATGATTTGGACAAACAATATGAAGCTGCATTACAAATAATTGAAAAAGGTGATAATGTTAGAGATATTGAAAGAAAAGTAAAAAGTAATAAGCGATTAAAAAGAGCACCTAGATATGATGCAATAATTCAAGATATTGAAGAAACTTTCCAAGGATATTTTGGAACAAAAGTAAGCTTAGAGGCTGGTAAAAAAAGTGGTAAAATTATTATAAGATATTCATCTAATGAAGATTTAGAGAGAATTATGGAATTAGTAAAAAATAAATAAATATAAAAATATATAAGTGTAAAAAGATGCTAATTACTAAATAGATAGTTTTTTTATTTAATAAAAAAATTATAAAATGGCGGTTTGATTTAATTCTAGTACATATAATTTTGCTGTATATAAACGAAAAATCAGTGAAAAATATAATTGTAACTTAAAATTAAAACAAACCACTATTTTTTTTATTTTAGGTATTGACAAAGGAGCTATAAATGTGCTAATATATATTTGTTGTTAAAACAAACGGAGAGGTGGTCGAGTTGGTTTATGGCACCAGTCTTGAAAATTGGCGTAGGTTTGTAGCCTACCGTGGGTTCGAATCCCACCCTCTCCGCCAAACTTGCTAAAGAAAAGATAATGTACGGCAAGCAAGTTTGTACATTATCTTTTCTTTTTTTATATGGAGGCGTACCCAAGAGGCTGAAGGGGATTGTTTGCTAAACAATTAGGGTTCGTTAAGGGCCGCGGAAGTTCGAATCTTCTCGCCTCCGCCAAAGAAAACATTGCAATTTTTATAATTGCAATGTTTTTTTTGATATTAGAGAGGAATGACATTATATTATATACATCTATTATAGAAAATGTGGATATTTTAATATCGAGTGATAATGATTTGTATAAAACAAATAGAAAATTACAAAATAATGGTGAAAATTAAAATAAAAAAATAGCTTAATGATTTGAATTTTATCAAAACATTAAGCTATTTTATTTTATGTATGAATTAATGAATCATTTTCAGAATCTGTAGAGTGTTTTTCTTTATTTTTCATTTCTAAGTTATCTTTTGCAACAGTCATAAATAACTTCAACCTGTTAGTTTGATTTGTTTCGCTTGCACCAGGGTCATAATCAATAGGAGCAATATTTGCATCAGGGAACTTAGAACGAATTGTTTTTATAACACCTTTACCAACAACATGATTTGGTAAACATGCAAAAGGTTGAACACAAACAATATTTGGAATCCCATGTTCAATATATTCAATCATTTCAGCAGTTAAAAACCAACCTTCACCAGTTTGATTTCCAATAGATAATATATCTTCAACTTTACTTTCAAGCTCCCAAATGTTGCAAGGTAGTAAATAACCTTTTTCGGATTTTTTTAATGCATTAACAACATCTTTTTCAACAACATCAATTAATTTTATAACAGCTTTAAATATACTAGCCTTAAGATTTCCAGATTTAATTAATTGATTAAATGTTATTTTATGTGTACAAATAAATTTAATAAATCCCATAAAATCAGGTAAAATAACCTCTGCACCATCTGCTTCAAGTTTATCAACAATAAAATTATTACCAAAAGGATGATATTTAATTAAAACTTCTCCAACGATTCCAACTTTAGGTTTCTCAACAGTTTTATCAAGCTCAATTTTTTCGAAATCCTCAACAATTTCATAAATGCTTTTCTTGAATTGTTTCATTGTAGATTTTTCAATTAATTTTTTACATTTTTCCATCCAATCGTCAAACAATTTATTAGATTCACCTTTGTTAACTTCATATGCTCTGTTTTTTGTTACTAATTTTTGAAGTAAATCTGCATAAACACACATTTTTAATAATCTTTCAATTAAAGGTAAAGTTATTTTAAATCCTGGCATTTTTTCCATTCCAACAACATTAAATGAAATAACAGGAATATCAGCAAATCCGGCATCTTTCAAGGCTTTTCTAATAAATCCGATATAATTTGTTGCTCTACAACCTCCACCAGTTTGAGAAATAATTAAAGCTGTTTTATTTAAATCATATTTTCCTGATTCTAAAGCTTCAATCATTTGTCCAGTAACTAAAATTGAAGGGTAACATGCATCATTATTTACATATTTTAAACCTGTTTCAACTGTATGACTGCTACAATCTCTTAATAAAACTAAATTGTATCCAGAAGATCTAACAGCAGATTCTAGAAATTCAAAGTGAATAGGTGCCATTTGAGGACATAAAATAGTATAATTATTTTTCATTTCTTTAGTGAAAATTTTTCTATGAACACTATAATCTCCATCACCTTTTTCAATTTTTGAATTTAATCTCTTATTCATACTTGCTAAAAGTGAACGAATACGAATTCTAACAGCACCCAAGTTATTGATTTCATCTATTTTTATTAATGTGTACATTTTTCCATAACTTGTTAGAATTTCTTCAACTTGATCTGTTGTGACAGCATCAACGCCACATCCAAAAGAATTTAGTTGTACTAATTCCAAATTGTCTGTTCTTCCAACAAAATCTGCAGCATTATATAATCTTGAATGATATGTCCATTGGTCAACAGCACGAAGAGGTTTTCTGTCAGTAGTTAAATGACATACACTATCTTCAGTTAAAACTGATAAACCTAAACTTGTAATTAAAGTATCAATACCATGGTTTACTTCTGGGTCCATATGATATGGACGACCAGCTAAAACGATTCCTTTTAAATTGTTATCATTTAAATATTTTACGGTTTCTTCACCTTTTTTATGAATATCATTTTTATAGTTTTGATATTCTTCTTCAGCTTTTTTAGCAGCATTTAATAATTCTTTTTTAGTAAAATTGTAACTTGCAAATTCAGGTAAATCCATAATTGTTTGTGCTAGTTTTTTAGCTTCAAAAGGAAGAAATGGATTTAAAAAATTAATATTTTTTGATTTTAGTTCTTCCACATTATTTTTTAAAACTTCTGGATAAGAAGTTACAATTGGACAATTGTATCTATTATTAGATTCTTTAAATTCTTTTCTTGAATAAGGAATACAAGGATAAAAAATAGTTGTAATTCCAGAATTTATTAAACTAATAATATGTCCATGTGATAATTTTGCTGGAAAACAAACTGATTCTGAAGGCATAGATTCTATACCTTTTTCATATGTTTTCCTATTACTCTTTTCTGAGATAATTACTCTAAATCCTAAATTTGTAAGGAACGTAAACCAGAAAGGGTAGTCCTCATACATATTAAGAACCCTAGGGATACCAATGGTTCCACGTTTTGCTTCAGTTGCATCTAAAGGTGTATAATTAAATGTTCTTTCATATTTATATTTAACTAAATTTGGCAATTGTTCTGAAGAACTTACAATTCCTTCGCCTTTTTCACATCTGTTTCCTGTAATACATCTGCTACCATCATTAAATTTATTAATTGTTAATAAACAATGATTTTCGCATCTATTACAACGAACATGTGATGTTTGAATTTCTAAGTTATCTAGTTCATTAATACCTAAAATATTTGAATGGTATTCCATATCTAAATTAGCTTCATATTGTTGTTTGGCAAGTAATGCAACACCATAAGCTCCCATTAAACCAGCTATATCAGGACGAACAACATTTTTTCCAACAATTAATTCAAAAGCTCTTAAAACAGCATCATTATAAAAGGTACCACCTTGAACTACTATGTTATCTCCCAATGTTTTCATATCTCTGATTTTCATAACTTTTTGAATCGCATTTTTTATAACTGAATATGAAAGACCTGCTGAAATATCACCAACAGTAAATCCTTCTTTTTGAGCTTGTTTAATCTTTGAATTCATAAAAACAGTACATCTTGAACCAAGGTCAACAGGATTTCTTGCTTCTAAAGCAGAATTTACAAACTCAGAAATACTTAAATTTAAGCTTTTAGCAAATGTTTCTATAAATGAGCCACATCCAGATGAGCACGCTTCATTTAGCATTATATTGTCAATTGTGCCATTTTTAATTTTAATATATTTCATATCTTGGCCACCAATATCAACAATACTTGTTACTTCTGGCATAAATTCTTTAGCTGCAGTATAATGAGCTATTGTTTCAATTTCATTTAAATCAACTTTTAAAGCAGTTTGAATTAATTTTTCGCCATAACCTGTAACTCCACTATATCTAATTTTAGCGTTACTAGGAAGTTTGTTATATAAATCCTTAAGCATTTTAATTACACTATTTAAAGGATTTCCTTCATTACTTCCATATAAAGAATATAATAAGTTACCTTCTCCATCAATTAAAACTAATTTAGTTGTTGTAGAACCCGCGTCAATACCTATAAAGCAGTCACCTTCATATGAAGATAAATCTTCTTTTTTTACAGTATCTTTGCTATGTCTAACTTTAAAATCTTCATAATCAGCATCAATTGAAAATAAAGGTGCAAGTGATGTAGATGATTTATCAACAGAATTTCGTAAAACCTCAATTTTACTGCTTAAATTTTGAGCACTTACAGCTGAAGCACTTAGGGAATCAAGAGCTGCGCCTTTTGCAACAAAAAGATGTGCTTCATCTGGAACAATTATTTGTTCAGGTTGTAAATTTAATGTTTCAATAAATCTATTTCTTAATTCTGACAAATAATTTAAAGGTCCACCTAAAAAAGCAACGTTACCTCTAATTGGTCTTCCGCAAGCTAATCCGCTAATTGTTTGATTAACAACAGCTTGAAAAATTGATACTGCAATATCTTCTTTTGCAGCTCCTTCATTTAAAAGTGGTTGAATATCAGTTTTAGCAAAAACCCCACATCTAGATGCAATTGGATAAATTGTTTTATAATTCTTAGCAAGTTCATTTAATCCAGCACTATCAGTGTGAAGTAAAGCAGCCATTTGGTCAATGAAAGCTCCTGTTCCACCTGCGCATGTACCATTCATTCTTTGCTCAATAAATTTATCAAAATAAATAATTTTTGCATCTTCCCCACCTAATTCAATAACAACATCTGTCTGTGGAATATATTTTTCAACAGAGCGTTTACAAGAAACAACTTCTTGGATAAAAGGCAAGTCTAAAAATTTAGCAGCAGACATTGCACCAGACCCTGTTAAAGCAATTGTATAATAATATTCAGGATATTTTTTTATTAAATCTTCTAATACTGTACAAATAGTATTTTTTGTATCTGAATAGTGCCTTTGATAATTTTCAAAAAGGACTTGTAAATCAGAATTTAAAACAACTATTTTTACAGTTGTTGACCCTACGTCAACTCCAACATGTAAAACGTTATTCATATTGGTAAAACTCCTCTCAAAAATAAATATTTTCAAACCTTATTTTATATTGAAATGCGAAATTTGTCAAACAATAAAAACTAGGGAAAAAATGGAAATAAAGTTGTCGAAAAAAAGCTATGAAATTATAGAAAAAACAATATAGTTGTTCTAAAATAAGCTTGGCTATAATAATATAAACTAATCAAAAATTGAAAGGACGGATATTATGAAAGCAAAAAAAATTTATTTTTTAACGATTGCAATATTATTAATAATTTTATCAATAATATTATGGTCATATTTTAATAGGGATGAAGAAGTAATAAATGAATCAAATGAAATAGTTCCAGAACAGGAAATTTCAGATGAACAATTAAGAAATACTATTATTTCATTATATTATATCAATGACGAAACAGGAGAAATAGAAGTTGAAAATAAATTAATTGATGTAAAAAAAATAATGACAGAACCATATAAAGAGTTAGTAAACTTATGGTTAGAAGGACCAAAAAATAATAAATTAAAAAATAATTGTTCAAAAAATGTGAAAATAAATAGCACAAAACTAATGGGTGATTGCGTAATCATAGACTTTAATAAAAGTTTTATAGAAGAATATAGTGGAAAAGAAAACGAAGAAATAAAAACAATTAATTGTTTAGTTAAAACATTAACAGAATTAAATGAGGTTAATTCTGTAAAAATATTAATAGATGGTGAAGAAAATAAATATTTAGGCAATTTTAATTTGTCTGAAAAATATTTAAGGGTGGATAATTAAAAATAGTGAATATTAATTAATAAATAGATAATAGATAAAATAAATAATAAATAAAATAATTAGTAAAATAATAAATAGAATAATTAATAAATAATTTAATAAAAAATAAATAATTAAATAAATATTTAGAAGATAATTAATAATTTAATATTTCTAAAAAATAGAATAAAAAATATTTTTATTCTATTTTTTTAGAAACTTAGAAATTTTGGCAAATTTAGATATTTTTGAAAAGCTTTGTAAAAAGCCTTCTATTTCGGCTAATGATTTAAATGCATTATCTTTTTTTTCCTTAAAATTTATTTTTTTCTTTTTATTGTTTTTTTTATTATTATAAAATTCCATGCTATTTATAATAATCAGAAACTTTCATTTCAAACCCTCCTAAAAAGTAATTAAATAATTAATAAATAATAATAATTAATTGTAAGCAATATATAATAATTATAAAAAAATAATTTTAAAATTATAATTAATTAAAATGATAATTATAAATATTAAAAATATAGTTAATAAAAAATAATTATTAAAATTAATATTAGATAAAAAATAAATAAAAAATAATAAATAAAAAATAAAAAAAATAATAAATAAATAATAATTAAATAATAATTATTAAAAAATAGCAAAAAAATATAACAAAAAATATAACAAAAAATATAAATAAAATATAAATAAAATAAAACACTTTAAAAAAAATAAAATTTATTATATAATATTAAAAATAAAAAAATATGTGAAAGAAAAGGTGATAGTTATTTTAAAAGATAATGAAAGAATAGATGATTTACAAATTAAGAATTTAAAAATAATACAAAACACAGATGGATTCTGCTTTGGAATAGATAGTGTAATACTTTCTGATTTTGCAAAAGATATAAAAAAAAATAGCAAGGTAATTGATTTAGGAACGGGAACAGGAATTATTGGTTTTTTATTAATAGCAAAAACTAATTTGGCAAATATTACTGGAATAGAGGTACAGGCAGAAGTTGCTGATATGGCAAATAGAAGTATAATGTTAAATAATTTAGAAAATAAATTTAATATTATTAATTGCAATATAAAAAACATTTTAGATAATGTTGAAAGAGAGTCATTTGACGTAGTAGTTACTAACCCACCATACAAAAAAAATAATACTGGTGGGAAAAATGAAAATGAAAAAAAACTAATTTCAAGACATGAAATTTTAGCAGATATAAATGATTTTATAAAAACAGCGAAAATAGTATTAAAAGATAAAGGCACATTATATATGGTCCACAGACCAGAAAGATTATCAGATATAATCTATAGCTTAAGAGAAAATAAAATAGAGCCTAAAAAAATAAGATTTGTATATTCGAAAAATGATAGTAAAAATGCAAAACTTGTTTTAATAAAAGCAGTAAAAAATGGTGGTGATTTTCTTGAAATTGAAAATCCATTGTATATCTATCGCGAAAATGGGGAATATTCTGATGAGATTATAAACATTTATAATAATAACAATTAAATAAATAAAAAAATATATTTAGTTTTTTAAATTTAATAATTAATATTAAGAATATTTAAAGTAATTATAATTAAATAAAATAAAAACACTATAAAATAAATTTTAAAAATTAAATAACAAAAAAATAATTAAGTATTAGTAAAAGAGTGAAAAATAAAGAAGGGAAAGAAAAAATGGGAAATATTGGTAAATTATATTTGGTAGCTACTCCTATAGGAAATTTAGATGATATAACATATAGAGCTGTAAAAGTGTTGAATGAAGTTGATCTTATTGCCGCAGAGGACACAAGACATAGTTTAAAATTATTAAATCATTTAAATATTTCTAAGCCATTAATAAGCTATCATAGGCATAATGAAGATAATAAAACTGAAGTATTAATTAATAAAATATTAAATGGGGAAAATATTGCAATAATAACAGATGCAGGAACTCCGGCAATTTCTGACCCTGGGGAAGAAGTTGTAAAACAAGCAATAGAAAAAAATATAGAAATAATTCCAATTCCTGGAGCATGTGCATTAATAAATGCGTTAATATGTTCTGGAATGAACACAAAAGAATTTTGTTTTTATGGATTTTTATCTTTAAATAAAAAAATAAGAAAAAATCAATTTGAAAAATTAAAAAAAGAAGATAAGACTATAATTATATATGAGGCACCACATAAAATTAATCAAACTCTAAAAGATATTTTAAGCGAAATTGGAGATAGAAATATTGTATTAGCTCGTGAGTTAACTAAAATACATGAAGAATTTATTAGAGGAAAAGTAAGTGAAATTATAGAAAAATATCAAGAATTAAAGGGGGAAATGATAATTATAATTGAGGGAAATTCTAATATTAATGATGAAAACGATGTTAAATTAATATTAAATAATTTGACACTTGATGAACATTATGATTATTATAAAAAACAGAATTATGATAAAAAGGAAATAATAAAAAAAATAGCCAAAGATAGAAATGTAAGCAAAAATGATATTTATATGAAATTAATTGATAAATAAAAATAAATGTTAGTAAAAAAAATAATTTAAAATTAATAATAAAATATGAATATTTTATTAATTAGTAAAAAAATAAAAAAGGAAATAATTGAAGTGAACCGTAGGGGCTTTACTTCAATTATTTCTTTTTTATTTATTTTTCTTTTTTATTAATTCTTTTCTTTTTTTCTGATAATGAATTAAGTTTGCTTAAACAAGCAGAACAAATTTGTTTATCTTTAAACTCTTTAAGATTTTCTGATTTTCCACAAAAAATACAACTTATTTCATATTTTTTTAGTATTATATTTGAACCGTCTACATATATTTCTATTGGATCTTTTTCAGAAATATTGAATTTATTTCGTAATTCTATTGGAATTACAACTCGTCCTAGTTCATCTAATTTTCGAATTATACCTGTTGATTTCATAATTTATACCTCCGAGTTTCAAATTTAATTTATTTTAGCATATAAAAATAAAAAAAACAATAATAAATGTAAAATATTTCCATTTAATGTTTAATATCTTTATTTAATTAATATAAAAAGCATTAAAAGTAAATTTAATAATTTAAAAAATATAATAAAAATAATAATTAAAAATAATAATAAAAAAATATTTTAATTAGTATATTTATTAATTATTTTATAAATTAATTTAAAAATAATAAAAATTAAAGGTCTAAAAATCACCAAAAAGAATAATATTAAATGTAAAAGGAGACGAGTATTTAATGTTAAATAAAATATGGCCAATTTTTTTAATAGTATCTATTATGTATGCATGTATATCTGGTAATATTGAAAAAGTAAATAATGGGATTTTTGAATCCACAAAAAATGCTGTTGAATTAAGCTTAACTTTTTTAGGAACAATGTGTTTATGGAATGGAATAATGAAAATTGCTTATAAAAGTAATTTAATAAATATTATAGTAAAAATATTAAATCCTATAATTAGATTATTATTTCCAGAAATAAAAAATAAAGAAAAAATAAAAAAAGAAATATCTATGAATATTATTGCAAATATTTTTGGATTGGGAAATGCAGCAACACCATTAGGGGTTAAGGCAATGATGAGCATGCAGGAAGAAAATATAAATAAAGAAAGATTATCAAATTCAATGATGATTTTTATAGTATTGAATACAGCGTCATTACAATTAATTCCTACAACGGTAATTGCGATTAGAAGTTCGTTGGGGTCTAATAATCCTACCTCTATTGTGTTTCCGGTTTGGTGTGCTTCGATATGCTCAATTATCGTGGCAATAATTGTTACTAAAGGATTAATTAAAAAGACAAACTTAAAAAATAAATAAATTAAAAAACAAAAAATAAAGTATATAAAATAAAAAATAAGTAAAATAAAATATAAATAAATTAAATAAAAATTAAATAAATAAAATATTAATTAAATTAAAATAAATAATAAAATATTATAAAAAAAATTATAAGGAAGTATAGATGAAAATAATTAATTATATTTCTATAATTGCTATGCCTGCAATTATATTTTTAATAATTTCATATAGTTATATAGAAAAAAAATCTGTTTTTGACATTTTTATTGATGGTGCAAAAGAGGGAATTGAAATTGTTTATAATATTTTTCCAACACTTATAGGATTGTTCGTAGCAGTTGGAGCCCTAAGAAATTCTGGCTTGCTTGACTTAATTATAAATTGTCTATCACCAATAATACAGACAATAAATATACCAAAAGAAATAATGCCACTTGCTATTTTAAGACCAATCTCTGGAAGTTCTGCAATAGCTGTTGCGACTGATATTATGAACAATTATGGTGTTGATTCAAATATCGGAAGAATTGCATCAGTTATAATGGGTTCCACAGAAACAACATTATATACTATTGCAGTATATTCAAGTTGTGTAAAAATAAAAAATACTCGTGGAATATTAATTGCGGCGTTAATAGGTGATTTTATTGGAATAATAGTTTCAATATTTGTATGTAGTTTTATGTAGAATTATGTCGAACGATTTTTCTTGACATCTGTGATAAAGGGTTGTATTATTATAGCGTAATAATCAATCCTTTTTGGAGGTTAAAATGATCTTTAGAATTTTTTTATTCATAATTATTTTTATTCTTGTAAAAATATTCCTAGAAAAAATATTAATAAAATATATAAAGATAAAAATAAATAAATAATTAATTTAGTTTTTAATTTTGCAAAGAAAAATAGAAATATAGAAAAAAGCAAAAAAAGAAATAAAAAAATAATAAAAAAGTCCCAAATATATTAGTTGTAAATTTTTTTTTGATTTTGTAATCTTCTATCTGTTTTGTTCTTATATAAAGTCCCCCTATTCTTAAATGAGAATATTTAACTATTTTTCTTTGCAGTTAAATAAAAAATAATAAAAAATAAGTAATAAATAATAAATAAAAAATCATAAATAAGAAATCTTATTTATGATATGTTTCGTTATTAATAATTTTAAAGCCTCGATAAATCTGCTCTAATAAAAATACTCTAAATAATTGATGTGGAAATGTCATTTTTGAAAAAGATATTAATTCATTTGCTACAGATAGAACACTAGTAGAAATCCCTAAGGAACCGCCAATTACAAAGGTAATTGAGCTATTATAATTTAGAGAAATATTTTCTAATTTTTCTGAAAATTCTTCTGATGTATATTGTTTCCCCTTTAAATCTAAACAAATAATATATGAATCTTTCTTTATATTATTTAAAATATTTTGTCCTTCTTTTTCTTTAACAATAAGTTGCTCTTTTTCACTTGCATTATTTGGTATTTTTTCATCGACTAATTCTATAATATTAAGATTACAATATTTACCTAGTCTTTTTGAATATTCATCAATAGCACTTTTAAGAAAATTTTCTTTTATTTTTCCAACACAAACTATATTTATATGTAACATCAAAACTCCTCGTATAATATAATTTAGGTTTTTTATCAGGCTTAACCTATAAACCAATAAGTAATATTATCCAACATCTATTAAAGGCGTATGATTAAACCTTGTTGCTACACTTAATTGTATAGATTTTTCAGGATAATTATTTTCAATTATTTCTTCCATTACGGTTTTGTATGCTAATTCAGGAAAATTATTTTCTTTGCTTAAATGGCCAAGCATAACATTTTTTAATCCAGAATCAATTAAATGAGAAATTGTTTGACCAGCTGAATTGTTTGAAAGATGCCCCAATGGACCTGAAATACGTTCCTTTAAGTGATATGGATATGGTGAGCATTTTAAAATATTTGGATCATAATTTGCCTCTAGTAATAGAAAAATACTTTTTTCTAAATTTTGAATAATTTCTGGTGTTATATGTCCAATATCTGTTGCTACACTAATTTTCTTATCATTATTATAAATATTAAATGCACAAGGATTTGCAGCATCATGTGGTATTGAAAAAGGGTGAATTTTCAAATCACCTATGCAAAAATCCTTAGTAAAATCAAAAAGATGAATATTTTCCTGTTTGATTTTATTAGCTTGTTCAGGCATTGCAGTAATAGTTTCTAAATTTGTATAAATAGGAATATCGTATTTCCTTGATAAAGTACCAAGTGATTTAACATGGTCTATATGCTCATGAGTTACTAGAATTGCATCTATATCTTCTATATTAACATCAATATCTGATAAAGAGTTAACAATTTTTTTTGCACTTTCACCACAATCAATCAAAATTTTTGTTTTATCATTTTCAACAAATAAACTATTCCCTGAACTACCACTATATAAGCTACAAAATTTAAACATTTTATATTCATCCTTTTCTGTTTTCAGTTGTATAATAATTAGATTTTTAAAATCTTAATTAAATAAATTTATTCTTCAACACGAGTAATATCTGCACCAAGTTTTCTGAATTTTTCTTCAATATTTTCATATCCTCTATCAATATGAGATAAATTATATAATTCAGTTGTACCTTCTGCTATAATACCTGCTATTATTAATGCTGCACCAGCTCTTAAATCTGTTGCATAAACAGGTGCTCCTGATAGTTTTTCAACACCTTCAAAAATAGCTGTTTTACCTTGTGGAGAAATATTTGCTCCCATTTTATTAAGTTCATTAGTATATTGAAATCTAGATTCCCAAATACTTTCATTAATAATACTTGTACCTTTTGCAATTGCAAGAGTAACACCCATTTGAGGCTGTAAGTCTGTTGGGAATCCTGGATATGGTAGAGTTTTTATATTTGCTTTTTTAGGTCTTTTATTACACCATACTCTTATTTCATCTCCGTTTTCTTCAACATGTCCACCTATTTCAATTATTTTTGCTGTTAAACATTCCAAATGCTTTGAAATACAATTTTTTATTAAAATATCTCCTTTTGATGCAACAGCAGCCAACATAAATGTTCCAGCTTCAATTTGATCTGGAACTACAGAATATGTAGCACCACCTTTTAATTCTTTAACACCATTAATTTTGATGACATCTGTTCCAGCACCACGAATATCTGCTCCCATTGTATTTAAGAAGTTTGCAACATCTACAATATGTGGCTCTTTTGCAGCATTATCAATAATTGTAGTACCTTCGGCTAAAACACTTGCAAGCATTACATTTATTGTAGCACCTACAGAAACCATATCTAAATAAATTGATGTTCCAACTAATTTATCAGCAGATGCTTGGATTTTACCATTTGATACAGTAACTGTTGCACCTAGTGCTTCAAAACCTTTAATATGTTGGTCAATAGGACGAGAACCTAAATTACATCCTCCTGGAAGTCCAACTTCTACATCTTTGCATCTACTTAAAAGCGAACCAATTAAATAATAAGATGCTCTAAATTTACTAGTCATATCAATTGGTGCTTTATGTTCACATATATCTGTTGTATCAATTGTAATTGTATTTTTATTAATCCATTCAATTTTTGCACCTAGTTTTGTCAAAATTTCGCAAGAAATTTTAACATCACTAATGTTAGGTAAATTTTCTATAGTACATTTACCATTTATAAGTAAAGCAGCTGGCAAAATGGCAACTGCGGCATTTTTTGCTCCACTGATGGTAACTTCCCCTTTAAGAGGAGTTCCACCATTAATTACTAATTTTTCCAAAAGATTACCCCCTAAAAATATGTATAAACAATCATTATAGGTTATAACATAAAATATAAAATTTTACAACAAAAATTTGAATTTTATTATAAAAAAAGAAAAAATCCTTCTTATATTAATAAAATATTATAATAATTACGGTTAAAAACATTTAAAAATACGTAATTTTAGCCTAAAATCAATATTATAAAAATATAAACATTTAATATAGTAATGTAAAATTAAATATTAAATGTTTATATTTTTGTGATGGAATATTTGAATAGATATTTATCCTGAGAAATATTTCAAAAAGTAAATAAACAATCTAGTATTTTCATAAATAATCTATAAGGATAGTTATGCTATTCTCAACTAAATAATATTTTTAATCTATTAATTAATTCTTAGAAAATAATTCAATTAATTTAAACTTAAAATTTAAGTTATTATTATCTGTTCTGCTAATTAAAGCATATTCTTCTTCAGGCAAATTTTCTTTTATTTTTTCTTTTGATTCATCAGGAACAATTCCGGTAGACATATCTACAAAGCATAAAGGTGGAAACATAACACACCACCAGTTCTGTCCAGCACTTTCACCTATTTCTACCTTTAAGGCATCATAATAGCCTGCTGGTAAAGAAATGTCTCCGTAGTGCTTAGTAGGAAAATAAGAATTACCTATTTCAATTTTTACATCATAATTGTACCCATTTTCCCTAATGGTTTTTATTGCTATATCATAAAAATCTTTTTCATGTTCTTTAGCAATCTCAATTGCACGTTCTTTAGAAGTAATATCTTTTGTTAATGTATTCATATATTTAATTAGATTATCTCTAACAATATATTTAAGATTTTGGTCTTCTTCTGAATCACTATTAGCAATTACATGCAATCTAAAGACACTATTTGATATGTTATTTGAAACTGCAGAAACATATGATAATGCTGAAACAATTGTAAATATAGCTAACAAAAATAAAACTAAACAAATTCTTTTAAATAATTTCATATTAAATTCATCCCTTTCTTGATTTTACAAAAGCGTACATATTCAAAAAAACATCCCTTTTTCAAACTAAATCCACCTTTGTGTTTTTTTGGTATTAATAAAATTATTTACTGAAATAAAAAAAATATACACAAAAGGAAAAAAATATAAAAATGTCGAAATTAATTGTCGAAATTGGACGAACGATTTATTTGTAATATTATTGACATATTTGAAATGAATTGGTAAAATTTTCCATATAGTTTTTTACTAGGAGGCAAATGAAAAATGGAATATGTGGGACAGCAAAACATAAAAAAACTTTGCAATTTTTATGTAAGTGATTTACATTTATCTGTAATGCTACTTCCTTATCTAAGTAGACAGATAAATGAGGATGTTGAAATAACCACTATATTTGAAAAAATTGAAAAGGAAAACATAGGAGAAATATTAGATAAACTAAATATAAAAAATAAAGAAAAAATATTAAATATTAATTGGTTTAATAGTAATAAAGATGCAAATGAAAAAATTAATAATGCAATAAAAAAAGATATAAAAGAAAATAAAGATTTAATAATTATTATAGGTGGCAATAAAAATTATGTTGCAGAAAATCATAAAAATATCACAAAATTAATAAATGATTTTGAAGATACAAAAAAATTTAATTCTGCAGTAAAGATTATAGATTGTTACAATGCTGATGAAGTTGGAATTGATATGAGGAGTATTGTGAGGGAGCATGATGGATTGCTAAATACGTCTGGAGAGATTAATATTTGTGATTTGTAGACGGCTGTTAAATTAATAGAATTATGTTTGTCTTGGATTTAGCTATTCAGAAGTAAAGAATAGGTATTTAGCAAGTTTTAAAAAAAATGTTGACTATTTAAAAAAGATGTTATAAAATATGAAAATCAAAATATAATTTTATATATTATTTTGAAAGGAGAAAAATAATGAAAGAAAAATATGAAGCAGCAATGAATTGTTTAAAAAAATATAATCAAGAACATCTTTTAAACAATTTTGAAAATTTATCAGATGAAAAAAAAGAAAAATTATTAGACCAAATTTTAACAATTGATTTTGATCAAATTACAGAATTATATGAGTCAACAAAAAAAGAGGTTAGTTTTGCAAATGATAAAATTGAACCTATTGAATATGTTGATAAATCAGCATTATCTGAAGATGAATTAAAGAAATATGATGATTTAGGGGATAATGAAATAAAGCAAGGTAAATATGCTGTTGTAACAATGGCTGGTGGTCAAGGAACAAGATTAGGACATAATGGACCAAAAGGAACATTTATGTTAGGTCTTGAAAATGACAAATCTATATTTGAAATTTTAGCAGATTCTTTAAATGCTAACAATGAAAAATATGGTGTAATTATTCCTTGGTATATAATGACAAGTAGAGAAAACAATGATCAAACTGAGAACTTTTTTAAAGAAAATAATTATTTTGGTTATGATTCATCTGCAATTATATTTTTCAAACAAGGTGAATTACCAATGTGTAGTGAACAAGGAAAATTATTAATTGATGAAAATGGAGCAATAAAAGAAGCAGCAGATGGACACGGTGGAATTTTTGAGTCTATGAGAAGAAATGGTGTCATTTTTGATATGCAAACAAGAGGCGTAGAATGGGCATTTATTGGACCTGTTGACAATGTTTTAGTTAAAATGGTTGATTCAACATTATTAGGTTTAGCAATTGATAAAAAAGTTCTAGCAGCAGGAAAAAGTGTTGTAAAAGCTGGACCAAAAGAAAAAGTTGGAGTATTTTGTAAAAGAAATGGAAAACCAGGTGTTGTTGAATATACTGAAATTACAACAGACTTAGCTGAAGCTGTAAATGAAAAAGGTGAATTAGTATTTGGTGAATCACATATAAATTGTAATTTATTTAATGTTAAAGCAATTGATGAAGTAAGTAAAAAGAAATTACCTTATCACTGTGCACATAAAAAAGCAAAATATATTGATGAAAATGGACAATTAATAGTACCAGAAAAACCAAATGCATATAAATTCGAATCATTTATTTTTGATGCTTTTGATATGTTAGAAGATATGGCTATTTTAAGAGTAAAAAGAGAAGAAGAATTTGCACCAGTTAAAAATGCAGAAGGAACAGATAGCCCAGAAACAGCAAGAAAATTATATAAAGATTTCTTTGGAATAAAATAATATAAATATGAAAGCTAGTAAATATAGAAATTATTTTTATAAAATATAATAGAAAATTATAAAAGCGTAATTCAATTAAGAGCATTGAATTACGCTTTTTTATACATTGTTTTGCGTTTTTTAATAAAGTATTTACAAAAAAGAAAAGTTGTGTGATAATAAAAAGTAGAGTCAAATATTTTTGCATAAATAAAATAATAATTAATATAATTATAAAAAATAAATTTGGAGTAGTGTATGAACAAGAATATTAAAAATGATAAAAATGATGTTCCAGTTAAAAGAAAAAATAATGAAGTGGAAGAAAGAGATACAAGTGGGGATACAAAAGTATTTCAAATAATTAGAAAAGAAGATATTGAAAGAGAAAAAAGAAAACAGGCAATTAACAAGGAAAATTTGGATAATAATAAATTGAAGAAGGAAAATTCTAGTTATTTAAAAGCACAGGTAGATATTAATAAAATTGTTAATAATAATAAACCTAAAGTTTTGCCAGAAAAAGATAAACCAATTGCTCAGAAGCAATTAAACAATAGCAAGAAGAATGTGGCAATTGAAAAAGAAAACGATAATATTAAAGAGGATAAAAGCAATAATTTACAGCCAGTGAAACAAAACAGTAAACCACAAATAAATAATTATGAAGAAAAGAAGAATAATAAAGAAAGTAAAAAAAGTGGGATGTTAATTGCATTGTTAATACTAATCTTTATTTTATTATTTTTAGTAATAGGCTCTACAATATTTGGATTAATAAATATGAGTAGTGATAAAATTATAAAAGGTGTAAAAGTAAAAAATGTTGATTTATCCAATTTAACTAAAGAGCAAGCTGTGCAAGTTCTTGAAAGCAATTTTAATAATCCAGAAAATAATGTTATAACAATAAAACATGGAGAATACACAAAGCAAATCAATATTGGTGAAATTGATGGTAAATATGACGTTAAAACAGCTGTAAATTTAGCGTACAATATTGGTAGAGAAAATGACATTATTAATAATAATTTTAAAACAATAGAAACTATGTTCAAAAATGAAGATATTGAACTAAATCTTACATATAATGAAGAACTTTTTGAAAAAAAATCAGATGAAATTAGCATAGAATTACCTGATTTAGCAACAGATTCATCATACGTAATTGATGGTAATAAATTAATTATAAAAAATAGTAAAGATGGAATAAAGATTAATAAAGAAAAATTTAAACAAGATTTGATTAATGCATTAGGTAGTGATCAAAAACAAATTGAATTGGCAGTTGAAAAAGCTGAAAGAAATGTTATAGATATAGATGCAATTCATGAGGAAATATATAAAGAGCCAGTAAATGCATATTATACAACAAATCCATATAAAATCTATAAAGAAGAAGAAGGATTAGATTTTGCAATAAGTGTAGAACAAGCAAAACAAATGATATCAGAAGACAAACCTGAATATGAAATCGAACTTAAAGCAATAAAGCCACAAATTACAGTTGCTAGTCTTGGTTCTGAAGCATTTCCAGATGTTTTAGGAGATTTTACAACAACATATGGAACAGCAGATGCAAGTAGAAATACAAATATTGCAGTAGCTGCAAGAAGCATCAATAGTGCAGTAGTAATGCCTGGAGAGGTTTTTTCATATAATGATTTAATTGGAGAATGTTCAACAAGAACTGGATATAAAACATCAACAATTTATTTAAATGGACAATTATCAACAGGTGTTGGCGGTGGAATTTGTCAAGTTTCTACAACATTGTATAATGCTGTATTAAGAGCAAACCTAGAAATCGTACAAAGAAGAAATCACTCATTAGGAGTTACATATGTCCCTGCAGGGCAAGATGCAATGGTAAATATAGGAACATCAGATTTTAAATTTAAAAATAATAGGGAATATCCTGTAAAGGTTGTTGCATTTGTCGGACCTGGAAGTGTTACATGCCAAATTCAAGGCTTAAAACAACCTACAGAATACGAAGTTAAGTTAGAATCAAGAACAATAGAGGAAACAGAAACAAGATATAAAGTTGAAACTTTTAAAGTTTTATATTTAAATGGTCAAGTTGTTTCAAGAACTTGGTTGTCAACAGATACATATAAGAAACATTAATGAAATAATAAATAAAATTGTGTAAAAGTGTTTATGACATTTTTAAAAAGTAGATTAACTCAAACAAAATTAGTAGATTTTGTTTGAGTTATTTTTTGTAATGTTTTAAATAACTTTTTAGAACTCTAAAACGCATACTATCATATATTATAATGATAGGAGGTAAAAAAATGCCAGAAGGATATACATATCAAAAATTACAAAGTGATATAAGAGAATTAAAACGTACATATCCATTTCTAGAAATAGGGAGCATAGGATATAGTGTTTTAGGAAGGTCAATTCCATACATAAGAATAGGTAGAGGACAGAAAGAGGTTTTTTATAATGCATCATTTCATGCAAATGAATGGATAACAACACCAGTTTTAATGAGATTTATAGAAGATTATTCAGCACAATATGCGTTAAATGGAAGGCTAAATCAATTTAGTGCAAGGCAACTATTTAATGCAGTAAGTTTATATATAGTGCCAATGGTAAACCCAGACGGAGTAGATTTAGTCACAGGCGGTTTACAAACTGTGGATAACCCATATAAAAGTGCACAAGAAATTGCAAAAAGTTTTCCGGAGATTCCATTTCCTAGTGGATGGAAGGCAAATATTGATGGTGTGGATTTAAATCTACAATTTCCTGCGGGGTGGCAAGAAGCTAAACGAATAAAATATGCACAGGGATTTACAAAACCAGCACCAAGAGATTTTGTTGGAGAAGGACCATTAGTTGCAAGAGAAGCATTAGCAGTATATAATTTTACATTACAGCATAATTTCAGGTTAGTAATTGCATATCATACACAAGGGCAAGAAATATATTGGACATTTAGAAATTATAATCCACCAATGGCAGAATTCATAGGTCAGCAATTTAGTGGGGTAAGCGGATACGAGCTTGCAGAAGTGCCATATAATTCAAGTTTTGCAGGTTATAAAGATTGGTTTATACAAAACTATAATAGACCTGGATATACAATAGAAGCAGGAATAGGTCAAAATCCATTACCAATTGAGCAATTTAGTGAAATTTATAGAGATAATTTTGGAATATTGGTGTTAGGGCTAGTTCTTTAATTAATTCTCTAAGAACATTCTTATGTCTTAACAATGAAACAGTTAATGATGAAAAAGTTTTAAAAATATGCTTGTTATAATTAAAAAAATTTGTTATTATACCATTATAAAATGAAACAAAAAAGACCGTCCCGGCATGTTTCAAAAATGAGACTAAAAAGACCGTCCCGAAAAGTCTCAAAAACGAGACCAAAAAGACCGTCCCGAAAAGTCTCAAAAATGAAACAAAGAAAGACCGTCCCGGAATGTTTCAAAAGAAAGGATGATAACAATGGATTTTTTAGAAAAATATGACTATTGGCGTACAAGCGAAACTTTTGATGAAGCTACACATCAAGAGCTAGAGGCTATTAAAGAAAATGAAAATGAAATTAAAGAAAGATTCTACAAAGATTTAGAGTTTGGAACTGCAGGATTAAGAGGAGTAATTGGCGCAGGAACTAATAGAATGAATAAATATACTGTAACTAAAGCAACACAAGGTTTAGCAAATTATATTATAAAAACAGGAAAGCAAGATAAGGGGGTTGCAATCGCATTTGATTCAAGAAGATTTTCACCTGAATTTAGTATGTGGGCAGCATTATGCTTAAATGCAAATGGAATAAAAACATATCGTTTTGATACTTTAAGACCAACACCAGTATTGTCATTTGCAGTAAGAGAATTAGGCTGTGTTGCAGGAATTGTTGTAACAGCAAGTCATAATCCACCAGAATATAATGGATACAAGGTTTATTGGGAAGATGGAGCACAAATAGTTCCACCAATAGATGGTGAAATTATTTCTGAGGTAAATGCTATAACTGATTATTCCGTAATAAAAATGATGGATTTAGAAGAAGCAAAAGCAAAAGGATTATATAATGTAGTTGGTGAGGAATTAGACAAAAAATATATTGATACATTAAAAAGTTTAGTGTTAAATCCTGATGCAATAAAGAATAATGCGAAAGATTTGAAAATAGTATATACTCCGTTACATGGAACAGGAAATATACCAGTTCAAACAGTACTTAAAGAATTAGGATTTGAAAATGTGTATGTTGTACCAGAACAAGAAAAACCAGATGGAGAATTCCCAACAGTAAGTTACCCAAATCCAGAGGATCCAAAAGCATTTGCATTAGCATTAGAATTAGCAAAAAAAGTAGATGCAGATATAATTTTAGCAAATGACCCAGATGCAGATAGACTAGGGGTTTTTGTTAAGAAAAATAATAGTGCATGTGATTGTGGTGAAAATTGTGATTGCAATGAAAAACCAGAATATGAAATGTTTACAGGAAATATGTCAGCATTATTTATTGCAGAATATGAATTATCACAAAAAAAGGAAAAAGGAATTTTACCTGAAAATGGTGCATTAATTACAACAATAGTATCATCTGATTTAACAAAAGCAATGGCAAAAGAATATAATATGAAACTATATGAAGTATTAACAGGCTTCAAATGGATAGGTGAAAAAATAAAACAATTTGAGCAAGCAGGCGGAAAAGAACAATATGTTTTCGGATTTGAAGAAAGTTATGGATGTTTAGTTGGAACACACGCAAGAGATAAAGACGGAATAGTAGCTGTAATGGCAACATGTGAAGCAGCAGCATATTATAAATCAAAAGGAATAAGTGCATATGAGCAAATGCAAAATATATACAAAAAATATGGATACTATAAAGAAGGACAAATTGCGTTAACATTCAAAGGAATTGAAGGCGCAGAAAAAATAAAATCAATAATGGATAAACTACGTAGTAATCCACCAACAGAATTAGCTGGTTTAAAAGTACTTGAATTTAGAGATTATCAAGCAAATGTTGTAAAAGACTTACAAACAGGTGAAACTCATGAAACAGGACTTCCAAAATCAAATGTTTTATATTTCGATTTAGAAAATTCAAGCTGGTGTTGTGCACGTCCATCTGGAACAGAGCCTAAGATTAAGTTCTATTGTGGAGTTTGCACAGATAGTGCAGAAAAATCAAATAAGCAATTTGAGGCTTTGAAGGAATATTGGGGGAATATTTAGAAAATAGTATTGACAAATTCAAGGTTTCATAGTACAATACTATTGAATAGAAAATCTGAGTTATTCACGAAGTTAAGAAAGAGATGTAGTGGCAAATAATACATCTCTTTTGTTATTTATAAGAAAGTTTCTAGAGTAGATAAAAAATAACTAATGGAGTTAGGGGCGTAGCCTCGTTATTCTTTTAAAAAGAGATAGTAATGGCAAATTACTATCTCTTTTTGATTAGTATGTACTAATCTTTTTTTTGTGCTTGTTCTTGAAGTTTAGATTGTAATACTAATTGTTTCTTTTCAGATTCAATTAACAATTCAACTAGTCTCAAGATAACATCTGAGTTGCTCACGAAGCTTCACCCCCTTCAAAAAGATTTCCTTTAAGAAAAGGATGCGTATATTATATAATAAATAGAGTGTAATTACAATGAATTTTCTGTGAAATTTGAATAAATTTCCTTGTTTTGGAAAAAATGTAGTGATATAATTTGAACATAAAAAAGGATGTGCTTTTTATATAAAAATTTTCAGCAAATTGTGACAAAGATTGGCCGAAAATCAAATAAAGAGAACCGTCCCCAAAATTAGAAAGGAGATTATTAATAAAATGTCAGAAGCAACAAAATTAAAAGAAAAACTATTCAACCAAAAGAAAAATGGTTGGGAAGGCTTAACAGAAAAGCAAAGAAACGAGATTTTTAATTATTGTAACGGATATATGGGATATCTAAATAAAGGAAAAACAGAAAGAGAGATTGTTAAAACATCAAAAGAAATGGCTGAAAAGGCTGGATTTAAAGATATTAACACTAAAAAAACTTTAAAACCAGGAGACAAAATTTATTATATAAATAGAGATAAAAATATATATTTAGCAGTAATTGGAAAAGAGCCAATAGAAAATGGATTACACATAATAGGAGCACATGCAGATTCACCAAGACTAGACTTAAAACCAAATCCAATATATGAAGATGGAGAATTCGCATATTTAAAAACACATTATTATGGAGGAATAAAAAAATATCAATGGACAACAATTCCACTTGCAATTCATGGGGTAATTGTAAAAGCTAATGGAGAAAAAATAGAAATATGTATTGGTGAAGATGAAATGGATCCAATATTTACAATAACAGATTTATTACCACATTTAGCACAAGAACAAATGGAAAGAAAATTAAAAGAAGGAGTTAAAGGAGAAGACTTAAACCTTTTAATAGGAAGCATACCATATGATGATAAAGATGTATCAGAAAAAGTAAAATTAAATATATTAAACATATTAAATCAAAAATATGGTATTACAGAAATTGACTTCTTAAGCTCAGAAATCGAGTTAGTGCCAGCATTTAAAGCTCGTACACTAGGATTTGATAACAGTATGGTTGCAGCATATGGTCAAGATGATAAAATATGTGTATATACATCATTAACAGCAATATTAGAAGTTGAAAATCCTACAAACACAGCAGTATGTATGATAGTAGATAAAGAAGAAATTGGAAGCATGGGAAATACAGGAATGGAATCACATGTTTTTGATACATTCATTTCAGAAATTTTAAATAAAATGGATATAAATAAACCAAATTTATTAGATAAAGTATTTGTGAATTCAAAAATGTTATCAGCAGATGTGGATGCGGGATTTGATCCAATATATGCATCAGCTTCAGAAAGAAATAATTCAGCATTTTTAGGTAGAGGTGTTGGAGTAAATAAATACACAGGAGCAAGAGGAAAATCAGGAGCATCTGATGCTAATGCAGAGTTTGTAGCATGGATTAGAAATTTATTAGAAACAAATGATATAAGATATCAAATTTCTGAATTAGGAAGAGTTGACTTAGGCGGTGGAGGAACTATTGCATATATCTTAGCTAATAAGGGTATGGATGTAATTGATTGTGGTGTTCCAGTGTTGTCTATGCATGCGCCTTATGAAGTTACAAGTAAGTTTGATGTTTATTCTGCTTATAGGATGTATAAGGCATTTTTTGAGAATTAGTTTGGTGGTTTTAGAACCTGTTTTTGGGAATGATTTCCGAAAACAGGTTTTGATGTTTGGGACGGATGTAAAATAAAAAATTTAATATTTTGGTTGGCTATGAGAATCAAATTTTTTTGATGCGTTGCCGAGAAAAATAAATAATTAAAAATAAAAATCTTTGAAAAAGTAAGCTTCGGAACAAACAGTTTCTAAGAGTTGCACCCTTGAGCCTCTCCGCAGAGGGCACTTGCGCACCCTCAAGAGTTGCATTTCTAAGAAACTGTAATGTTCCTACGTTAACATTTTCAAAGATTTTTATTTTTAATTATTTATTTTTCCGAGGGAGTTTTGAGACAAATTTTTAGAATTTTTTAGAATTTTTTAGAATTTTTCAGAATATTAATATTGATTTTTAGAAATTTAATAATTATAAGGTGATGTTTTGGAAGTGTGTTAAAAAAACTTACAATTTGTTGTGAAAGATATTAAAAATTTAATTTTCCTTAGTTCCCTAAAGCTTTTTCAAAAAGGAAGTAGGGAAAAAATATTACAATTATATTATAAATTAAAAATTTTTAAAAAACCTCTTGTCAAAAAATGTTGAAGATGTTATCCTAAGTTTAGGAGTTAAATGAAAGGAAAATGATATGGAACAAAATTCAAAACAAAAGACAAATGTAAGTAAATTAATATTAAGGACAATAATAATGATATATGCATTAGTATTATTAATTACAACGTTGTTTGTTCTAGCATGTACAGTAAAAAATGATAATCTATCATTTGGCAAATATCAATTTTATATTATGAAAACTGATGAACATTCTGAATTTGCAGAACCAGGTTCATTAGTAATAGTAAGAGAATATAGAAAAGATGAAGTTGCTGTTGGTGATTATATTGTATATGGTGATGGAAAATATTATTATTGTAATAATGTCCTTTCAGTAAACAAAAACAACATAATAAAAAGAATGATTTTTGCAGAAAAAGATGGAATAAAATATCAATTTGATGAAGATGTTGTTGAAGGAAAAATTGTAAAAGTAATTCCTAAAGTAGGAAATATAATCAAATTCTTTAGAACTCCTATAGGTATAGTAATATTCGTAATATTTACAGTATGCTTATTTGTGCTATTACGAGTGATATTTACACGCAAAAAAGATGACGAAAAACAAAAAGATAATTATACAAAAAAAGAAGAAAATGTAAAATAACAGATAGATATACAAAAGAGGTATACTTACATTTAAAATGAGCTTAAATTAATTTACTATAAAGATAAAACCTCACATTTAATTATTGATAATACTTAAAATATGCATAATATTTTAATATTATAAATACTAAACTTGAAAGGGGGGAAAAATAATATGGAAAATCAAAAACGAAAAGGTTCTGCTGGAACAATTGCGTTAGTAGTATTATTATTAATTGTTGCTATAGTTTCTATAATTTTAGCTACATATGCTTGGGCTAAATATACAACAACAAAAACTGGAAAGGCTGAGGTTGCTGTTGCTAAATGGGATGTAACATTTAATGGTACACAAACAAATCATCAATATCAACATGTTAAAACAGGTAAATTAGCTCCTGGAACTACAGGTCAATTTGCAATGAACTTTAGTTCTGCAAATACAGAAGTTGCATATGATTATACAATTTTAATCAAGAACTTAGCAAACAAACCAACAAACTTAAAATTCTACACAGACAGTAACTACACAAATGAGATTTCTATTTCTGGAACATCAGCACAATTCTTTAATGGGTCTGTTACTTTAGATAGTAATGGTAAAGCTACAATATTTAGCGATACTACAAATCAAGGACAACCAATAATTTATTGGAAATGGGCTTATGAAACAGATACACCAAGAACTCAAGTTCCAACAAATTCACCAGCAACTGAGGCAAATATGAAACAAGCTATGGTTGATTTAGCAAATGCAGTTCGTGTAAACAATGGTGAAGCTACAGTTGATGCTTCTACATTTGCATCTGCACAAGCAGCTTTAACAGATGCTTTAAGACCAACTAAACCAAATCCACAAGGTGGAGAAGATTTAGCTAGAACACCTGCAACAGCTATTCAAGTAAATGATGCTATAGATACTGCAGAAGGAAAGACTTCATATTCTGAAGGAACAGAAGACAATCCTAGTACTACAGAAGTAGAAGAAGCTACAGCTGGTTTAGTAATGTCATTTGATGTTGACTTTACTGCAACACAAAAGACACCAGTAAAACAATAATTAACTTATTGTAAATATATAAACATGAGGGATTAGCCCTCATGAAAGAATATATGAAAGAAATATATATTCTTTCATGAAGGCTAATTTTAGAATAAAGCATAATAAAGCAAAATAAAAATGCAAAGAAAACCCAAAAGCGTAATAATCACTAAAGAAAAAAATAGGAGGAAAATATGATTAATAATCCAGATACTATTCATCAAAATCAGATTAACAATAATGAATTTAATAATAATCAAGAAGAGCAAAACAAAAAAGATGAAAACAGAACAGAAAAAATAATTTTAATCTATATCATAATCATAAATATAATGCTAATTTTCATATCAATTTTTTTCATACATGATATAATTTCAAGAGGAGTAGCAAGAGATACAAAAACGATTGGGATAAAATATCCAGACAAACCAATAGATGAAGATGTAATTATAAACTATACAGACAGATTTGTTGTTATGCAAGACTATGACGGAAAAAGTTGGGATGCAGTACGCGAACTAGATATGTTTAAAAACAGCAATTTCTATGACAAAAACAAAATTGCACCAGGAGTAGAAGGAAATTATAGTTTTTCAGTAGAGAATGAATCAGATGCAACATTTAGTTATGATATGTTTTTTACACCAGAAAATCCTTATAATGTAAATATGGTTTACAAATTAAAGAAAAATGGACAATATGTTTTAGGAAATCAAGAAAAATGGGAAACATATACAGGTTTAGAGAAAAAATTACAAACATTAAATCCACATTCAAAAGATATTTACACTGTTGAATGGAGATGGGAAGATACAGATTATGACACAGAAATAGGAGAAACATATGGCGCATATTATAGAATGTATATAAATATTTTAGCAGAACAAATTGCACCATAAAGTAAACATTGGAAAACAGCCCATTTTTATAAATGGGTTGTTTTATACTAATGAGGGTAATAGGTTTAAGTAAGAGTTAAGAAATTCACAAATAACTATTAGCCAAATAAATAATAATCTATAACAATATTATAGATATTCAAAAGAAAAATGAAAGGAAGTGATTAAATGGATTTAAAGGAAAAAAATCCAGAAGAAAAATTGAATAACAATGTTAATGATGTAAATAATTTAGAAAATGGTGATAATAAAAAAGATGTGACAGCAGAAAAAGAGGAAAATATCGAAAAAAATACTGATAATAATGCAAAATCAGATGAAAAAAATAAAAAAGAAAATGAAACCATAAAAAAAATCAAAAAAATAATAAAACCAATATCATTAACAATGAAAATAATAACTTGGATATTAATAGCAGTACTATTATCAATACTAATAATGACTGTATTATCAAGGAAAACAGATGTGTTTGGACATAGAATATATTTAATAGTAACAGGAAGTATGGAACCAAAAATTCATATGAAAGATGCAGTATTTACAAAATATACAGAAGACGTAAAAGAAGGAGATGTAATAGCATTTGAGCAAGGAAATGCTGTAACAGTACATAGAATAGTAAAAGTTTACACAGAAGGAGAAAAAAGACTATATCAAACAAAAGGAGATGCAAATAATACACTTGACAAAGGTTTAGTACAACAAAACCAAATAAAAGGAAAAGTAATTGCAACATCAACAGTTATGGGAAATGCAATATATTGGTTACAACACAATTTTATTGTATTTATTTTGATAATAGGTATTTTATTAATAATATTAATAATAAGGAGGATAATCTAAATGTCAAAGCATAGTCAAAATACAGTAATAAGTAAAAATGCAACAGTGATAGTATTAATGTTAATACTTATAATAATAGGAATTATTAGCGGTGTAGCGTATTCAAGATATGTATCCAAACATAAAGGAAATGTAACAGCTGAAATAGCCAAAATAATCTGTTTAATGGATGTAAAATCAAGTAGTGAAGATAATTCTGGGAACGTAATAACTCCTGCAGATAAAACAGTAATTAATCCATATTGTATAGTAACTGTAAAAAATTATAATGGAGATATTTCAAATCCAACAGAAGTAACACAAACAGATATATCATATACAATAACAGTAAAACCTAAAGAAGAAAATGATGTTCCAACATTTACGATGCCACAATATAACTGGTACGAAATATCAAGCCCAAGTGCAACATCAGGAACAAAAGTTGCAACATCACCTTCAGAGTTAACTGGAAAACTAACACATAATAGTGCACAAAATAAGTATTATAAGATAGTATTTTTAAATTCTGGAGAACAAGATATTACAAGATATGTTGATTTTGAAATAAAGGCTGTTCAAGATAACGCACAATAAAACAAGAGATTTTTTTAAACACATCTCTGATTAATAAATCACAATAAAAAAAGCTGTGATTTGTAAATCATGGGTGTTTTTTTATGAAAAAGAACCTACAAACGAATAAAAATATTTATTAAATGGAATTACCCATAAAGTTCCAAATGAAATGTTCAATAATACAATCCAGAGTTAGTATCTAAATTAACAAAAGTTAAATTATCCGTAAGTAATTTCAGTTTGTACCTTTGTACACTTTAAATATTACATAAATGTGTCAAAAATGTAATATAAACTTAATAAAAAACAAAGCCCGAAAACCCGTAAAATAACTAGATTTTTGTCATTTTTTAAGGTATTGAAAATTTATAATGAATGTATGAAAATATAAGTATAAAAAGCAAATGGGGTTTGTAGCACGGTTCGAGGAAGTATCATAGTGGCAGAATCGGTCAAAGTTTGTCGTAGAAAAGAGTAAATAATAAGCAAAAGAATCGTAGTAAAACCTAGTTCAAAATTTGAGGAAAGGTAAAGTAAGATTAAGTTTATGAACGAGAAACAAAACGGAAGAATCAAATCTATAGCAGTATGTACAGCAATAATCTTGGGAATTATTGCTCTTGCTTGTGCGACGGGCATGTCGTTCAGTTAATCGGTGAAAGTCCGTAGTGGAGGTTTA